>JAZLCV010000060.1:0-17466 GCA_045614365.1 Eubacteriales bacterium | reverse complement strand
AGTTTTACGGGGTCGAGATGCATCACGACGGCACGGCGCATACCCTTGCTGAAAAGCTTCGTGAAGCGGGGATTTCCCGTGCGCTTGTCTGCTCACCGGCAACAACTCCGCATCAGGTCCAGTCAATAAATGATTTTATCGCGGAAAAATGCAAAAAGTATCCCGAGTTTTTCGGAGTTGCGACTCTCCACCCAGGCCTTTCCGACCCGGAAGCCGAAATTTCGCGTCTTATTACTCTTGGTCTTCACGGTGTAAAGTTTCATCCCGATTTTCAGCAATTTGCGATAGATGACGAGCAGATGTTTCCTACATACAAAGCTCTCGAGCGCGAAGGGCTTCCCGTTCTTTTCCATACAGGAGATAAGCGGTACGACTTTTCAGGTCCGCGCAGGCTTATCCGCGTACTTGAAAAATTCCCTGAGCTTAAATGCATTGCCGCGCATTTTGGCGGCTACTCCGAATGGGAACACGCATGGCAGTATCCGAAGCACAAAAACCTGTACTTTGACACATCCAGCTCGCTGTGGGTCATGAAGCCGGATGAAGCGCTTGCTTTTATCGACGAGTTCGGCGCAGAGCAGTTTATGTTTGGCTCAGATTTTCCGATGTGGACACCTGCAGAGGAGCTTTCTAAGTTCCTTAACCTTGGACTTACGAAAGAAATGAACGAACGAATACTCTGCGGTACTTTTGAATCCCTCTTTGGAATTGCATAACGTATAATTATAAGGAATATAACAAAATGTTTTTTGACACACATGCACATCTCGATGATAAGCAGTTCTCCCCCGACCGCGACGAGCTTATATCCTCATTTGCAAAAACGGGTGTAACACGCATTCTCAACGCATCGAGCGATATGGAATCGTGCCGGGATACGGTGCGCCTCTGCCAAAAATATGACTTTATTTATGGCGCCGTGGGTATTCATCCTGAGGCGGCAGACCGTTTTCGCGAGGAAGATCTTCGGCAAATTGCTAAGCTTTCACGTGAGAAAAACATTGTCGCAATAGGCGAAGTAGGGCTTGACTATTACTGGGACGATGTCCCGCGCGAGGTTCAAAAAGAGGTATTCCGCAAACAGGCAGCCTTGGCAGAGGAGCTTTGCCTTCCCCTTGTCGTTCACGACAGAGAAGCGCACCTCGACACACTGCAAATTCTTAAAGAATTCCCGTCACTTCGCGTTGTATACCACTGCTTTTCAGGCAGCGCGGAATATGCCCGGGAGCTTACAAATCTTGGATATTACTTTTCATTCGGTGGCGCGGTTACCTTTAAAAACGCGCGCCACTCTCACGAGGTTCTGCTTTCCGTGCCTCACGAGAGGATAATGCTTGAAACGGACTGCCCGTATATGGCACCCGTACCGTACCGCGGAAAGCGTAATCATCCGGGATATGTCCCGTATATCGCCGCAAAAATTGCGCAGCTATGGAATGTAACACCCGAAGAGGTCGGCAGAATAACGACCCAAAATGCACTCAGATTTTTTAACATCACAGAATAAGGGGATAAATCATGAGTAAAAAACCTTTTAAATTTCGCATAGGTATGCGTAACATCAAAACAGCAATTGCTGCAACGCTTTGCGCGTTTATCTATTTGTTTATTGACCGTAATCCTACCTTTGCCTGCATCGGTGCGATATTCGGCACCGGTTATGATATGGGTGATTCGTGGCTCAACGGCGGAAACCGCCTTTTCGGCACGATTATCGGCGGCTTTATCGGTATGCTTCTGTTTCGTCTGTATCTTATTTTCTGCCCCGATGGTGAAGTCGGGCTTCTTATGATGCCGTTTCTTTTCGTCGGAGTTGTCGCACTTATTATCGCCTGCCAGTTCTTTCGCTGGCCGGGCGGCATACAGCCGGGCGGAGTTATCTTGAGTATCATTCTCTTTACCCAGAACGATGCCGCGGCATACATTCCGTACTCTCTCAACCGTATGCTTGACACGGCAATCGGTGTTATTGTGGCACTGCTTATAAACCACTTCTTCCCGAGAGAACGCCTTGTAAAAATCCTCTGCGCACTGCACCTGCGCAAACCGGATAAGGTTGAGGAAAGTGCTGAGAAGTAGGAAAATATTAATACATAAAAAACGTACAGATGGTTGCCATCTGTACGTTTTTTCACTATATGGTGCGAGTAAGCCTGTAAGCCGAGTTCTGTCGTGGACAGCCATCTATCTACGCGACGTGTTGCCACGGCGCTTTAGCCACCTTCCCGAGGACAGCCGGGCCGGCCTTAAGTCCTCCTATGCGGTGTTGCTCCGGATAGAGTTTGCAGGATGAGACAGTTCCCTGCTCACCC
Organism: Eubacteriales bacterium; assembly: GCA_045614365.1. GTDB lineage: Bacteria > Bacillota > Clostridia > Oscillospirales > JAAYXM01 > SIG480. The sequence goes on along the minus strand of JAZLCV010000060.1, from coordinate 15,154 downwards.
GTGAGCTCTTACCTCACGTTTCCACCCTTACTTAATTTCCGGCGTAAATGCCTGAAATTAAGCGGTATATCTCTGTTGCACTTTTCCTGAAGTCGCCTTCGGCGGGCGTTACCCGTTATCCTTGCCCTGTGGAGCTCGGACTTTCCTCATGCGCCGCCTTTCGGCATATGACGCACGCGGCTGTCTGTCTTACTCGCACGATATATTGTACCACAAAAAAAGCCTGATTGCAAGAGTGAGAAACCACCACGCCCGCAGCAGGCAACACAGAAACGTAAGAGGGAGGGCACGAAAGCCCTCCCCTGCAATTATGTTATTTTACATCAAAAACATATTCGGTTTCGTAATCGAAAACCTCATCCTTTTTAAGGTATCCCTGCATAAACTGCGGGAACTTAAGGCAGTTGGGATAAAAACCTGTTTCCAAGCACAGCGCGCCGCGGCGTTCATACGTTGCGCCGCCCTTTGCCGGATAATCGACACCCGGAAGTGAATTTCCGGTATAGAGAAGAACAGTCGGACTGTTGGTCTTTACCGTCATATTAATGCCGGACTCGGGGCAATAAACCTCGGTGCAGGTAACAAGCTCACGACCGTTGTTTCTTACAGTCCATGCATGGTCATATCCACCGGCAAGTTTCAGCTGCTCGTGATCGTTGTCGATATCGCGACCTATCTCCTTCGGTGCGCGGAAATCAAATTCCTCCGGCAGCGGATGAAGAACACCGTAAACCATACCGTGCGGTGCCTGCGGTGCATACGTGTCGGCATACATCGTCATAATATGGTCGTGGATGCTTCCTGCCGCGTGACCGCGGAGGTTAAAGTATGCGTGGTTTGTAAGGTTGATGACCGTGTCTGCATCGCAAGAAGCAATGTATGAAAGCTTAAGTCCGTTGTTGTCCGACAGCGTATATGTAACATCAACCGTCATGTTGCCCGGAAATCCGTTTTCTCCGTCAGGAAGAAGCGCCGTAAGGGTTACGGAATTCTCCGTGTGCTCCTTCTCGGTAAAGATGCGGCGCGCAAGCGGCTCGTCTGCACCGCCGTGGAGCATATGAATCCCTTTCATATTGGCAGGAACCTTTATTGTCTTGCCGTTTAATTCAAACTCTGCATTCTCGATGCGGTTTGCAACTCTTCCGCAGACAGCGCCGTGGTTTGGTCCGGGTTTTAAATAGTCCTCGCCGTTTGCATATCCGAGAACAACGTCGCGTACCTTTCCGTCCTTATCCGGAACAAAGAGATTAACAATCGACGCACCCACCGAGATAATATCTGCCTGCATTCCATTTTTGTTTTTGAGCGTGAAAAGCTCAAGATTTCCGTACATTCCTTTTTCAAAGCTCATGATAATTCTCTCCTTTATTTTGATTACATATTATTTTACCATATAATCGGCATATCGCCGTTTATTATAAGCTCACGGTTGGCCGCGTTGAAGTGGTCGCAGCCGAAAAATCCGCTGTGCGCAGAAAGCGGGCTCGGGTGCGGTGCACAGAACACCTTGTGGACAGGGTTTGTTATAAGCTCCTGCTTCGTCCGTGCATTCCTACCCCAGAGCAGAAAAACAATCGGCTTTTCCCGCTCGTTCAATTTCTTTATTACGGCATCGGTAAAGATCTCCCAGCCCTTACCGCTGTGGGAATTAGCCTCTCCCGCTCGAACGGTCAGCGCAGTGTTCAGAAGCAGAACCCCCTGCTCTGCCCAACGCGTAAGGTCTCCCGATTCCGGCTGAATATTATCCGTTTCGGCAAACACCTCTTTGTAAATGTTTCTAAGAGACGGCGGAAGCGGAATTCCGTCCTTCACCGAAAACGCAAGCCCATGCGCCTGACCCTCACCATGATACGGGTCCTGGCCAAGAATTACAACCTTAACGTCACCGTATGCCGTAAGGCGCAGTGCGTTGAAAATATCATACATACTCGGATAAATTGTATACGATTTGTATTCTTCTTTTAGAAAATTACGGAGTGTTATGTAGTATTCCTTTTCGAACTCCTCTGAAAGAAGCTCGGTCCAGTCATTTCCTAAATTTATCATAATATCACCATCTGAAAATTTTTGTTGCAATTCTATTCTACCACAAATTTACTCAATATACAACAAAAACCGAAGCCGGAAATCGGCTTCGGTAATATTTGGATTTTTGATAATTACTTATCTGTCAAACCAAACTTTTTGTTGAACCTATCAACACGGCCGCCTGTATCAACAAGCTTCTGCTTACCGGTATAGAACGGATGGCACTTTGAGCAAATCTCAACCTTGATGTTCTCCTTTGTGGAGCCCGTCTCTATAACCTCGCCGCATGCACAGGTAATCGTTGTCTGCTTATAATCCGGATGGATTCCTGCCTTCATGAAATTCACCTCTTTCGGTAATGCTTCTTTATTACTCAATTAAATAGCAAAGTAAATAATATCACATTTTCACGCAAAAATCAATAGTTTTTTTTATTTTTTCAAAGAAAAACACTAAAACACTAAATCTGCGGTTATTATTTACCTTTTATTGGCATATGTTGATTTAAAGGAGTGATACTTTTGGAAATTTATGTTGTCCGCGCCGGAGATACGCTGACCTCAATCGGAGAAAGCTTCAACATCAGCGCACGAACACTTTCTGCAGTGAATGAAATTCCGCTGAGTGAAGGTCTGGTTGTTGGGCAGACGGTGGTTATACCTTCCGAAGAAAGGACACCTCTTGGCAGCATCACCGTTTCCGGCTATGCATACCCCTTTATAGAAGCATCGCTTTTACGCAGCGTTCTTCCATTTCTCACATACCTTATCCCATTTACATACGGAATAACGCCCTCAGGCGGGCTTGTGGACTTAAACGACGAAACCCTGCTCACGCTCTCGCGCGAATACGGCACAGCTTCACTTATGCATCTTTCAACACTCACAGAAGAAGGCGGATTTGATTCCGCGCTTGCCGATATCGTATTAAACAACGCAGAAGCTCGGCAAAGTCTGATACAAAACGTCATTTCCGTTATCAACGAAAAGGGTTATTCTGGCATTGATGTAGATTTCGAGTTCATCCCCGCACGCAATGCTTCTTTATATGCCGATTTTATAGCAGAACTCCGCGCACTTTTGAACGCAGAAGGTAAAACCGTAACCGTAGCACTTGCCCCGAAAACAAGTTCCGACCAACCGGGACTTTTATACGAAGGGCACGATTACGCGCTTTTAGGCGCAGCAGCAGATAATGTTCTTCTTATGACATACGAATGGGGATATACGTACGGTCCTCCGTTTCCCGTTGCGCCGATTGAAAACGTGCGTGCTGTAATAGAATACGCGCTTACGGAAATCCCGCCTTATAAGATTTATCTCGGTATCCCGAATTATGGTTACGATTGGGCGCTGCCCTTCGTTCAGGGAGAGAGCCGCGCACAGTCAATCTCAAACGTTGAAGCGGTGGAAATCGCACGTGAAAAAGGTGTTGAAATTCTTTTTAATGAAGCTTCACAAAGTCCATATTTTAACTATACCGCATCCGACGGGGTTCTCCACGAAGTGCATTTTGAGGATGCGCGAAGCATTGCGGCAAAGCTCTCGCTCATCAGCGAATATTCGCTTTTCGGTGCAGGATATTGGAACCTTATGCGCCCTTTCCCGCAGAACTGGGCAGTTCTGTCAGAAATGTTTGATATAAATGTATAAAAAGAAATTACGATGTTCAAATAATGTAAAATATGTTATATAATGTCTTTGTCGGAGAAATCCGATAAGGTAAGACTGAAAACAGTGTAACAGCTGGGCGGTTATGCCATCATCTCTTATATCGGGAGGTGATAGCTATGGATAGTGAATACATAATTTCATTTATGATTATTCTGTTACTTTTAGTAATTTCCATAAAAAAATAACACGCCCCGTCAAAGTCGTGTTATTTTTATAAATAAACCACCTTTGGCATAACCGTTTGAGGTCTTGCCTTTTCTATACTTATTATACTTAATAAAATATGTTTTGTCAACTATTTTGAAAAACTTTTGCAGTATAGTGCGTGGCTCTTCTTACAAAGAGCTACGCATTTTTTTATTTTTAGGAGGTAAAATCAAAATGAGAAACGCGCAAAAAATATTTATTTCCGTCCTCTTACTGTTCGCACTTTCCCTCTCCGCGAGTGCGGCTGTAACATGGACAACCGCGACCGACGCAGGGTATTACAACATTGACGGAGAAAAGCACGGACTTGTGCGCTATCTCTTCAATGCCGAAACAGACGGCGAGGTTACCGAATCGGGAATCAAATTCGTAACCTCGGAAACAGACGATACGCAGATAGGAGATGTACTTAAGGGTAAACCGTCAAAGACATTTTACGGCAATATCATTAATATTCCGGAAACGTTTTCCGGCAGATTCTTTGCCCGGGGGTTTGTCGTTGTAGACGGAATTACCCACTGGTCTGAACCGATTGGATGCAAGCCGGATTTTGCAAAAGTATTTACTGCACCCGTTGAAGAATCGGAAAAAGAAAAATCGGATATATAATTTCCTCAAAAAGTGTTATAATCCTGCAACAAACAGCTATTATGTACAGCTCACTCTTGTCGATGAAAGCGGAACATCGGTAAAGGTTTCGGTTGATGATATAACAGATTTTGACGGAAAGCCCCTGCTGGGCGAAAATGCAGATGTCGGAGAACCGGATCAGTGGTATTACTATTTTGCCAAGTATAAAACAAACACTGCCGAGAGAATAAGCCAACTGGAGGTTGTTTCGTTTTATCGCGATATAGACACTAAATTCAGTACAGAAGAAGGTTTTTATCTTGTGAATGCCGTATCGTTGCGAAACGATACCCTGAGCTTCTATGATACATATGATAATGTTATTATAGCTGAGGAGTCAGCACAATCATACAAATGTGCTGAGGACTTTGCGGTTATTAAGCTTGATGATAACACTTACGCAGGCGAAGAACTTGTATGCATACCGAATAATGAAGACGAGCTGTATTCAAGCAATGGTGGTAACGCAGTCGTTTATGTGAACAGTAACGGAGAAATAGGAAAAGTTTTTTCATTTACAGAAAATTATATAGTATAAAGGAGATTGTGAAACTATGAAAAAGTACGAAAAGCCGTCAATGACGGTGATTGCTCTTTTAAAAAACGATGTTATAACAACAAGCGGCACACCGACAAACACAATTCTTGTAAACGGTGAATATAAAACCGCAACAAGCCAGGGCTCAATGGATTTCTTAAGCATTGGCTAACGGCAATCTCAATAATGTTTGCATTATCCCGCAATATGTGGTAGAATATAACAAAAGAAGATTAAAGGGCAGGTTTTTGTTATGTTTTCTCCCGAAGGGATAAAAAGAGTTGTTATAAAAGTAGGTACTTCCACACTTACACACAGCACGGGAAGGCTTGATTTGCGCCATCTTGAAACACTTGCGCGCGTCCTTTCCGATATAAAGAATATGGGGCTTGATGTTGTTCTCGTCACCTCCGGTGCAATCGGCGTAGGTATGTCGAAGCTCGGCATGACCGTGCGCCCGCAGGAGCTTCGTTATAAGCAGGCGGCGGCATCCGTCGGTCAGTGCGAGCTTATGCATATTTACGATAAGTTTTTCCTCGACTATTCACAGGTTGTGGGGCAGATTCTTATCACAAAAAGCGATATTGTAGAAGAGGTACGTCGTGAAAAGGTTGAAAGCACGTTTGAAGCACTGTTTGAACTCGGTGCAATTCCGGTTGTAAATGAAAACGACACCACGGGCGTAGATGAAATCCTCTTCGGCGACAACGACACGCTTTCAGCCGAAGTTGCCGCGCTTGTAAAAGCGGATTTGCTTATCATCTTCTCCGATATTGACGGCTTGTACGACTGTGACCCCCACGCCAACGAAAATGCACGCGTTATACCGCGCGTGACCGAAATAAACGCCGATATACGCTCACTTGCGGGCGGTGCGGGTACAAAGCTCGGCACGGGCGGAATGGTCACCAAAATCCATGCGGCAGAGGTCTGCTTTGAAAGCGGCATCCCGATGGTTATCACAAATGGCAGCCGCATTGAAAATGCATACGATATCCTTGCAGGTCACATCCCCGGCACACTCTTTATGAAAGACTGATACAAATATTATTTAAGCGGAGCAAACGTTTTGTTTGCCCCGCTTCTCTTTATGCCGCCTATTTGTTATAAATTATATATTAGTACTGGACTTCAGAACCGAACTGTGCAGCAAGCTCTTCAAGTGCTGCGTTGTATTCGTCAAGGTATGTAACTGCTTCGCCGAGCTTGTTCATACCTTCCTCAACCTTTTCAGCATCGCCGGCTTTTGCAGCAGCAGACATCGTTTCAAAGCCGTTCTTGTATGTTTCCATAACCTTGACATATTTTTCCTGAACTCCCTTGACTTCCTCTGTTTCAAGAGCAATAGCATTTACCTTTGTGAGAGAATCCTCGCAAAGCGGGAGAAGAACTTCATCAAGGCTCTTTATAAAATCAGCATCTTCTTCCATTGTTTCCCACTTGCCGACCTCTTCCTTGATCTTTTCGTAATTTGCGTTTACATCAACCATCTCAACGTTGAGGAAATTTGTAAGCTCTGCTTCTACCGGATCTCCGCAAGCTGTGAAAAGTGCGAGAACCATAACAAGAGCGAGAGAAAGAGTAATAATTTTTTTCATAATAAACATCTCCATACAATAATAGTTAGTTTTTTGGCGGCAAAATTGTTGACTGTTTTTTATCTCGAGCCTCCGCCCGAACCCCCGCCGGAAAAACCGCCGCCTCCACCGATAGACGCACGTCCGCCGGAACCTCCGGAGCGCATTGCCTGAGCACGCTGTACAGAACGATAAATGCTGTGGTAATAGCTATTGGCAATAATTACGTTTCTGTTGTAGCTTTCAAACTCCGTTATCTTCTCCGGACATATTTTTTCAAGCTGTTTTATAACCTTTTCCGCGATACCAAGAAGCGTTGCATACACCATATAATCCTTCCAGATTGTGGTTTCCGTAATGCTTCGCTCGGAAATAAGCGAAAACTCATCTAAATATTTTTTAAGTCCCATAATTTCGGCAAGAGATGCCTTTCCGCTATCAGACAGGTCACGAACACGGTTGCCCGCACCTCCGCTGAAGCCTCCGGACGATATAAAGGTGTTTTCACCGTCGCTTTTTGTCGCGTCAATAAGCTCTTTTACGGCATCGCAATTTTTATAAGCGTATTTTTCAAGCTCACGCTCCTGCAGGACCCCATCTTCTCCCGCCGCGGCGATGAGTATTTGGTAAAGCCTTTTCTCTGCCTCTTTCTCCGGCTCGCGTACAAGCTTTAAGTTTACCGACTGCTTTATCCCGCCGAAAAGACCGATAATCTCTTCCGTCAGCGGAATTATATATCCATTATTGATCATCGAAAGGATAAGAGCACCGAGAATCAGGCTCTCTTCCTCCGAAACATCGAAGTTCACGGCAAGATAATGAGAAAGCGAAATGTCTCCGCCATTGGGGATATCGCGAAAATACTCTGCCGATTTATAAAACTTCTTAAGCTCCATCTTTCTTTTTATAATATAAACTGCAACAAGAATAAGAATCAACGGAATAATAACAAGAATGAAGATAACGAAAAGCACATCAAGCAGACCGCCGTCATCATCTCCGTAGCTGTCATAATCGCTACCCTCAAAGGCACGCTCTTTCACGTCCTCGAAGGATTTGTTTTCCGAAACAAGCGGTGAAACAATGCCTTTGTCAAGGCAGAACATAACCGTCATATGCTCGCTTCCGGAAAGTGAGCTTATAGTGTATGCGTGCATTTTTCCGTTGCGGAATTCAACATTGCCGTCAAACCCGAACCCCCAGACTCCTGCATTCACATCGCTTAGCTGCTTTCCGTTTTCAAGTTCAATCACAATATGTCCATCTGTCGGGAATGTTGACATATCGGGATTTATAAGCATAAAATTCGTTCCGTCACGGTCCGTATAGCTTTTTACAAAGCCGTCTATTATGTATTCTATTGCGTATCTGCGCTCACCGTATTCCGAAATACCGAAACACAGCTCAACGCCGTCTGCAGTTTCAGCAATACCGCATTTGCGTATCTTTTCTTCAAACGAAGCATCAATATCCCAGTTTTCCACAAACTCATATGCACCGTTTTCATCGGATACGCCAAATGCCGTAAGCTCAATTCCGTCCGTTGCTATCGGGATATAGTTCTCCGTTCCCTCGGAAAACTCTCCTTGCCATTCCTGAACGATATATGCACTGCCGTCGTCCCTTATGGTAACGGAAATGTCAATTTCCGAAACATTGTTTGCAGCAAATGCAGACAACACGCAAATGCATAGCGCAGAGATGAGAATGCTTATTTTTTTCACAACCCACATTACAGCCTTCCTCACTTCATATCCGGCATATCAGCCTTTGCGGCGTTTGCCTCGAGATAATCGCGTGCACGTATACCAAGAAGCGATGCCGCAACCGACGTCGGGAACATACGGATTGCACGGTTAAGCTTTGTTACACTATCGTTATACACAAGGCGGGCACGGCGCACGGTTTCTTCGTATTCGTTCACGCTGTCCATTGTCTTGATGTAGTTCTCATTTGCTCGAAGCTCGGGATATCCTTCTGCAACTGCCATAATTCTGCCGAGCGCCTCGGTGATCATATTTTCCTGCGCGTTTACCTCCGCAGCTGAAGACCTTGCCGTAACGGATGTGCGCATCTTTATTGTATCCGAAATAGTTTTATACTCATGCTCAGCATACCCCTTTGTGAGGTCAAGAAGCGCAGTTAGCGCATCCCAGCGGGAGGTGAGCACAACGCCGATCTGGCTCATAGCGTTGTTGATATTTTCGTCCATTACAACAAGAGAGCGTTGCGAGGAAACAAACCACAGAACGAGGACAATAACCACTGCAATCAAAATAATGATACCCATAAAAAACACCTTTCTTTTTTGACGCTGTTTTTCGGGACTCCCCCTGAAAAATAGCGTATAATATTATAATGATTATACACCGTACCCTAAGGTACGATGCAATATCTTTTTATATTTTATAACATTAGAAATTGGAAAAGCAATGTAAATCGGAAAACTTATGATAAACGACAAAACAAGGGCGCACAAATGTGCACCCTTGAAAAATGTTCTTTTAATTATGTTAGATACGTGCAACGCCGGTCTTTCTTGCAGCTTCTGCAACAGCAGCAGCAACAGCCGGAGCAACCTTCGGATCTGTCGGCTCGATGATGATGCGGTCTGCACGGAGCTCTTCCTCAGGAATGAGGTTTGCAATAGCGTAAGCAGCAGCGACCTTCATCTCGTCGTTGATATCGCTTGCGCGGACATCAAGAGCACCGCGGAAGATACCCGGGAATGCGAGGAGGTTGTTGATCTGGTTCGGGAAGTCTGAACGACCTGTACCGACAACAGCAGCACCTGCAGCAATAGCCTCATCCGGGAAGATTTCCGGAGTCGGGTTGGACATAACGAATACCATCGGGTCCTTATTCATTGAACGGACCATATCCTGAGAGATGATGCCCGGGCCGGAGAGACCGAATACAACGTCTGCGCCAACCATAACATCAGCAAGAGATCCTGCAACCTTGTTCTTGTTTGTGATCTTAGCCATAGCTTCCTTCTCGGGGTTGAGGCCGTCACGTCCCTCATAGATTGCACCCTTACGGTCGCAGAGGATAACTTCCTTGAGGCCGAGAGCCATGAGAAGACGGGTAACAGCGATAGCAGCAGCGCCTGCACCGGAAACAACAGCCTTAAGATCGCCGATGTTCTTCTTTGTGAGGCGGCAAGCACCGATCATAGCTGCAGCGGAAACAACAGCTGTACCGTGCTGGTCATCGTGGAATATCGGAATATCACAGACTTCTTTAAGCTTGCGCTCAATCTCGAAGCAACGCGGAGCTGCGATGTCCTCGAGGTTGATACCACCGAAGGAACCTGCAAGAAGCTGGATTGTCTTTACGATTTCATCAACATCCTTGGAACGGACGCAAAGCGGGAAAGCATCAACGCCGCCGAATGCCTTGAAGAGAACACACTTTCCTTCCATAACCGGCATACCTGCCTCAGGACCGATGTCACCGAGACCGAGAACTGCCGTACCGTCGGTAACAACTGCAACGAGGTTGCCGCGGCGTGTGTACTTATAAGAAAGATCAACATCCTCGCTGATCTTGAGGCACGGTTCTGCAACACCCGGGGTGTAAGCAACGGAAAGGTCATCCTTTGTTGCAACCGGGCAACGGCAAGTAACCTCAATCTTGCCCTGCCACTTTTCGTGGTCGATAAGAGCCTGCTGTTTGTAATCCATAATTTTAAACTCCCTTTCAAAAAATTAAGCCGAGGGGGTATGAACACCTTAAGGTTTAAAAACAAAATTTCAGCGAACTACTGCAGAAAATTCTGCAAATATACGCCAGTATTATTTTTGAATTTTCTTTGTACTTCATCGGAAATTTTTGCTTTTAAACTCTTTGACCTTAAACGCAGGAAAATTTTAAATAATTTAAATGCGAAGAACGAAGCAAGGCTGGCGCCTTGCAAGGACGACAAATTTAAAGTATAAAAATTTAACAAGTTTAAGGCTTGAGGGGTTCATATCCCCTCGGCTTACGTTGCGATAAAAACGCAAAATTTTCTATATAACATTGTATCACTTTTTATGCACATTTGCAATGCTTCTTTTTGTATATTCGCGCAGTTCTTTGACAAAAAAATAACAATTTCCTGAGTTTATTATTTTTCCTACTTAAAAATGCACGCGAAGCTCACATACCTTTCCCAGAACTTCAATCTTAACATTTACGAGCGCTTCCTTCGGATAAAACATCGGCTCATACTCCGGATTTATCGAAACAAGGCTTATTCCATCGCCGCTACGGTAAAACTTTTTGCACGTTGCCTCGTCTTCCCCTACGCGGACAATAGCTATTTCGCCGTTTTCCACGCTGTTCTGTTGGCGGACAATCACGGTATCTCCCTCAAACATTCTTGGCTCCATGCTTCTACCCTTTATCCGAAGGGCGAAAAACTCTCCGCCACGCGCCCGCTCTGCCGAAATCTCCTCATAGCCTACGATGTTTTCAACAGCATCTATAGGCTTGCCCGCGGCAACGTTTCCAAGCACATTTACTTTAACCGGCTCATCCTCCGAACCGCAAAGGCGCGAAACGCTTACCTCAAGCAAATCGGCAAGCTTTCTGAGAGTAGCATACTCCGGACTGTTTTTACCGCATTCCCACATTGCGACGGTGGATTGCCCAACACCGAGCTTTTCACCGAGCACTACCTGAGAAAATCCCTTTGCCTTCCGGAACTTCTTTATATTCTGCGATATCATAAAAATCACTCCAAGCTACTTTTTCACGATTACATTATATCATTTGTAATGTTAAATTACAATACGTCGGAAAAAAATTTTTTCAAATATTGATTTTTCGGGTTGACATAAATTCAGAAGAGTGCTAATATATCATTATAAATGATACCGCATCTCACACGGCATTCATTTGTCCCGACGTGTGCATTTCTGCCCCTTTTCCACCGGAAATTCCGTGTCGGGAAACTACATAACAGGAGGATTGGAGTATTGAACGTGTATCCGGGATACTTTCCCGAAAGGGAACCGGATAAGAAAATTCTGCCGGCGTATTTCTGCCCCGTCTGCGGTGCGCAGCTTGACGGAGGAGACACGTTAGCAGAGGACAAGGACGGGGATACGGTAGGCTGTGTTTACTGTATCCGGTATTACGAAATATGGGAGAAAAACAATTGACAAATGACACTTATAAGCTTGACGCAATAGTCAATGAAATTCTGATGCCCGGAAATATGCATATGTATGCACCGACGGAGAAAAAACGCGGACGACGAAGAAAATCACCCTCTCCGACCTGGGCACTCGACTTTTATAACCCTGCCGGCAACCGCTCCTTTGCTTTGATATCAATGTGCATCAAGGATAAGCTTAATCAAAGCATTGATGAGCTGGCACTGCGCGTTGCAAAGCAAAAGTCGGTTTCTCCGGCAAGCGCGATGCAGGTTCTTCTGGATCTTAAGGAACGCGGATTGCTCGGCTATTATGATGACAAAACACTGCATTTTATAAAATGGAAGGAAACGGAGGCTACTGATGAATTGGAGAACACACGCAATTGAGGATCTTAGCAACTATAAATTTATGAAGCTCGGTATCCTTAATTCCAAAGAACGTCTTGCGATTATGAACTCCGGAATAAAAGCCTCACTTCCCGTAATCCGAAAACGGGGCTCGCAAAGCTCTCCGGAATTTATGAACTGTAAAATAGAAGCCAATAAGCTCCGTCAGAGCATCTCACTGGCGCAAAGCACAACCAAGCTAATCGAACGTGCGCTTGATTCGCTTACTGAGCCGGAACGCCGTATTCTGAGCAACTTCTATATGGACAGCTCCCCGAAACCGGCAAACGTTCTTTCGGTCGAACTCGGATTTTCCGTGCGGTCACTTTACCGTGCACGAGATGAAGCTCTTGCAAAATTCACTCTTGCTATGTACGGTTCACTCAGTACAAAAGAATAATCTATAATGAAAGGGGCTGTAGCAAAACAGCGCAGACCGCATAAAGTGTAAAAGAGATGATTTTTGCAGAAAACATTGAAAAAAGCATATAATTTGAAGCATAAAAGTAAAAGGGAAATTCAACTGAAGCCGAATTTGAGGATTGAATTACACTTTATGCTCTAAACAAAGCGGACCTCTCGACGTACTGATGTACTTCTTCGGGTCCGATTTGTTCATTCTGCACTATTTTTCTAAAGCCCAAAGGGATTGTAGCAAAATGCATTTCGCTACAATCCCTTTAAAATTTCATTTATTCGGCTATACCCATAGAAAGAGATTTCTTCGGGCACTTTTCGATGCAGATACCGCACTTGATGCACTTCTCTTCATCAACTTCCCATGTCTTGTTTGCACGATCAACTGTGATTGCGCCCTCCGGGCACTGTTTTGCACAGAGCGTGCAATATACGCAAGTATCAGAACAGGTAAGCTTTCCGTCGTTTGCCGGTTCCGCTGCCTTTGCTTCTACCTTTGCAGGAGCAGGAACATCTTCGGTTCCGGGGCAGGTGCATGCATTTATATCACCGACTGAAAGGCTCTTCTTCGGGCATGCATCAATGCATATGCCGCAAAGTGTGCACTTTTCACGATCTATTGTCCATGTCTTACTTGCACGGTCAACAGTGATTGCCTCATTGGGGCACTTTTTTGCGCAGAGCGTGCAGTAAACACAGCTGTCGGAGCAGACAACACCTTCCTGAACCTCAGCAAAAGAGAGACACTTTTTCGGGCACTTGTCGATACAGATTCCGCACTTTACGCACTTCTCTTCATCAACTTCCCAGGTCTTATTTGCACGGTCAACAGTGATTGCGCCTTCCGGACACTGCTTTGCGCAGAGCGTACAGTATACGCACGCATCGCCGCAGGTAAGCTTTCCTGCAACCTTTTTCTTTATGCGTGAGCCGCGTGAGATAAGGTCTGCCGGATCGGTTGCTACCATATGGTAGTCACCCGTAAGCTCGATTGCGTCCGTCGAGCAGAAGTCCTGACACATTCCGCAGAAGGTACAGGATGTAAGGTCAAACTCGTAAGTAATTTTCTCACCCTCCGGAACATCCTCACTTGTTCTTGTGATTGCGCCCGGCGAGCAGACCTTAATGCACATTCCGCAGTTTACGCACTTTTCTGCATCATAAGCAATTCTTCCGCGGTATTTGGGTGCTGCCTCAACCTGCACCTTCGGATAGTTTACTGTACTCGGTTTGGAAAAGAGGTTGCAAACAGCTTCTTTTAAGAACGGAAATGAGAATTTCATTTGTACATTGCCTCCCTCTTCTCAGCAAGAATTTCTGCAGCCTTTGCAAGACCTTCAATAATAGCCTCAGGCTTCGGCGTGCAGCCTGCGATTGAAACGTCAACGTGTGTGTAGTTTTCAAGCGGACCTTCTACGGAGTAGCTTCCCTTGAAAACGTTACACGAGCGCGGGCACGAGCCGATGGACACAACGCACTTCGGCTCAGGAACCTGCTCAAGCGTACGGATAAGACGCTCTTTTGACTGACTTGTGATAGGGCCGGAAACAACTACGATATCGGCGTGACGAGGAGTTCCCGCAAGCTTGAAACCGAAGCGCTCGGCATCATAGCGTGGAGTGAGAACCGCCACAAGCTCAATATCACAGCCGTTGCACGAACCTGTGTTGATATGGTAAATCCACGGGGATTTTGCCATACTTTTCGTTATAATTTTCTTAAACATATCGCTTTACCTCCCTTACAGACCGAGCCATACAAGGATAAGGCTTATTGCCGCAAGAGCGGTAACAACCGTCCAGTAGAACTTAAACAGATGCTCGATCTTAAGACGTGCGCATATCGCATGAGCAAGCGTCATACAAACCACCGTGAGAACAGCGCAGATTGCAACGAGAATTACCGCATTGAGCGCGATATAACCGGTATCAATTCCGCCGAAGAACAGCACAGTGAAAAGCGATGTCATAACAAACATCTTAATTGCCGTGTTGAGCTTGAACACTGCAAGCGGTGCGCCGCTGTATTCTACAAGCGGACCTTCACAGATTTCTGTCTCAGCTTCTGCAACGTCAAACGGCTGTGTTCCGACCTCGGCAGGAATAACAAGCAGCATTGCAATTGCCGCCGGGATAAGAGCCCAGTGAGAAATAAGAAGTCCGTTTGCAGCCTGCCAGTCCCCGATTTCGCCAAGCGAGAATACAAGGCTTTCTCCACCGACCTTCTTTGCAACTGCAAGAAGGACAACAACAAGCGGAAGCTCATAAGCCATCATTGTTACCATCTCACGCGAGATACCGATACCTGCATACGGCGAACCGGATGCCGAACCGCCAACGATAAGCGCAACGGCAGGAATTGTGAGAAGATAAAGAACAATGATAAGGTCGCCGTTTGTGGAAAACGGACTGTAACCGAATACCGGAATGAACAGCATAAGCACAACAAGGCTTACAAAGCCGAGCACCGGTGCGATAAGGAATGCCTTGCGGTTTGCCGCATGGGGGATTATAGTTTCCTTGCCCATAAGCTTGAAAAAATCATAAGTCGG
>JAZLCV010000059.1:0-11563 GCA_045614365.1 Eubacteriales bacterium | reverse complement strand
AGGCAAAAAGTTACACCCGGTGTGCGAAAAACCCCCCACACGGTATGATTGTTTTTCTTACCTATTAAAAGAACTTGTCGTGGACTGCACGCATTGCACGCTCGGAATCTTCCTTTGCAATGAGAACGGAAACCTTGATTTCGCTTGTGGAAATCATATCAATGTTTACGTTTGCAGCAGCAAGTGCCTCAAACATCATTGCAGCAACACCGGGGTTGTTTACCATACCAGCGCCGACGATAGAGAGCTTGCAGAGGTCCTCACGAACTTTGATATCCTCAAATCCGATGCTTGCCTTGTTCTCTTCAAGAACCTTCTTTGCAAGCTCGATTGAAGAGCTGGGAACCGTGAAAGCGATATCCTTTGCATCATTTCTGCCTGTTGACTGAAGGATGATATCAACGTTTACACCCTTGTTTGCAAGAGTTGAAAATACCTTGTATGCGATGCCCGGAGCATCTGCCATATTTACGAGAGAGATCTGTGCTATGTCCATATCGCGAGCAACGCCGCTAACATTCATTTTTTCCACTTTGTTTGCCTCCTTAATTTTTGTGCCCGGGTTACGGGTAAAGCTGGAGATAACCTCCATATCAACATTGAAGCGCTTGCCCATCTCAACAGAGCGGTTGTGAAGAACCTGTGCACCGAGGGATGCAAGCTCAAGCATTTCATCATAAGTAATTTCGTCAAGCTTCTTTGCTGTGGGAATTTTTCTCGGGTCTGCAGTGTAAACACCGTCAACGTCGGTGTAAATCTGGCAGAGATCTGCACCCAGTGCCGCTGCGAGAGCGACAGCTGTTGTGTCAGAACCGCCGCGTCCGAGAGTTGTTATATCATCAAAGCGGTTGATACCCTGGAAGCCCGCAACGATAACGATTCTTCTCTTGGATATCTCAAGCTTTAAACGCTCGGTATCAACCTTCTTGATACGCGCCGCGCCGTAATTCATTCCCGTATGGATACCTGCCTGCCAGCCGGTAAGGGAAATAACAGGATAGCCAAGCTTTTCAATTGCCATTGCAAGCAGGGAAATTGAAATCTGCTCGCCGTTTGCAAGAAGAACGTCCATCTCACGCTTTGACGGGTTGGGATTGATTTCTCTTGCCTTTTCGATGAGATCGTCCGTCGTATCGCCCTGAGCCGAGACGACAACAACAACATCGTCACCGCGCGCATATGTGCCTGTTACGATATCCGCAACATTGAACAAGCGCTCGGTATCAGCGACCGATGAGCCGCCGAATTTCTGTACTATAAGACTCATTTATACCTCTTCCTTTCAGGATTTCTTTTATATTATATTAATACAGCACACGCATACGTGACAAAACTTCGCTTCTTTCCGAAAGCGCGGAAAGGCTCTTTTCAAATTCCGCTTCTGTCATTTCCGCTGTAATAAACGCAACCGCGTTGCTGTCATCAATAAACTCAATATTCTTAAAGCTCTGGGTTGCCGCGCTTCGTGCGCTTTCGCCCTCTATGCGTACATAGTATTTTGAAGTAAAAGCAGACATATCTGCAACAACTTCCGCACCTGCATCGTCCCAACCGATATCGCGGCGCTTATCCGCGTGAACAACTGCGTCGATAACATCTGCAGAAACTGCGCTCGCTGTCGGGTACTTACCTGCACCCGGACCATAGAACATGGTATCGCCCACCATATTGCCGTGAACCATGATGCCGTTGAAAACATCCTCCACAGCTGCAATGGGAGATGACTTCGGAACAAGATGCGGACCGACATATGCAAATACCTTTCCGTCGTCGGAAAGCTTTGTTCTTCCGAGAAGGCGGATAACCATATCTGCCTTTCCTGCAAGACGTACATCGTCAAGCGTTACCTTGGTGATGCCCTCAGCCTTGACATACTCCGGATATATGTGGCGACCGAATGCAAGAGAAGCAAGAATACAAATCTTGCGGCAAGCATCGTGGCCTTCGATATCTGCGCTCGGGTCGCGCTCGGCATAACCCATTTCCTGAGCCTCGGAAAGTGCCTTTTCAAATGTGAGACCCGCTTTTATCATACGGGTAAGGATATAGTTTGTAGTTCCGTTGAGTATTCCGTAAATCTCGTCAATCTCGTTTGCGGCAAGGCACTGTGCAATCGGACGGAGAACTGGAATACCGCCACCGACGGAAGCCTCAAAGAGATAGTTTACATTCTTCTCCTTTGCTATCCGCAGAAACTCTGCGCCATGCTTTGCAACAAGCTCTTTATTTGAGGTTACAACGCTCTTTCCGGCAAGAAGGGCGCGCTTTGTGAAATCATACGCCGGATTTGTCCCTCCGATTGTCTCAACAACAACGGAGATCTCGGGGTCGTTTTCGATAATCGAAAAGTCCTTCACAAACTTCTCCGCGTTTTTGTCCTGAGAAAAATCGCGGATGTCAACAATGTATTTAACCTCGATTGGCTCACCTGCCTTTTTGGCAATAGAAGCTGCATTTATTTCAAAGAGGTCAACAACGCCCGAACCAACCGTGCCATAACCTAAAACAGCAATTTTTTTCATGATGTATCTCCTTTCTTATTGTCCCGCAAGAGGCCCGAATGAAATAACGCCCGGAAGCTGCATCGCCTGTTCAATAAAGCTGTCCATATTTGTTTTCATCTTTTCCGTCTCCGCCGATATCGTAACCGGTGCGCGGCCTCCGCTTGGTATAGTCTGATATATGGTAAGAATATTAGCGCCGTTTGCGGCAAAATGGGTGAGGATGCGAGACAACACACCCGGCTCATCACGCAAAAGCATGCTGAATGTGATGATGCGCTCAAGCGACATATCTGTAAACGGAGAGATAAGGTCTTTATACTTATAAAACGCACTGCGGCTGATGCCCGCAAGCGTTGCCGCCTCATTCACCGTTTTCACCCGCCCCTGAGTGAGAAGTTCTTTCGCCTTTACCGTTCTTATCAGAACCTCAGGCAGTGCGGAATCTTCTACAATATAAAACTTGTGATTATCCTGCACTTAAATCCCCCTCTCGCGGTCATTTGTTTTTGCAACACGGATATTATCATACCATACTTTCATTCGCAATTCAAGTAAAATCTCGGATTTTTCGCAATTTTTTAAATTTTCATCAATATGCCAAAAAAATCCTTTTATTTGCACGCGAAATGATATATAATAATGAAAGAAATACATCAAAGGCAGGTGACCGGTATGCCGGAAAACAGGCATCTTCGTTTTTTTCTCTCCCTCTTTTATATTGCGCTCGCTCTTCTCGCGCTGTGGCTTGTGTTTAACTACGCACTCGGCTGGCTCGCACCGTTCATAATCGCATTTGTCGTCTCTCGCATTATCGAGCGGCCTGTAAATCTCTTAAAGGAAAAGCTTCGCTTCCCGCGCCCGCTTGCGGCAGGGATTTTTACGGTTCTGTTCTACGGAGTTATCGGTACGGTGCTTTATTTTTCGCTATCAGCGATCGTAAAAGAGCTCGTCGTGCTTTTTGAAAAGCTTCGCAATCTCGATATAAATCTCGTTGTTGCAAAGCTTAATGAAATCTTCATCGATGTTCTTTCGCGCCTTCCGCTTGAGACGCAGGACTTTATCTACAGCAATGTAGAGGGATGGCTTTCAAATCTTGTGTCTGCACTGCAGAATCTCATCGGCCCGGTCATTTCTTCGGCAACAAATATTGCCACTGCGATGCCGTCTATTCTTCTTTTTGTTATTGCTACAATCGTTTCAACATACTTCTTAAGCTGTGACTACGCACTTTTACATGCAAAGCTTGCAGAGATAACTCCGATGAAATGGAGACTGCGCTATCGCCAGACAAGAGATCAGGTTTCAAACACGCTTGTCAGCTATCTCCGCGCTCTGCTGGTGCTCATCTGCATAACCTTTGTGGAGCTTGCAATAGGTCTTGCCGTACTGAGAGTTCCGAATTCTTTCCTTATCGCGGCAGTCACCGCCATAATTGACGCGCTTCCAATTCTCGGAACAGGCTGGATTTTAGGACCATGGGCTATAATATGCCTTTTTGCAAAGGATTATTTCCGCGCAATAGGTCTTGCGGTTATTTATGCCGTAATCCTTGTTGTAAGAAATATGGTAGAGCCGAAAATCATCGGCCAGCACATAGGGCTTCATCCGCTTGTAACGCTTATTGCAATGTATGTAGGTCTTAAAATGTTCGGTATTATAGGTATGTTTATGCCGATTCCCATCGCGCTTATCAAGCAGTTTTATGAATGGGGTTATTTCGATTTTGTAAAAAAGGAAATGTAGCATACATTCAAAGATACATTCAAAGGGGGCCTCTTGCGGTCCCCTTTGTAACCCCACGCTTTTGCCGCTGGATAAAGCATCGGATAAATTATCACGCTCATTATGCCGTCGATGCTAAATGGAAAACTGCGTTTTCCGCGCATCCCCGTATGCATAATTTCGCTGTAATTTATTACCGCTTGGCTTTATAGGCGGCTTTTCTGTACCGGAATGTGAGTGTTTTGCAACAATTCGTTTGTTATATCTGTATTATAAAAGGTCAAGCGCGGTTGATATTGGGTTCAACCGCGCTTTTTTACTATACTATACAATTAAGTGTCTCTCTGCTTTTGCATTTTGATAATGTACTATTTGTACAATATCAGTGAATTATATTTTCTTTCAACTTTACAGAACTTGCTTTTATATCCCGAGTTCGGTGTGAAAATATTTGAGCGTTGTGTATTTGAACTTCCTTTCAGCATAATAATTATTTTTACCGTTTACGTAAGCAATATAGTCAGCAACAAATTTCCCGAACTGTTTAATGATAAATGCCACGTTATTGCTTAGTTCAATGTATTCCATGTCGTTTATGCGCGCTGCCGCGCCTATGTACTCGCTGTCGTTTACGATAACTGCCTTTGTATAATCAATCCCGGTTACGGTGTTTGTAGGTCTGGTCGATTTTTTAAACTTGTAACAATTGCTATGCGGAACATTGGTTCTGAACGGCACTGCAAATGTGTTTTTCTCTATTTTAATCAACATTACCATATACGGTCGGTTCTCTTTGTTTTCAATTTCCGGATAATCCATACTATTATATTTTTCATAAAACTTTTCCGACAAATAATTTAATTGGTAATCTTTTTTAGTATTCATTATCTTTCCTCGCATAAAAAGAACGAAGCCCTTACGCTTATCGCGCAAGGGCACATCTTCCGTTGGGATTTCTTTTTGAAAGGTGTTACCCTCACACCCGGTCTTTGATGGGGATTTCTTTTTTTGGAAGGTGCTACCCTCGCACCTCATCTTCGATTACATTTTAGCATATAACCACAAAAGTGTCAATACAAAAACATTAAATAATCGAATTTCGGAAGATAATATAAGTATATGCAGAATGAAAATTTATTTCCTTTGTTTTTCTGAAAAACAGCCCCGGAGTGGCAAATTTCGTTTGCCGCTCCGGGGTTAAAAAGAAAGAAAAAAACGAACAATCTAAAACATATCGGGAATATCTTCGTTTCTGGAGAGGATATCAAAACTCTCCAAAAGCTCGCGTACCTCGGAAACGCCCACAACATACTCCGGTGCTTTTCCGTCCACCGATGCGGCATACTGCCGCTCGTTGACGTAGAACAGTTCAAATGTGGTTGTTGCGCCGGATTTAAGCTTCATCTGCACCTTTATAACGCTCTCGCCACTCTGCATACCGCTTGCAAATTCACCTGCAATGGTAAAGCGGACTGTGCGCAGGAAAAGGTTTGTTGCGTTCTTGTTCTGCATTTCCTTGCCGTCATACGTTCCGATAAGCTTGTTGTCCTTTACCTCAAGCTCCATTGTATGGCTTTTGCCTTCCGGAAGTGAATATGTGACGGTGTCGATATCTTCGGAATTGTAGAACCATATAAGCTGCATAATAATATCCGCATGGCTTAAAGATGTAAGGTCAATATCACTTTCCGTTGCAATGACGGTCGGAACGCCTTCCGGCATTACGTATCTTCCGCCGGTGGGCGTCCTGTCGCCGATAAGAAGTGAAACGGAAAGGTCTTCACTCGTCTTGAACTTAAGCTTTACAGGACTGTCAAGTCCGTACTTTGAAAGATCCTTCGGATAATCTTCAACAAGGCTTTCGCCCTTTATCGCAATAACCTTATCAAGAAGCACCGAGTTTATTGTATCCGGGTTTGCATCGCGGGATACCGGGCTTGTAAGCTTATAATCGGTATGAAGTGCCGCTTCTGCCTGATCCTCAGGCACCTTTCCCGCATCTTCCTTACGCACAACGGTTATATCCGCTTTTCCCGGGCGGGAAACCATAACCTCTGTGAGAAGGTCAACGGACGATATAGTATCAAACAACTTAATGTCGCGGTAATCGGATTTTGTCATCATAAGGATATCTGTTGTGCTTCCGCCGACGGTGTAAACCGTGTCGCGGTCAGTGCGGCGGATATACACGCCCGTACCGAGCGGAGTTTCGCTTCCGATGAGAAGCGTTACCGGCTCACTGCCCTTGAAGTTTACCTTTATCGTTCGCTGTGGCTTATCAAAGCCGAACATTGAGTCCTCACCCGTGCCGACCTCTTCAAGCGCAACCAAAAGCCCGACAAATCCCGAAAGAGTTGTCATATCGCTTTCGTTATAAGCGAGAAGCGGATCTGCATTTCTCATCGTTGCAGTCTGCGCACCGATGGAGTCCTCGCCATAGTCTATGGCAAAGCTCTCACCCGTGTCGGTTGTAATCTCAACGGATGCAACATCCTTTGACGAACGGTCTATTATTTTGTTAAGCGAGCTTGAAACGTTGTTGTTTACCGGTGTGCCGATTTCATCATTTATCTGAGGAAACAGCTTTATAACCGCAAAAGCAACAGCCGCAACAACGATAAATACGGCAAGTGATATTAAAACAGGTTTAAATTGTTTCATATTAAAAATCTCCTTTTAGGGAAACGGATGCCGCCTTTCCCTCAATAGGAAGGCATTTGTATACGCACTTATCTGTTCTTTCTGCGTATAAATACGAATATTCCGATGACGATTATAAGAAGCGGGATAACGCCGATAAGGACTATTCTGAGAACCTTTGCGCCGGATTCGGTGATATTGAGGTCATAGCTGGAAACGACCTTCGGCTTGATCGCCATAGTGAGCGTATCGGGATTTGCATACGTAACAAGCTGCGAAAGGAAGGTGTTGTTATACGCACGTGCAATTCCGGCAACCTCTTCATCAGCAAAGCCTTCTGTTCCGAATACGCAGACTCTTGCAATACCCTCATTTCCGGTATTGCCGAGTGCGCGCTCACCTACCGCCGCAACGGTAAACGGACCGGAGATATCGCCACCCTCACGCGTGAGAACTTCTATCGGCTTATCGTTTGAAAGAAGCTTTGCATACGATGATTTCTGTGTCTGCAAAAGCGGAACCGTGCGCATATAGCTCTTTTCCGTAAAGATAAGCTCAACGGGACGTGTGCGCGGGAATATCGGCATAAGCTGACCTTGTGCCGCATCGTCTATAAGGTCGTTCTTTACCGTCTCACCTACCGGGAATGCAGGAGTCATATATGCATTGCTCTCATCGCAAACGAGATATGCCGGGAACTTAAAGCCCCACTCTGCAAGATAACGCTCAAGCACCGGAAGGGTCGGTGTCTGCATACCCCAGAAAACATAGAGATTGTTTCCGTCAATTGAGAGGAAGCTTTCAAGTGCGGAAATTTCCTCTGCCGTGAAGTCGGCAGCCGGTGCTGCGATAACGAGGTTGTTCACCTGCGCAGGAACGCCGGAGAGAAGGTCAACATCCTGCGCATCAAAGTTATTGCCCTTGAATATGGTCTCAAGTGCGGCAACTTCTGCTTCATTGTGCCCTGTTACAAAGCCTGCGTTTGAAACCTCGGGCGATGAAACGTAAAGAATTGCGCTTGAGAGCTTTTCCTCGCTCTGGTAATATACTTTATTAGTATTGTTTTCACCATAGGTATACGCAAATTCTGCGCTTTCAACGACGGTGTAACGCTCCGGTCCTTCGATGACAAGTGCACGTGCCTGAGAATTGCGTGCCTTGGGATATTTTTCAAAGAACTTCGGGTTCTTGTTCGGGTCGATAAAGTCATACTTCACCTTACCGCCGGAATGGGTGTTGTATCTCTGGATCATTTCGAGCGTACGGGTTGCCTGCTCGTTCTTCTCCATCCCTGCCTGCGTGGAGAGGATGTAAATTTTTATTTCATCCTCAATTCCGGAAAGCATTTCCCTTGTATCCTCGGAGAGAGAAAACTCACCCGTCGTTGTAAGGTCAAGCTTTAGTGAAAAACGGTCGGTGAGAAACTGTGCAAAGATATTTACCACGATGATAATCGCAACAAACAGTGCGATATACACGGTGGATGCCGAGCCGTATTTGAATTTTCTTATGTTAAAATCAAACTTCATATCAAAATCCCCCTTAACTCCAACGGCGTTTCTCTATCACGCGGGACGTGAAGAAGAGGAACACTGCCGTAAGGCTTATAAAGTAAACCACATCGGAGAAGGAGAATATCCCTCTGTAAAAGTTTACATAACGCGTGATGATTGAAAGGAATGATGCGATTTTAGAAATAAAATCAATGTCCGTGTTTGTGAATATAAGATTTAAGAAAAAGAACATTGAAAGCGTAAGCATAGACAAAAGTGCCGATACAATCTGGCTTTCCGTGAGAGACGACATAAACTGGGAAATTGCGATATACGCCCCTGCCGCAAGGATAATTGCGATGTAATTTCCTATCATTATTGCCGGCTCGGGTGTGCCGTAAAGATATGCAAGCAAAGGATAAACAAGCGTAAGGGCAAGGGAGATGAGGAAAACAGTCATTGCCGCCCAGAATTTCCCAAGCACAATCTGCATCGTGGTAACAGGTGCGGTGAGAAGAAGCTGGTCTGTCTTCTGCTTTTTCTCCTCGCTCCATATGCGCATTGTCATAACCGGAATAAGAAGAATCATTGCAATGAGCATAATATTGAAGATATAGAGGAAACCGCTCTGATAATAGCCGACACTGTTCATGCAGTACACTATGTTCATAACAAGCGCAAAAACAGCACAGTAAACATAGCCTATACCGCCGGTGAAATATGAGCGTAGCTCACGTTTGTATATAGCTGTCATTACTTCTCCTCTCCTTTCTTTGTAAGGCGTGCAAATACCGCCTCAAGAGATACGTCAACCGGTGCAAAGGAAAGAAGCGGAAGGTCTGCCTCTGCCGCGGCATAGAAAACATTCTTGCGTATATCCGCGCCCTCTTCTGCCGTAAGAATAAAGCTGCCGTTTTCATATGCTACATCCGTAACGCCCTCAACTCCGCGCAAAACATCAACTATCTTTGCCGGATCGCCGTCAACCTGTGCAGCGAACTTGTTTTCTCCACCGATGTTGCGCATAAGGTTCTCTGTTTTATCATCCGCAACGATAAGACCGTCATTAATGACAATAACACGTTCACATACAGCCGCAACCTCAGGGATGATGTGCGTGGACAGGATAACAGTTCTCGTCTCGCCGAGATTTTTAATGAGATTTCTTATCTCTATAATCTGGTTCGGGTCAAGACCTACGGTCGGCTCGTCAAGAATGAGCACATCCGGGTCACCGACAAGCGCCTGTGCAATACCCACGCGCTGCTTATATCCCTTTGAAAGGTTTTTAATAAGTCTGCGGCGCACGTGAGACAAGCCCACAAGCTCACAGATATGGTCAAGATGTCGCTTTCTCGGTGGCTTTGCGGACTTAAGCTCATAAACGAAATTGAGATATTCATCAACCGTCATATCAAAATACAAAGGCGGTTGCTCGGGAAGATAGCCGATGTGGCGGCGAGCTTCAATCGCATCGTCAAGCACATCAAAACCTGCAATGGATGCGCTTCCGCCGCTTGCGGAAAGATATCCCGTAAGAACATTCATTGTCGTTGATTTTCCGGCACCGTTAGGACCGAGAAACCCGACAATTTCACCCTTCGAAACCTCAAACGATATTCCGCGGACCGCTTCTTTCGGTCCGTACCGTTTGGTAAGGTTTGTAATCTTAATCATACTCTCTCAAACTCCCGGTAAATTAAAGTTTACGCCCGCGCCCGAAGGACGCGGGCGTACATCATACATAATAATAAAATAACAGAAATACGCGATCTTTTGGTTAAGGAATTGTGAATTATTCGTTTTCTTCCGTCACTGCAATGTGCAAATCGGTAAGCTGAACATCCTCAACAAAGTCCGGAGACTGCATCATAATCTCGGATGCGTTCTGAACCTTCGGGAATGCAATAACGTCGCGGATGTTATCCGTGCCGGAAAGGAGCATTACAAGGCGGTCAAGACCAAACGCAAGTCCGCCGTGCGGAGGTGCGCCGTAAGAGAATGCCTCTATCATATGACCGAAACGGTCGTTTGCGGCTTCCTTAGTAAAGCCGAGTGCTTCAAACATCTTCTCCTGAAGATCAGAGGAATGAATACGGATAGAACCGCCACCTGCTTCATAGCCGTTAATAACAATATCATATGCCTTTGCACGGGCAGATGCGGGATCGGTCATCATCGTGTCAACATCTTCGTCCATCGGAGCGGTGAACGGGTGATGCTTTGCGACGTAGCGATCCTCTTCCTCGTCATACTCAAACAGCGGGAACTCTACAATCCAGAAGATGTCGTAGCGATCCGGATCAATAGCATCAAGGCGGCGTGCACACTCACAGCGCAATGCACCGAGAGATGCGTAGACAACATCGTTGTTTCCATCTGCAACGACGAAGATAACATCGCCGTTCTTAGCATCAGCACGGTCGATTATAGCCTTTACCTCATCTTCTGTGAGGAACTTTGCAAACGAGCTTGACATCGTGCCGTCTTCTGCAAGTTTAAGCCATGCAAGCCCCTTTGCACGGTAAGTCTTAACCCACTCTGCAAGACCGTCGATTTCCTTGCGCGCAAACTTTGCGCCGCCGTCTACCTTTATCATACGAACGCTGCCGCCGGCTTCAATTGCACCGTTAAACACCTTAAACTCACACTTTGCCGCAATGTCTGAAATATCCTGAAGTTCAAAGCCAAAACGTGTATCAGGCTTGTCCGAGCCGAAACGCTCCATCGCTTCTTTGTATGACATGCGCGGAAGCGGAAGCGTGATCTCTTTCCCGAGAATTTCTTTCCAGAGGCGTGCAATAAGGCCTTCGTTTACCGAGATAACATCATCAACATCGGCAAAGCTCATTTCAAGGTCAATCTGCGTAAACTCCGGCTGACGGTCTGCACGCAAATCCTCGTCGCGGAAGCAACGTGCAATCTGCATATAACGGTCAAATCCCGCGAGCATCAAAAGCTGCTTATACTGCTGCGGAGACTGCGGAAGTGCATAAAACTTGCCCGGATGAACACGGCTGGGTACAAGATAGTCACGTGCGCCTTCCGGTGTGGATTTTGTAAGAATAGGAGTTTCAATTTCAAAGAAACCGTTTTCGTCGTAGTAGTCACGCGCAATCTTCGTGATGCGGTGACGAAGCGCGATATACTTCTGCATATCGGGACGGCGAAGGTCAAGATAACGATACTTAAGGCGAAGAACAT
>JAZLCV010000058.1:0-4576 GCA_045614365.1 Eubacteriales bacterium | reverse complement strand
AACGCCGCTTGTGCTGCAGCCGATTGTTCCTTCGGGCGTTATTTCCGGTGTTGCACAGATTACTCCTGCTCCGCTTGCGGTATTTACATCAACGTAAACGCCATTGCATTTTGCCGCTAAAACGAAAAGGTCGTAATACTGCCTTCCCTCGAGAAGGGAGCCGGAAATCCCCGGCGGATCCTGATGATACTTTGTCTCATTCAGCTTGACCGGCGCACAGGCTGCACGCTTGTGAACGATGATGAAGTTTACGTTCTTCGGCCAGCGGGAATGCGGAACTTTTACGACTGTCATATTGTCGTATGTACCCACCTGCCCCTTTGCAAGTGACTCTTCCATAAGCTTGTCACAGCTGCGGAATTCATCGGAAAGGCGAAGCTTCGCGTAAATTTCACTCGGCACGAAGAGCGTTCTGTCCGATGATGGGATTTCGCAGTCGTCCATATGTGATGTTCCTGCCGTTATGCGCTCGCATACATTTGCTTTTGTGATAGCTGCCGGGTTTCCGACAATCTTTCCCGCAAGCTTTGAAAGGCGCTCGAAGCCGTATTTGTCCATAAGCGGAATTGCCTGCTCTGCCATCTGAAGCTTAAGCATCTTGCCCGCTTCTTTAACTCCGTTCTGGTCTGCGTTGTTGCCTTTGTCGATGGTGAGCGTGAAGCTCTTGTCCTGAGAAAGAGTAAGCTCCTGAACGAGGTCCTCCATTTCTCTGGGTGTGCCGTAACGGCTGGTTCCCGAGCGCGCGTAATCCGACATCGGAACCGTTATCGGGGTAGTAATCTTTACCGTTTTAACTCCGGAAAAGCTGTAGCCGTCGTCAAGACGATTGCAAAGAAGGCTGTCCTTTACGTACTGGGTTTGAATGTTTTTGCTGTACTGTGTGTGTAAATTAATTGTTGACATAATTTTTCAATCCTTTCTTTTTAGTAGTTAGTTTTTTAAACGGAATAAAATCCTATGAGGAAGTCGTCAAGCTCCTGCTCTTTGTTGTTTTCCGCAACATCGCCTATGGCGCGTCCGGTTGCCGTGGAGGAGGAACGAAGTGCATCAAGCTCCTTATCCTTTTCTGCAAGAAGCTTCTGCTGGTATGCCTCAAGCGGAGATAATCCGCCTTTCACGGCAGCTTCAAGGTCTTTTACCGCGTCCGCTCTTGAAAGAGTCGGATATTCGCGGAACAGATTGCCCCACGGTCCCGAAAAGCCTTTTTCGCGGCTCATTCTCTCAATCTGTGCAAGCGCACGAGAACGCGCCTCTGTCACGTCTTCGGGTTCCTGCTCCGTGGCTGCCGTATCTTCTTCTTTTGCATTTGTGTTCTCGGATACCGCCGTGCCGTTCTCTTCTTCGGCGATTTTTGCAGTATCGTTGATTTCGGTTTCGATGTTGTTATCGGAAACCGCTTCTGTTGCTGTGGATTCCTGCTCCTGTGCAGGGATGTTGTTTGTTGTATTATCGGTAATCATATAATGATTCCCCTTTCTTTGTATTATTGTTTGTTTACATCTCCGTCCCGTACCGGCATTCTGTGCGGCATTTTGCCGCCGTCCGTGAGGCCGCCTGTCTTTTGCGCGCATAAAGCGACGGACTTCTCATCCGGCAAATTCTCCGCCGGTAACGGTATTCAGATGTTTTTTTCGGAATTTGCCCGCAAACGTGCACTTTTGCGTTAAAAACCGGAGAATTCACCCGGATTTCCGGGTTACGAGAAGTATTATAGCACTAAAAAGAATTTTTGTGGTGCCAAATTTTTGCCAAATTTTTGCCACGATTTTGCCAATTTTCTGCCACGATTTTGCCAGAAAATTGCCGAAAAACCTCTCGGAAACGAGCTGATTACTGTGTTTGACAAGTGCGTGGTATTGTGCTAAAATAAACTCAATAGATTAAAATGAGGAAAAGAAAGGACAGGATGTAAAAATGAATCTTAAAGGGATGAAAATAAATTTTTTGGGTGACAGTATAACGGAGGGTGTCGGCACAAGCACACCCGATAAAAGATATTTTGAGCTTATCAAAAAGGAATACGGACTCAGCGAAGCGAACGGCTACGGCATTTCCGGAACCCGCCTTGCACGTCAGACGGTTCCGAGCGAAGAGCCGAGCTTTGATAAGTTTTTTGTATCAAGAGTTGATGAAATGAAAGAAGATGCCGATGCGGTTGTTGTTTTCGGCGGCACGAACGATTTCGGTCACGGTGATGCGCCGATCGGTGAGTTTTCCGACAGAACGCCGGACACGTTTTACGGCGCCTGCCACGATCTTTACACACGTCTTATAGAAAAATATCCCGGAAAGCCGGTTGTTGTTATGACTCCGCTTCACAGAACAGAAGAAGACGAGGTCCGCGTGAAGCATGGTGTGAGCGTAACGCTGAAAACATATGTGGATATAATCCGCGAGGTGGCAGAGTATTATTCGATTCCCGTTTGCGATATGTTCAGGGTATCGGGGCTCCAGCCAAGAGTACCCGTGATTATGGAAAAGTTTGTTCCGGACGGGCTTCATCCTAACGATGCGGGGCACGAGATAATGGCTGCAAGGCTCGGTGCATTCCTCGCAAAGCTTTAAGTTGAAAAAATAGGGGCAGAGGAAATGGTGTTGTATTTCTCCTGCCTTTTCTTATTGCGCGTTCACCCGGATTATGGTACAATATAAAGTAAAAGGGGTGAGAAAAGTGAGAATAACGCTTGGGATACTTGCGCACGTTGATGCGGGGAAGACAACTCTTTCCGAACGGATTTTATATCACACAAACGTCATCCGCACGTTCGGGCGTGTGGATGACGGCAAATCCTGCCTTGATTACAGCGAGATTGAAAAACAGCGCGGGATAACGGTGTTTTCCGATGCTGCGCGGGTGGACTATGACGGGCGCACGTTTACGCTCATTGACACTCCCGGCCATTCCGACTTTTCCGCAGAAGCGGAGCGTGCGATATCCGTTATGGATTATGCGCTTGTTGTTATAAGCGCGGCGGACGGGGTACAGAGCCACACCGAAACCGTATGGCGGCTTTTGCGTGAATACAATGTTCCCACCTTCTTTTTTATAAATAAAACCGACCTTTCAACTGCAGATGCGGATGGTGCACTGCAGGATATCCGCGCACGTCTTTCCGGAGATGTGATAGACTTTGCATCCGATTTTTCCGAATCGCTTGCCGAACGGGATGAAGCGCTTTTTGATGAGTTTATGGAAAATGGCAGCGTCGGGATTTCTGATACCGTAAGGCGGCTTGTAAAGGCCGGGAAAATATTTCCGTGCTGGCGCGGCTCTGCACTGCGCGATGAGAATACAGATGCGCTTATTTCGGGTATGATGTCAATTGCGGAGGAAGAAGAAAAAGACGGCGATTTCCGCGGTGCGTGCTATAAAATCCGCCGTCAGGGAGAGCGGCGCCTTGCGTATATAAAGGTGCGGGCGGGAAAGCTGTCTGTGAAGGACCGCGTAAAAACGCCTGTCGGTGAGCGGAAGATTGACGAGCTGTATTTTCCGTCGGGGGAAAAGCTCATTCCCGCAAAGTGCGCACAAAGTGGCGATATCTGCGTTGTTGCGGGGCTTTCAGATGTCCGCGCCGGAGATGCTTTGGGGGAAGGCTTTGAGAGAACGGAGTTTAAAACCTCGCCTGTTTTTTCTGCGCGCGTGATTTATGATAAAAAGTACGGAGTGCACGAGATTCTCCAAAAACTTAAGCTTTTAGAGGACGAGGAAAACACTCTGTCTGTAAGATATACGGAAAGCCTTGGCGAAATTTCAATCGGCGTTATGGGCAGAATAAGCCTGCAGGTAATTGCGTATGAGTTTTTGCGCCGGTTCGGGATTGATATTTCCTTTGATACACCGCGCGTTCTGTTCCGAGAAACGGTGAAAAGCTCTGCTACCGGGTACGGGCATTTTGAACCCCTGCGCCACTATGCCGAGGTTCATATTCGCATAGATCCTGCGTCGCGGGGGAGCGGGATAAGCTTTCGCAGCGAGCTTTCCGGCGATGTTTTGTCTCCGGACACGCAAAGGCTTGTGAAAACTCATATTTTTGAAAAGGCGCACAAGGGCGTTCTTACAGGCTCTGATATATGCGATGTAGAATTTGTTCTCGTAAACGGTGCAACACACGAAAAGCACACGGAGGGCGGGGATATCCGCGAGGCGACTTACCGCGCCGTGCGTCAGGGGCTTATGCGGGCAGAGAACGTTTTGCTTGAGCCGATATACAGCTTCACGGCAAGAAGCGATATTCCGCTTTCCGGAAAAATTATGGCGGATGTGCGCCAAATGGGCGGAAGCTTCACCCCTCCGGAGATTGACGGAGAGGTTGCAATAACGCGTGGCAGAGCGCCGGCACGTTTTTTAGGCGACTATGCGGAAGAACTGATAACAAAAAGCGGCGGAAGGGCAAGCCTTGCGCTTTCCTTCGACGGTTATGAGCCGTGCGTGGATGCGGAAGACATAATCCGCGAGATTGATTATAATCCGGAGGCGGACCTTGAAAATACACCGGATTCCGTTTTTTGCGCGAAGGGCGCAGGATTTAACGTTAAATGGTATGATGCGGAAAAATATATGCATCTGATTTGAATT
>JAZLCV010000057.1:0-1944 GCA_045614365.1 Eubacteriales bacterium | reverse complement strand
GCAGTTATTGCCACGTGGTTTTCGCCTATCTGTGAAGAATCCGGTTTCCACGTGAAGACACCGTTTTCCGCATTGATGCTTGCCCCTCTCGGAAGTGTTGTTCCAATATAGGTAATTTCCGGTGCATTCTCCTCGACAGGGCTGTTAGCTCTTATTGATACGGAAATTGAGCTTCCAGCACTGGTAGTTATGCTGTCATTTACCGGTTCAAACTCAGGTGAGAAGTCCTCGTTGTACGACAGCGGGATTTCAAAGCTCTGCCCCGGAGCAATATTGTAGATGTATCCCTTTTCAGGCTCAGATGCATTCTGATGTCCTCGGATAAGCGTTGTTCTGTCTATGTCAAGACGGATTACGTTCTTACCTTCGCCGTAGGTGTGGTTTTCAAGAACCTTTGCACCCTCAATCTTATACACTGCGTTATCCGCACCGTCGTTTGCAATAAAGATATATTCTCCCGCAAGAGCATCTATATCTTCAATTTCTGCAGAGATGTCGATATAGTTCTTGAATACAAGATTTCTCTCAAAGCCTTCAACCTTGCCTGTAAGAGTTCCCTTGCTCTCAACCTCATCGCCGATTATATTTCCGTCGTGGACGTAACGGTATGTCGGCGCGCCCTCTTTGTTCGTGCTGTACACACCCACAAAGCCCCGGAATTCGAACACTCCGCCGACGTTGTACTTGACCGTATTATTCGTTGCATAGACAACATAGTCTATTCTCTCACCGCCGACATGCGTTACCTTTACGGCACGTACCATATCGCCGTTCTGTTCCGTTCCGGAAGCCACACTTACATCAACAGCCTCAATTTTCTCGATATTGGATGTGTTGCGGTACGGCTCATATACTGTGGTGAAAAGGCTGTCAAGCTCCTTACCTTCTTCTGCTTCGCGCTCAATATATACATATTCAAGCATCGTTGCGCGGTCGGAATCAAACTTATCTTTATAGCCTATGCTCTTTGACGACTCGCTTCTCTGCGGAACATGACCTCCCGCAAATGCAACATCGGTCGGTGTAAAGTCGTTAACCTGCGTCATACGCAAATGTATGCCTTTCGGGTTTGAAAGCACCTTTTTATAGTCGCTAATCTCAAAATCAACGGTGAAATTATTTGTCGGTTTTTCTGCACGGCGGACGTTTCGCAGCCATGTGTATCCGCGCGGGAACATTGTTTCATAGCTCCACGCCGGCTGAGTCCACGGGTCCTGACCGTAGGTTACCGGGAATACCGTTTCAAAATCCACCGCTTCGCCCGGAAGAGCTTTGCGCACGCTTCCGTCCGGATTTTTTACATATGCCGCATCTTTTCCTGCATATGTGGCATAATCCATTGTGCCTTCTTTATCCACCTGAATAAGCTCAGGCTCTGTTGCCATTGAGAGTCCCGAAACCTCATTCACTTTCGATGACGCAGAATGGTAAACATAGGTATGGTGGTTGCCTCCCGTTACACGGAAAAAGTCAACACCGTAAGATGTGTCATCGTCAATTTTCACCATAACAACGCTTCTGCGATAGTTCTCTGCCTCGGCATATTTATGCGTAGCATCAATATCCACAAGCTTGACCATTCCGGAGTCGTTGAAGTGAAGTGGGAAGCCTCGGACATCATCACCTATTGAATTTTTCTGATTTATCAGAACCGTATTATGTGATAGGGTTGCGCCTACCCACTGCAAGCGGTTGGGCGTATAGCTTGTATCCTCGGGATATGCAAGGTCTGCACCGAGATTAAGGCCATATGCATCAACGTTAAGCTCAAGCGAATCAGGATGTCCGTGTCCGTCGGTATCACCTGCTGATATCCAGAAGTCGCGCATATTGTTTACTTCTGTACTTGCGGAGGCAGAATCGTAAATTCCTCCGTCGCGCAGAACCGCAAAGCCCCAGCCTGCCATAAGGTCGCTGCCAAGCTTTCCCGTCTCATCAATAAGC
>JAZLCV010000056.1:0-3186 GCA_045614365.1 Eubacteriales bacterium | reverse complement strand
TGTTGCCACGCCGCACATACGCTGTAGGTAATTAAGCGCAGTTCTCTCGCCCGAAAGAAGAACACGGATATCTCCGCGTACCTTTGCGATAAGCTGCCCCGCCTTTATCTCTTCACCGTCCTCGGCAAAGAACTCAACTTTCGTATCTTCATCAATAAGCGTGAAAACACGTTCAAAAACCTGAATTCCGCACAGAACACCGTCCTGCTTGCAGATGAGGTCTACCTCACCCTGAGTTTTCACAGGCATAACGCTGTTGGTGGAAACATCCTCGCTTGTGATATCCTCTGAAAGTGCGCTTAAGATAAGCGGGTCTACATTTAATTTAAGAGTTGCCTTGTCAAACATAATTATTTCTCCTCATTTCGTTTATTTTCTTTATCTATTGCATCAAGCACCGCCGCGCGGTAGCTTTTTTCAAGTTCTCGTCTGTTATTATAACACGATATGTCAATTTCGGGAAGAGGCTTTTTCTCTTTCGGATTGTTTTTCATATCCTCTGCCGCTCGTTTTGCAAAAACAAGGCTTTCGAGAAGCGAATTGCTGGCAAGCCGGTTTTTGCCGTGGACTCCGTTGCATGCTGTTTCTCCTATCGCATACAAGCCTTCCATTGAGGTTTTGCTTTGCTTATTAACCTTGATACCGCCCATAAAGTAATGTTGGGCAGGCACAACGGGAATACATTCACTCATAACATCGTAATTCTTATCCATACAATGCTGAACTATATTTGGGAAATGCCCGTGAAGCTCTTCTTCGGAAATCGGACGCAAATCCTCCCAGACAAATTCCGTCCCGTCCTTTTGCATCTGCTCTTTTATCGCTTCGGTAAGCAAATCACGCGGAAGAAGCTCGTTCACAAACCGCTTCATATCCTTATCATACAGCTTTGCCCCCTCACCCCTCACGGACTCGGAAATAAGAAAACTTCTGTCTGTCGGCTCTTCGGAATACAACGTGGTGGGATGTATCTGTATGTAATTTATGTTCTTAAGCTCAATGCCGTGATTTATTGCTATTGCAAGTGCGTCTCCCGTAAGGTGACGGAAGTTGGTCGAATGGCGGTAAAGCCCTCCGATTCCTCCGGTTGCAAGCACTGTATACTCCGCACTGACAGCTTCAACGCTCCCATCCGGATTTTCAACAACCGCACCGATGCATTCGTCCTCAGCCTCTATTATATCAAGAAGCGTAGTGTTTTCAAGAATTGTTATATTTTCACGCTCACGCACAGCAGATAAAAGCTTACTTGTAATTTCTTTTCCCGTAACGTCGCGGTGAAAAAGAATTCTGTTTTCAGAGTGCGCGCCTTCACGGGTGTAGTTAAATTCACCGTTATCTCCACGAGAGAAGCGTACACCTAAATCAACAAGCTCTGCAATACAGTTGCGAGATGAGCGAATCATTATTTCCACGCTTTCGCGGTCATTCTCATAATGCCCGGCACGCATGGTATCCTCAAAAAACGAATCAAAATCATCATCCGAGCGCAAAACGCAAATACCGCCCTGAGCAAGAAATGAATCACTGCTCTCCGCATCCGATTTTGTGATGACCGTTATTTTTTTATTCCGGGGAAGATTCAATGCGCAGTAAAGCCCCGCGCATCCGCTTCCTGCTATAAGTATATCTGTGTTCATATTACCTCCGTAACCCTTGTGAAAAACTTCCTGTCATCTTTTACCGGATAATATAATAACACAAAAGTTTACACATTTCAACACATGTGTAAACTTTTGTGTAAACTTTTTTATTTTATTTTCCTGACTGCATTTCTGCTACTGCCTCAAGAACTGCATCTGCCATAAAGATAAGCTGTTCCTCGGAAAGGCCGTAAAGCGGAAGGTGAGTAAAGCGCTTGTAGAAGACCTCCTCACACACCGGGCACGTTGCCGCAATGCTGTCGCGGTCATAGCCATGCTCGCGGATAACATCAAAGCGGTAAAGCGGACCGAAATGCGGAATGTTTGTAACTCCCTTTTCAGTGAGCTTTTCCTTTAATGTCTGGATATCTCCGCCTGCCTTTGCGGGATCTATCTGGAGAAGATACATATGGAAAGACGGCTGAATATCCTTTTCGTTGACCTTTTGCGGAATGATTGCATCATTCTCGGAAAAACGGCGTGTGAGATACTCTGCCGCAGCTCTTCTCTCTGCGATAATCTTCTCGTTACGCGCAACCTGAAGCTGGAGACCAAGCCCCTGAATTTCAGTTGTTGAGCTGTTTCCTGCAACAGATGTGCCGTATTTTCCCTTGATAGACGTGATATCATAAAGCCAGTTATCAATCTTGCGTGAAAAATCAAGGCCGAGGAAGCGTGCACGCTTCATATCCTCGCGAAAGCTTTCAATATTCGTGGTAAGAATGCCGCCCTCGCCAAAGGATGTGATATTCTTTACCTCGTGCATTGAAAATCCTGCGAAATCGCCGATCGTTCCGACCTTTCTGCCCTTATACACTGCGCCGAAGCCGTGTGCGGCATCTTCAAGAACGAGAATATCGTGCTTTCTTGCAATTTCCATAAGCGGATCCATATCTACCGGATAGCC
The DNA here is from genome assembly GCA_045614365.1 of Eubacteriales bacterium. Taxonomy (GTDB): domain Bacteria; phylum Bacillota; class Clostridia; order Oscillospirales; family JAAYXM01; genus SIG480. Next base: position 636 of record JAZLCV010000056.1, on the reverse strand, counting down.
GCCGATATGTACCGGCACAATCATCTTTGTCTTGTCGGTGATCTTGCGCTCAACATCCTTCGGATCCATATTTATGGTAACAGGATCAACGTCCGCAAAAACGAGCTTTGCACCGACGGAAAGCGGATATGCCATTGTTGCAACAAATGTAATAGCCGGAACGATAACCTCATCCCCCGGACCAATGCCTGCATACTTATATGCAATTTCAAAACCGGCAGTACAGTTTGCGACGAATGCGCACCCCTTCGTGCCTAGATACTCATCAACCATATCCTCAGCTTTTTCGACCTGAGAGCCGAGAGAAAGCTTTCCGGGAGGCGTTGAAATCTCCGAGAGCTTATAAACCTCTTTTTTTATGTTGTCAAAAATTGCATCGTATTCCTTACCTTCGCCCTGCATGAGAAACTTTACGACGGCAAGAAGATCGTCTGCGTTGTAGTTCTCACCGACAGCCGCCCACGGAACGCGGGTTTCACCGGTGTTGTATCTGAAATCTGTAGCTTTTTTTGCCATTTTTATTTACTCCCTTCAACACTTTATATTTATATAATAAATTAAAATCTTCCGTTTGTCAATAATTATTTTAAGCATTGCAAAAATTATTGCATTTTTTTCTATTGACAATTTTTTACA
>JAZLCV010000055.1:0-13153 GCA_045614365.1 Eubacteriales bacterium | reverse complement strand
TGTTTAGTCTTGTTTGTATTTTTCGCGTTCTGTCAGGAAAAGGTTTCCGCCGACAGAATCAATTGCCACTGTGCACGGAAGATCTTCCACTGTCATACGCTTTATTGATTCGCATCCGAGCTCGGGAAAAGCAATTACATCGGCAGTCTTTATCGACTTTGCAACGAGAGCGCCTGCACCGCCGACGGCGCAGAGGTAAACCGCTCCGTTGCGGACTATTGCATCGCAGACAGCTTTGTCCCTCTCCCCTTTTCCTATCATACAGGAGAGACCGAGGTCTAAAAGACGCGGTGCAAATCCGTCCATACGTCCGCTTGTTGTGGGACCGCAGGCACCGACGGGCGCGCCGTCCTTTCCCGGTGTAGGACCAGCATAGTAGATAACTGCACCGGAAAGCTCAAACGGAAGCTCCTTTCCTTCGTCAAGAAGGGCGAAAAGGCGTTTGTGTGCCGCATCGCGCGCGGTATAAATCGTTCCTGAGAGCAGAATCGAGTCTCCTGCGCGGAGTGTCGGAATAACTGTTTTCAATTCATTTGTCAAAACTTTAATGGTTGCCACGTGTCTGTTTCCTCTCTATTCTTCATCTTCACCGAGAATGCGTGATCTGATATTTGATACCTTATCCTGTGCATCACATACAGCGTCTGCAAGGGATGTGACGTTGTTGCGCACGGAATCGGCGATGCGCGTTATGCGGCCTTCCATACTCTCAACTTCAAGGCGGAGAGAATCCACGATGCGAGAGACACCGGCAGCTGTATCGCCTACTTCGCGGAAAGCTGCTTCGCGGCGTTCGTCAAAGTCGCGGCGACGAAGAGCAAGCTCGTCGTCGAGCTGACGGCGGCGTGCATCTGCCTCGGCATCAGCCTCTGCGATAATTTCGCTTGCGCGCGCACGTGCGGAAATTTCAATATCTGCAAGCTCGGTTTTCCGTGCGGCATATTCGGCTTCAATAGCCGACAGTGCAGTAACCTGTCCGGAAAGCTCATCTGCAAGAGCGCTTTTTTCTGCAAGCTTAGCGGAAGTAAGCTCATGCTCGGCAACAAGCGCGTCGTACTTTGCGCGAAGCGCAGCCGCCTCTTCGCTTATTTTTGTAAGCCGGGTGATTTTGTCCTCTGCATCACGGAGAAGCGCAGCGAGAGAGCTGCATTCTTCTTCCTTTTCGGAAAACTTCTTTTCTGCGTTCTCAAGCTCTGAGGTATACTTTAAGACGGTTTCTGCAAGATAGCTGTTGACATCGGCTTTTGAGAATCCTCCGAAGACAGCTTTTTTAAATCCTTTTTTCTGTGTAAAATCCATTTAGATTACCCCCACAGTAACAGTTGTATATTTACTTAAGTGCTTTTTCGATAATGGCGGCAAGGCTGTCCTTCGGAACAACGCCGAGTGATTTTTCAAATACCTCTCCGTCGCGGAAAATGATGACCGTCGGGATGGACATGATGCCGAACTTTGCGGCAAGCGCGCTTTCTTCATCCACATTTACCTTGTAAATCTCAGCACGGCCGGAAAACTCTGCTGCAAGCTCGTCGATAACGGGAGCGAGCATCATACATGGACCGCACCAGGATGCCCAGAAATCAACGAGACACACGCCTGAGCCGTTTGTTATTTTCTCATCGAAGTTTGATGAGGTAAGTGCTGCTGCATTTGACATTAATCATTTCTCCTTTTAATAATAAATAGAAGATTTTTCTTCAGTTTTAATTATTGACAATATTTACTTTAGTATAACACAAAAAAACAGTACTTACAAGTATTTCTTTTCAGGCGTTTAAAATAAGCCTGAATGCGGAAGAATATGTATAAAAGGGTGATTTTGTGAAGAGGACAGTTATTGCAATTGCCATTTTATATTTTTCCGTGCTGTGCACGGGTGCATGGGTTCCCGAGGATTTTTATCTCAACAACACTCCGTTGCCGTCTCCGCCGGGAGAAGAGATAAAAATTTTGCCGAGTACGCTCCGGGTTGTGCTTTTTACGGGAGAATCGGAGGAAATATATGCAGATGTTGCTGCGGAAGGTGTTCAGGGGGCGGAACTTTCGTGGCAGATTCCGGAAGATAGCGGGATTATCCGGATTTATCCCCGCGGTGAAACCTGTGCAATTCTCGGGGTTTCGGAGGGAGAAGAAAACCTTTCCGTATCGTGCGGCGGAGAAACGGTTAATATTCCGGTGGCGGTACGGAAATCTCCGGAGGTGCAGGTTCGTTCGTTTGAATATGAGGGAGTACACCGCGCAGAAACGGGGGCAACGTTTGAAAAATACCGTACAGTGATACGGGTTCTGATAACGCTTGGGTTAATTCTTTGCTCCGGTGCGTTTTTTTATATTATAAGTATTAAGGCAGGGAAAAGAAAATGAAAATAAAAATGCCGGAAGGCGTTAAATATGCCGTGTGCGGAGCTCTTGCCGGAGTGGCAAACGGTTTTTTCGGAGCGGGAGGGGGGATGGTTCTCGTTCCTTTGTTTACCAGATGGATAAAGATGGAGGATAAAACCGCGTTTGCAACCTCGCTCGCGGTTATTTTTCCTCTGTCGGTTGTATCGGTAATTATATATATGATAAAAGGGAGCGCTGATTTCGGCGCGGCTCTTCCCTATCTCATAGGAGGACTTGTCGGCGGAACGGCAGGGGGAAAGATTTTCAGGCGTGTCAGCGCGCGCTTTCTCCATATTGCGTTCGCTCTCCTTATAATATACGGCGGTGTGCGTTCACTGTTTTTGCTTTAGGTGGTGGAGATTATGCTGTTTTTTCTTGATGCGCTTGCCGGTGCGGTAACCGGTGTTATTACGGGATTCGGTATCGGTGGCGGAACGCTTCTTGTTCTCTGGCTTACGATGGTGCGAAAAACAGACCAGCTTGCCGCACAGGGAATAAACCTTCTTTACTTTTTGCCGAGTGCCGCCTGCGCGCTTGTGTCGCATATAAGAAACCGACGTGTGCTTTGGCGTGCGGTGATATTCAGCACCGTTGCGGGGGTGCCGGTAACTGTTTTTGCAGCGCTTTTTGCCACGGGGATTGACACCTCTCTTCTGCGCAGAATTTTCGGCGGTTTTCTCATTGTGGTGGGAATTTCCGAGCTGATGCGCGGTGCATCAAAAACAAAATGATTTCCCAATTGTAAAATTATTTGTCACAGCTGTGTTACAATACTTATAGCGATTGAGTTCCTTTCGGTTAGTTTGGGTGTGGTAACTTTATTCTAACTTACTCAGTCGCTTTTTTATTCTTTTTCTTTTTATAGTCTCCCGTCTATTGTAACATTACAGAAAAAGCAGGTGAATCCTCAATAACATATTGAAATTTGTATAAAATAAATGTATAATTATATATGAAAAATGGGAGGTGCCGGATTATGGATACCAATTTTGGAAATTACACAATAAAGTTAAAAGAGATTATAAAAGAGTTTTCACTTGAAATCATCTACGGGCCGGACGGATATGAGAATATGGAGCTTGCCTCTACCGACATCAACCGTCCCGGGCTTCAGCTTTCAGGATTTTTCAAGGAGTTTGACAACACGCGCACCGTTGTTCTCGGCAGAGTTGAAACAAGCTTTTTGAACACGCTTACCTCAGAACAGCGTACAGAGCGGTTTGATGCGCTTTTGGCGCACAAGGTGCCTTTTGTTGTTTTCACAAGAAATCTTGAGGTTTTTCCGGAGATTGTCGAGGTTGCAAAGCGGTATTCCACACCGGTTTTCCGCACACCTTATGTAACATCAAACTTTATGTCTGCACTTATTTCATATCTCAACGTTCAGCTTGCTCCACGCATAACGCGCCACGGTGTTCTTGTTGAGGTTTACGGCGAAGGTGTTCTCCTTCTCGGAGAGAGCGGCATAGGAAAAAGCGAAACGGCGATAGAGCTTGTAAAGCGCGGCCACCGTCTTATTGCGGATGATGCTGTTGAGCTTAAGAAGGTATCTTCAAAGAGTATCGTCGGCTCGGCACCGGAAATTATCCGCCACTTTATCGAGCTTCGCGGTATAGGAGTCGTCGATGTGCGCAGAATATTCGGTATGGGCTCGGTTAAGCTTACGGAGAAGATTGACCTTGTAATAAATCTTGAACTGTGGAAGGACGGCAAGCAGTATGACCGCTTCGGTGCCGAAACGCAGTATATGGATATTTTGGGTATCGACATACCGTGCCTTACCGTGCCGGTAAAGCCGGGCAGAAACCTTGCCGTTATCATTGAGGTTGCGGCTATGAACAACCGTCACAAGAAGATGGGCTATAATGCTGCAGAAGAGCTTTCTGCAAGAATAAGCGACAATTTTTATGATTAATCTTGATTAAATAAGGAGTTTTTACATTGAAGATAGGAATTGACTTAGGCGGAACAAATATCGCGGGTGGCCTTGTTTCAGATGACGGAAGGCTTATTTACAAGACAAGCATTCCAACTGTTACGGAAAGCGAAGACGCGCTTCTTTCCGCAATTGTGAAGGTTATAGAAACCGTGCGCGAAAACGCCGGAGATGCAGAGATTACCGCTATTGGCATCGGCGTTCCGGGGCATGCGGATGATAAGACGGGAATGGTTGTATACTGTAATAATATTCCTTTTGTCAATACCAACCTTGCAGGATATGTTAAAGATAAGACAGGGCTTCCCTGCACCATCGGAAATGATGCCAATGCGGCGGCACTTGCAGAGGTTCTTTTCGGCTCGGCAAAGGAATTTAATAATGCGGTTATGATTACGCTTGGTACAGGTATCGGCGCGGGCATCATTATCGACAACAGGATTTTTTCCGGCGTAAACGGCGCAGCGGGAGAGCTTGGGCATATCTGTCTGTATCCGGAAGGCTTGGAGTGCAACTGCGGTCGTCGTGGGTGTTTTGAGCTTTATGGCTCGGCTACGGCACTTGTTCGCCAGACAAAAGAAGCAATGGAGAAAAATCCGGAAAGCAGAATGTGGAAGATTGCCGGAAGCATTGAAAAAGTAAACGGGAAAACTGCTTTTGATGCAATGCGCGAGGGTGATAAGGCGGGAGAAGGTGTAGTAAAACAGTACGTAAGATATCTTGCGACGGGCGTACTTGATGTTATAAACTTCCTTTGCCCCGAGGCAATTATCTTCGGCGGCGGCGTGGCAAAAGAGGGAAAAACGCTTCTTGATCCCATCTGTGAGATTGTAAAGGTTGAGTGCTATTCCGATTACGGAAAGCAGACAAAGTTCCTGACAGCAGAGCTTGGAAATGATGCGGGCATCATAGGCGCGGCATTCTTGGGAGAATGAGGACGCAAACAGAGATAGATAAGGAATAGCTTAAGGTATGATTAGTGAGAACTTAAGGGCGGAGTTTTTAAATCTCCGCCGCGCGCATATTGAGCGCGAATTCGGCTTTTTAAATGATACGCAAAGGCGCGCGGTCTTCAAGACGGAAGGCCCGCTTCTTTTGCTTGCCGGTGCGGGCAGCGGAAAGACAACCGTTATTATCAACCGCATCGCGAATATAATTAAATACGGAAACGCTTATAACTCCGATGAAATTCCCGGGAATTTAACAGATATGGATGTTGAGATTCTGCGTGAATACATAAAATCCGGCGAAGAATTCTTAAAAGAAAGCGCAGAAAACATCTGTGCATTGAACCCTGCCCCGCCGTGGCAGATTATCGCCATAACGTTTACAAACAAAGCGGCAAATGAGCTTCGCGAGCGTCTTGCACGTGCCGTGGGCGAAGAAAAGGCAGACGATATCTGGGCGGCAACGTTCCATTCCGCTTGCGTGCGCATTCTTCGGCGTGATATAGACAAGCTCGGGTATGATTCATCGTTTACAATTTACGACTCGGCGGATTCAGAACGCGTTATAAAAGATGTTCTTGCAGAGCTTGGCATTGATACAAAGGCATTTCCTCCGCGCGCTGTGCAGACGGTTATCAGCCGCGCGAAGGACAGCATGCTCTCCCCTTCTGCATTTGAAACCGATGCGGCAGGGAACTTCCGTCTTGAAAAGATTGCCGCAGTGTACAAAAAATATCAGGAGCGCCTTAAGGGTGCAAACGCGCTTGACTTTGACGATATTATAATGCTCACGGTAAACCTTCTTTCCGAGCACCGCGACGTGCTGGAGTATTACCGCAGGAAGTTTCGTTATGTGCTTGTTGATGAGTATCAGGACACAAACCATGCCCAGTATCTTCTTGCCGCACTTCTTGCCGGAGGCAGCGGGAATATTTGCGTTGTAGGTGACGATGACCAAAGCATCTACCGCTTCCGCGGGGCGACGATTGAAAATATTCTCAATTTCGAAGAGCAGTTTAAAAACGCAGAGGTTATCCGCCTTGAGCAGAATTATCGCTCGACGAATAAAATACTTGAGATTGCAAACAGCGTTATAAAGAACAATATGGGGAGAAAAGGCAAAAATCTCTGGACTGAAAATAACGACGGTCCCCTTCCCGTAGTTTACCACGCAGAAAGCGAACGCGACGAAGCTGCGTATATCGCAGAGCAGATTCTCGCCGCTAAGGCGGCAGGGGCAAGCTTCTCCGATTGTGCAGTTCTTTACCGCACAAATGCGCAGTCGATGCAGATAGAGCGCGTTCTCAAATTCAACGGCATACACGCCAAAATCGTCGGCGGCAAAGGTTTTTTTGAACGTGCCGAGGTTAAGGATATGCTTGCATATCTCTGTGTTATTTCAAATCCCACGGACATGCTCCGCTTAAAGCGTATCATAAATGTTCCGTCAAGGAAAATCGGTGATAAGACCGTAGAAACTATTGAACTTCTTGCACAGCGCGACAACACCTATGCTTTTGATGTGGTTTCGCGCGCAGACGAATATCCGGAGCTTTCAAGAAACGCAAGCGCTCTCCGTGAATTTGCGTCTGTTATAAACACGCTCCGTGAAAAGCTCGGTGAGACGGCACTTGGAGATATTTATGACGAGCTTGTGGGAAGAACGGGTTATACCGAATATCTTCTTGCGGAAAAGGACGGAAAAGAACAGACAAGGCTTGAAAATGTTATGGAGCTTAAGTCCTCCATAATCGAATATGAAAAGCAGGAAAATGCATCACTTGCAGGTTTTCTTGAGGAAGTTTCCCTCTTCACTGACCTTGATAATTTTAACAGCAGTGACGATAACGTCACGCTTATGACGGTGCACAGCGCAAAGGGGCTTGAGTTCCCGATAGTTTTCATAACGGGGCTTGAGGAAGGAATGTTCCCGAGCCTGCGTGAGTTTGACGAGCTTGAAATCGAAGAGGAACGGCGCCTGTTCTATGTTGCTGCAACGCGTGCAAAGCGCGAGCTTCATATGATATATGCACACACCCGCCTGCTTTTCGGACAGACGAAATACGGGAAGAAATCAAGGTTTCTCTCCGAAATACCGGCAGGGCTTGTTGAAGAAAAAGGATTTGAGCCGCAGACGCGCTCATGGAGCTTCGGTGATGATTCCGGTATGCAACGAGGGCAAAATGCATCGTTTGGCGGCACACAGGGAGCAAGAAGAACGCAGGAAAGTGCGGGCGGTTGGTCCGGAGAGGAAATCCGTCCGAAAAGAAAAACAACATCCGGATTTTCCTCATCATTTACGGGAGGTACGCAAAAAACGGAGGCTCCTGCTCCGTGCAACTTATCTGCCGGAGACCGCATTTCGCACAAGGCGTTCAAAGAAGGCCTTGTCATTTCGGCGAATCCCGTAGGCGGAGATGTTTTGCTTGAAATAGCATTTGATTCCGTCGGTACAAAGCGCCTTCTTTACAAAACCGCATCTAAGTTTATAACAAAGCTGTAGAATAAGAGGAATACCTGCTGCCGGCGTAATCGGCAGCAGGTATTATGCTTTTTTATATATTGCGATACCGAATTCTGCAGAGCAGGAGAGACGGTCGCAGCTCAAAAGCTTTTCCTTGTCGCTTTGTGATGTGCGGTGGAAATAAGGCGTCATTTCAAACAGCGAGAAGATCTCCTGCGGGCTTTCAAGCTCGATTCTGTATCTGAGCTCGCGTTCCTCAACGACGGTAAGCCCGTTTTCTTCAGGCAGAGCGGGATTTTCGTACGGGACGTCATAAAGGAGCTCTTTAAGCTCCCACAAATGCCGCGCAAGAGGATAAACGCGGATTATCACCCCGTCGTCATTCAGAACGCGGGAGAACTCGTTTGCCGAAAAAGGCGCGAAAATATTTATAAGTACATCTATGCTTCCGCGTGCAACGGGAAGCTCAGCGGTGCTTGCTACCGCGAGGGAAAGTCCGCTTCCGCGGCGACGGGAATATGCAAGTGCCTCTTTGGAAATATCAATCCCGATAACCCCGGCGCATTTTTTTGCATCCGAAAGGCTTTTTAAAATATCAAACGTGTATTTGCATTCACCGCAGCCGGCATCCAGCACCCGCGCATTTTGAGGTGCATATTTCAGAGTACAGGCGCATACTTCCGCAGACAGCTTATCATAAAAGCCGCGGTTTAAAAATTCTGCGCGTGAGGCGATCATTTCTTTGCTGTCGCCATGCTGAGAGGAGCTTTGCGACATAAGAAGATTTACATAACCCTTTTTTGCAATGTCAAAGCAATGCCCGTTTTCACACCGATAAGATTTTGCATCGCAGCTAAGCTCTGCACTGCACACCGGGCATATGAAATATGATTTTTCCATAAAAACACACCTCCGCATCAGTTTTGCTTGCGGACAATGGTGTATTCATCACCCGGATGATAATATGGGCATCCGCGCTTTGAGTAAAAATCAAATTTTCCGGCATCGTCTTCGTCCATATCAATCAGGCAGAAATATTCTCCGTATTCCTCGTCATACTCATAATTGAGGCAAAATTCACACATTGTTCCGTCCATCGGATGTTCGTTCCTTTCTGTCTATTCACTCTTATCTATTATCTTTTTTAAAATCACTTCCGGGTGTTTTTTAAAGTCCGCATAAGTGCAGGAAAAAAGCATCTTCCCTTTCTGCTTAACGCAGATTTCTCCTCCGTCGAACAGAATTTCCGCATTTCCGAAGGAAAGCCTGCCGGCGCGGTCCTCTCCCGAAATGCAGGAAGATATTTTCCTGTATAGCGAGAGCTCCTCAATGGAGGAAAGCATAAGCTCCGGCGCTTCACTGCTGTTTTCCAAAAGGCAGAGCGTGGTCCTTATATTTACAAAATCATAACTTGCTGCCGCAATCGGCGCAGGAAGTGTTTTCCATTCCTCAATATCGAAGCGGTAATACATCTCGCGTGAATCACGCGGGATTTCCGTTATCCTGTATCTCGGGACAAGGCTGCACCGGCGGACCTTGCCGTAAATGCTTATCCCGGCATCCGGGCCGAACTTGTGATTGGATTGGTATATTGCGACATAATGAACCGGAAAATCATTTTGCGAAAGGCGCGAAGCGGGAATGTGATAGAATTTATGCTCCAGACATGTTTCAAGCTGAAGCCGGTTTCTCAGTGTACCCACAAGCACATCTCTCGGCTTCGGGGCAGCTGCGGTAACGGGCGATTGTGCTTTTGGCTTACGGCGGAGGAGTCTTTTGCCGGAAAAGATGATGAGGACTGTTGCGCAGGAACAGAAAAACGCACCGAGAAGAAGCTCAAAAAGCGACAGCTCAACTATCATATGTCTATTCCCCTCCGATGCATTGTCAATATATGTAAAATTCACTTATATTATAAAATAGCTTGACGTAAAAAGCAAGCGTTATTTGCCCTTTGTACAGCCCGCACAAAAAAGACCGCGGGTGCTATTTCCATTTTATGTGAAAAAAATGTTGATTTTCGCATTGTTTTGGAATATAATAATCTGTAAGATAAAAAAAGGAATGGTTCAATGATTTGCAATAATATTCTTGATGCAATAGGAAATACTCCAATTATACGCCTTTCACGCATAACACAGCCCGACAGCGCGGAAATCCTTGTGAAATTTGAAGGCCTTAACGTTGGCGGATCTATAAAAACAAGAACTGCATATAATATGATTTGTGATGCGGAAGCGCGCGGTCTCATAAATGAAAACACAATCATCGTGGAACCTACAAGCGGAAATCAGGGCATCGGTCTTGCTCTTGTCGGCGCGGTGCGCGGATATAAAACGAAAATCATTATGCCGGATTCCGTCAGCGAGGAACGCCGCAAGCTTGTGGAGCATTACGGTGCAGAAGTTATTCTCGTTCACGATGCCGGAAACATCGGTGATTGTATTGAAGAGTGCTTAAACCTTGCTCTTCGCCTTCGTGATGAAAATCCGGACGTGTTTGTCCCACAGCAGTTTGAAAATCCCGCAAATCCGGAAATTCAGCGCTCTCAGACAGCGCAGGAAATTCTTGCCCAGGTGGACGGCCCCATCCACGGCTTCTGTTCTGGAATAGGTACCGGCGGAACAATCACCGGCATCGGTGAGGCGCTCCGCGAGAAAAATCCCGATATGACAATCTGGGCGGTAGAGCCGGAGCACGCGGCAATTCTGTCCGGTGGCTCTATCGGAACCCATGTTCAGATGGGCATAGGTGATGGTCTTATCCCGGAAATCTTAAATTGCAACATATATGATGATATCTGTATTGTAAAAGACGAAGAAGCAATTCACATTTCGAAGGAGCTTGCTTCAAAGGAAGGAATTATGTGCGGTATATCCAGCGGCACCAATGTTGCCGCGGCGCTGAAGCTTGCAAAGGTACTCGGTCCGGGCAAGACGGTTGTCACCGTGCTCCCCGATACAGCGGAGAGATACTTCTCTACCCCGCTTTTTGATTAGTTTGAATTTACTTATGATAAATGGAGGAATCATTATGCAGAACAATGTACGCCCCGAAACAATGGAACGTATAACCACAAAAGCACTTGCAGATGCATTTATTGCAGAGCAGGTAAAAGAAATCCGTGAGCAGGTAGGAGATAAAAAGGTTCTTCTCGCGCTTTCCGGAGGCGTCGATTCGTCGGTTGTTGCCGCGCTCCTCATTAAGGCGATCGGCAAACAGCTCGTCTGCGTTCACGTAAACCACGGTCTTATGCGTAAAGGTGAGAGCGAACAGGTTATTGAGGTTTTCGGTAAGGAGCTTGATGCAAATCTCATCTATATAGATGCAACGGATCGTTTTCTTGACCTTCTGGCAGGCGTGTCGGAGCCAGAGCGCAAGCGCAAAATAATCGGTGGCGAGTTTATTAAGGTTTTCGATGAAGAGGCTGCAAAGCTTGAGGGAATTGATTTTCTCGCTCAGGGAACAATTTACCCTGATATTCTGGAGTCAGACGGCGTAAAGGCACACCACAACGTCGGCGGTCTTCCGGAAGATATGGCAATGGAGCTTGTCGAGCCGGTAAAACTTCTTTATAAAGATGAAGTCCGCGTTGTTGGTGAGGCACTCGGACTTCCCCATGCTATGGTTTACCGTCAGCCGTTCCCGGGTCCCGGTCTTGGCGTTCGCTGCCTCGGTGCGATTACGCGCGACCGCTTGAATGCTCTTCGTGAAGCTGATGCAATTCTCCGTGAAGAATTTGACAATTGCGGTCTTGCAGAAAAGGTCTGGCAGTATTTCATCGCGGTTCCGGATTTCAAGAGCGTAGGCGTCCGCGATGACAAGCGCTATGAAGGCTGGCCGGCAATTAACCGCGCAGTAAACACAACAGATGCAATGAGCGCAACGGTAGAGGAAATCCCATACGCCGTGTTGCATAAAATTACCGAGCGTATAACAAAAGAAGTAGAAGGAATAAACCGCGTCCTTTACGACCTCACACCGAAGCCTGTCGGGACAATCGAATGGGAATAAAATGAAAAATCCCCGAAAGCCTTGCAAAATCGAGGTTTCCGGGGTTTGTATTTTATGATTGAGTGCATTTTGAGTACAAAAGGATGTGAAATGTTGAATAAACCTGAAAATGCAAAGATAAACACTGAAAAAGCAGAAGCGGTGGCTGCCGGGATTAAATATTGCATTATCGCTTTCGCATCGGACAGAAAAAAGGTGAGGTTAAAGACGGACATCCCGGTATTCTTTATGCGCTATTCTTCCGCACAGCCTGCAATATAATTGTAGCATGCAACAAAAACAATATTGCTCTGCCGGAAGATGAATGGTTTTTAAGTTTGGTAAGAAAGTAAGGTGAAAGCATTGAGAATAGCTATATGCGATGATGAAACTGTAATTTTGGAAGAGGTTTCATCCTATATAAAAAAATATTCTAAGCTATGCGGAAAGTTAGAACTTGAAGTTTTTCCATTTAATTCTGCAAGTTCGCTTTTGAATAGTCTTGAGGATGGAGCCTCTTTTGATATATTTCTGCTCGATGTGTATATCGGTGATGAAATGGGCACAGACCTTGCAAGAGAACTCCGCAGAAAAGGCATTGAAAGCCCTATTGTATTCTTGACAACATCAATAGAACATGCTCCCGAAAGTCTTGAAACAGATACACTTCGCTATCTGATAAAACCACTTAATCCGGAAAAGTTTTATGGAGCTATGGACGTGGCGGTCGAAAAAGCCAAAAAGCTTAGTAGTAAATTCATAAGACTAAAAACGGAGAACGGAGTTGAAAATATTAACATAAGCAATATCCTTTATACCGAGTCGCGCTCTCACTACCAGTATTTGAATTTTACTCACGACGGTCAAGTGCGTGCGAGGATGACAGTTTCGGAACTTTTTGAGCAACTGTCACAATATGGCGGATTTGTTCGTGGTGGAAGTGCTTATATAATAAATCTTAATAAAGTTAAAAGTGTATCTGCCGGGGAAGTGTGCTTCAATAACAATACAAAGTTATTTCTTCCTCGTGGTGCGCATAACCCAATAAAAGAAGCTTTTTGGGAACTTCAGTATGCAGGAGAGGAGAATTAAAGAATGGCTATGATATCACTTATGTTTGAACAGTTAGTTGTTCTCGTGGCACACGCCATTTCGGGTATATATTCATCCGATTTGAAGTACAGTAAAAAAACAACCTTTTCCGTCTGGGGTATCTGGGTTGTCTTTCAGGGAATCATCGGGTATTTCTCTGAATTTGTGATAAAAAATATTGGTATGAAATTCTTTTTAGGGTTTGTCACTGCCTATGTTTTTCAATACATTATCTTTTTTGCAACTACAAAAGGCAGATTTTCTCAAAGGCTGTTCACTATTCTTACATACTCCATTTTCTTCTGCATATTCATGGCGCTTTTTATGGCGATACAGGGC
>JAZLCV010000054.1:0-24223 GCA_045614365.1 Eubacteriales bacterium | reverse complement strand
TGTAAATTTATGGATTTTTGGAAGAAAATCTTCTTCAAAAAAACGGTTCATTAGAATTTGAACTGCACCAGTTTGGACAGACAGCACAAAAAGAACCCCCTATGGTAGGCAATATTAAAATTTAAGCAACATACTGACTTCGGTATTCCATCGGAGTCAGTTTTGTTTTTAATTGAATTCTTTCGTTGTTGTAGAAATGGATATACTCATCTATGAGTAGGCTCGCCTCCTCATAGGTCTGAAGTTTTGTGCGATAGATACACTCGGTTTTAAGAATAGAGAAGAAATTTTCTGCTAAAGCATTATCATAAGGGTTACCACGTCTTGACATTGATGGTGTAATGCCGTATGATTGTGTTAGGCTATAATATGCTTGAGATGTATATTGAAAGCCTTGGTCACTGTGGAGTTGCAGCTCTGCAGTGACTTTCTCTTTTTTCTTGGCTTCTCGGATTGTACCTAATACAAGATTTACGTTTTGTTCTGTACCGGTTTTGTATGCAACAATACTGTTGTCATACAAATCTCGTATGATCGACAAATACAAAACGCCCTGTTTTGTGTGTATGTATGAAATGTCCGTAACCCATTTTTGATTTGGTTTTTCGGCAGAGAAATCTCTGTTAAGCAAATTTGGATACCTGTGTAGATAATCCCCGTAATTGCGATATTTCTTTCTTCTGATCACCGATAACAAACCATATTTCTGCATAACTCGTAGCACTGTTTTAGGGTTGCGATAAATACCGTTTCTTTCAAGCCATATGTGCACTCTGCGATATCCGTAGGTTCTACCGCATTCATCTTGGCATTCCCGTATCTTTTCAGCCAACGGCAGATCCCATGCAGGCGTGTCCATCCGTGATACATATCCGTAATATCCACTTCTTGATACCCCAAAGAAACGGCACATTTCGCTAACAGAATACTTGTTGCGGTGTCGATAGATAACTTTGTACTTTACACTTGTTCTCACTTCCTTTCTGTGAGCGAGAGAAAATCCCGCATAAGTTCGTTTTCCATTTCCAATGATTTAATTTTGGCATCCTTGCGCGCAAGGATGTATCTAAGTTCTGAAATTTTCGATTCTTCGGTAACAACATAATCTTTCGGTGGTCTGCCTTTGCGTTTGAGTGAGATTCCTGCCTGAATTTTCCTGTCAGTTACATTTTTACGGTAGAAGTAGTTGCGCATTTGTTTGTAACTAAATCCCAATTTGTTTCCTATTTCTCGACTCGTGTATCCTTCTTTACGTAATTTTTCTATCTCATATTCATTGTCTTTTATGTGTCGATAACTTCTTGGCATAACAAAAGCCTCCTATGGTAGTTTCTTTTATTCTACCATAGGAGGCCTCTTTTTTCTATTGTCCGTTTTTACTGGACCTGTTCATCGTTACATAGCACCTTTTCTCTGAATTTCCGGCGGCGGATGGACGGCGGAAATAAAGTAAGCACAGCTCCGAGGCTCCATTGACTTGGCAAGACAATGGATGACCGCGAGGCTTATATCCTTAAGGCAATTTGGGGTATTTTTTGGATTTTCTCTGAATATATGAGTTACTCTGAATTTTGGAGGGAATCGGGGAATTTCGGTTGTTGTGGTGTAATCTACCCTTGATTGCCTTGGAGATTAGGTTTTCGGAAATTCCCTTTGTTGTGTTTTGTGTGAGGGAATCGAGAAGGGAATCGGGGAATATTTCCCTTTGCGTCGTCGGCGAGCCGACGGGAGGTAGGTGTTATTTTTACTCGCGCCGTCCATTTGCCGCCCAAATAGATCTTACTAAACACGTCTGAATCCGTCTAAACACGAATGGCACAAGTCGTTGGAAATACAAAGAAAAAGCCTCGGTATTACTGAAATACCAAGGCTTTTCTTATGGTTGCGGAGGCCGGATTTGAACCAACGACCTTCGGGTTATGAGCCCGACGAGCTACCAGGCTGCTCCACTCCGCGATATATATGGTGCCGCTGACCGGACTTGAACCGGTACGATATTTCTATCGAAGGATTTTAAGTCCTTTGTGTCTGCCGATTCCACCACAGCGGCAGGTGTCACGCGACGTGCACTTTTATCGTGCCATAATAGAATACCATATTTTAAATTAAATGTCAACCTTTTTTATAAAAAAAGTGGATGAAAGTGTTCGACAAATGTGGTCAAAAAACGTAGCGTGAAGAATAAACGGACTATACTGCCATAAATTTATCCTCTCCGCGACGGGTGAGAACTCTGCCGGAGGTTGTGTCAAAGACCTTTTCGGCAAGTGCATCAAATTCCTCTGTCGGAATAAGAAAATTAAGCGTAACCTCTGCTCCGTAGTCAGTTGAAGTCACCGTTGCGCCGAGAGAAGTGACAACTTTCTGTACTATTTCAAATAAATTATACGGAATGTTCATACTTCCGTTGGTCCACAGGCGCATAACAGCGATTCCGGCAGCATCGAGCGCAATTTTTGCGGCGTGGGAATATGCGCGGACAAGACCGCCCGTGCCGAGGAGAGTTCCGCCAAAGTAGCGGGTGACAACACAGCAAACGTCAAAGACTTCTTCCTTACGGAATACATCGAGAGTGGGGAGACCTGCCGTGCCCTGAGGCTCACCGTTGTCGGAATACCTCATTATATTGTTATTGCGCAGAGTATATGCATAAACATTGTGCGTTGCGGATTTGTGTTTTTCATTTATCTCCGCTATAAATGCAAGAGCTTCCTCCTCGGTTGTTGTATATTTAACGTGTCCGATAAAGCGCGAGCGTTTTTCAACAAATTCGGCGATGCCGTCTCCTGCGGGAATTTTGAAGTTATCCATTGCTGTCGTCTCCAAGCTGTTTTATAATCTGAGAATAGATGCGATCATCCGTTATGGCGCATATTCTGATGGCGGTGTCAAGGTATTCTGTTGAGAGGACCTTCGCATCGCGGTGAAGAATGTCGATAAGTGCAGATTTTGAATAAGGAATATCAAATTCTGCGCGACGGGAAGAAAGCGAGAGTATGCGGCATATTTCGCTTTTAAGCTCATCAAAACCTGCGCCTGTGTGCGCGGAAACACACACGGTATCTTTTTCGTGGGAAAAGACGGACGTGTCGGAAAGCAGGTCGCATTTATTGAAAACATAAAGACGTGGTATATTATCTGCACCAAGCGTTTTTATTACATCATCAACAACAGCGCAGTGCTCCGCAGCCTCCGGATTTGATGCGTCCACAACGTGCAGGAGCAGATCTGCGTGCAAAAGCTCTTCAAGAGTAGCGCGGAAAGCACGGGTAAGATGGTGGGGAAGCTTTCTTATGAAGCCGACGGTGTCAGAGAGAAGAACAGATGCCGTGTCGCTGACCGGGAATTTGCGCGTTGTTGTGTCAAGCGTATCGAAAAGACGGTTTGCCGCGTGTATATCAGAGCCGGTTAGTGCGTTTAAAAGTGTGGATTTTCCGGCATTTGTATAGCCGATGAGTGATACAAGCGGAACTTCTCGCCTTATACGTCCGCGGCGTTGTTCTCCGCGCACGCGCATTACGGTTTCCAGTTCCTCCTCTATCTTAGATATACGGCGGCGTATATGCCGGCGGTCTGTTTCAAGCTTGGTTTCACCGGGACCGCGTGTTCCGATGCCGCCTCCGAGGCGCGAAAGGGCGGTGCCTCTGCCCGTAAGGCGGGGGAGGAGATATTTATACTGCGCAAGCTCTACCTGAAGGCGCCCCTCGCGGGACTGTGCGCGGGAAGCAAAGATATCAAGAATAAGCGTTGAGCGGTCGATAACACGCACACCGAGAATATCTTCAAGATTCTTTGTCTGTGCAGGGGAAAGCTCGTTGTCAAATACTGCGAGGTCTATATCATTCTGCTCAATAAATTCAGAAAGCTCGCGCGCTTTTCCCGTTCCGATAAAGGTTTTTGGCTCTGGAGAGCTGCGACGCTGGATAACGCGTGCAACCTCATCTCCGCCTGCGGTGGAGAGAAGCTCGGAAAGCTCGTCTATTGATGAGTCATCGCATTTTTCCGTGTCGGTGTATATGTCGGCGTCCAGCCCTACAAGGATGGCGCGTTCTCTTTTTTCTTCATTCTGATTTGGCATAAAAACCTCCGAAAACATTGTACAAATATTAGTATACATTAAATTTGCCGAAAAGACAATATTATGATATACTATTTATATAGAATAAATAAGTGGAGGCAAAAGATAATGCTTCATTTTGTTCTCGGCCGCATAAAAAGTGGCAAAACAACTTATATAATAAACAAAATAAAAGAGCGCAGCGAGACAGAAACGCTTTTCCTTGTCCCTGAGCAGCACTCCCATTCAATGGAGAGGCTTTTGTGCAGTATGTGCGGAAATACGGTTTCAGCATACAGCGAGGTGACAAGCTTCCGCCGCCTTGCCGCGCGCGTGAAGAGCGAAAACGGTGGTGTGTGTGCCGTCGCTGTCGGCGGGGGCAGACGCATACTTATGCTTCATTCCGCTGTGCGGGCGGTATGCGGAGAGCTTTCCGTGCTCTCAAAGAGTGCATCGCGTCCCGATCGCTTACCGGAGTTACTTCAGGCAATTGACGAACTTAAGGCATACGGGGTGTCTCCGCGTATGCTGGCTTCTGCAGCAAAGGATATTGAGGGCATGAGCGGAAACAAGCTTTCAGAGCTTGCGCTTATATATGCAGCATACGAAAACGAGCTTTCCGAGGATGAATTTGATGCATATGACGAGCTTGGATTTATCGCGGAAAGCTTGCATGTAAATGATTTCTGGTGCGATAAAACGCTCTACCTTGACGGCTTTTCAGGTTTCACTGCCGCAGAGTTTGACATTATCGGCTCTGCTGTGGCAAAAGCACGGGATGTGTATATCGCGCTTGAGTTTCCCTCCGGGTATGATGAGGGGATGGAAAACGGAATATTTGACAAGACGTATAACACAAAAAAACGTATTCTGGAGATATGCAGTAAGAACAGCGTGAAATACGACGAAGTCTGTCTTGAAAAGGAAAGTGTAGAGTCTCTTTCTTTTCTCGACCGTGCGTTGTTTTCCGAGAACGGAGAAAGCTTTGCCGCAAGTTCGGATAATATACATATTTCCCGTGCCTCCGGTGCTTTTGAGGAGTGCGAAAAGGCAGCGGCATATATTCTTGACCGTGTCCGCACCGGTGCGAGATTCAACGATTTCTCGGTTGCAGTCTGCGGTGGGGAAGAGCACCTTTCTGTTTGCGAAAGCGTTTTTTCCCGCTACGGCATACCGGTGTATATAAGTGACGATACGCCGCTTACGGCAAAGCCGCCGGTTGCGTTGCTTCTTGCGGCAATTGACTGCATCTTGCGCGGATTTCGGCGCGACTCGGTTATGGAATACGTGAAAACGGGCTTTTCGGGCATCTCTGCGCGTGCGCTTTCTGCATTTGAAAATTATATGTATACATGGTCACCAAAGGCTCACGAGTGGAGCAACGGTTGTGATTTTGTGCGCAATCCTTTAGGAATATCGGCGGAAAATACGCCTGAAAGTGCGGCACTTCTCAGGGTGGTAAACCGCGCGAGAAAAAAGATTTACGAGCCGATAACAGAGCTCGCAAAAGCGATTGAAAAAGGGAAAACGGGCAAGGCTTGTGCTGAGGCACTGTATGACTTCATAAACAAAATTAACCTACCGCGGAGAATATCGGCATATGCATATATGGCGGAAACGGAAGGAAGACTCACTACAGCGCAGGAATATGATGCGCTGACCTCGGTTATCTGCGGGGTTATTGACAGCATCGGCAAGAGCGTGGGGGAGCAGAAGCTTGATGCAGAAGAGCTGTATTATCTGTTCCGGCTTGTTGTGACCGAGGAGAGCCTGTCCACTATTCCTGCGGCACTTGATACGGTTTCGGTATCGGAGCTTTCGCGTGCCGACGGAACAAGATGTGCCTTCCGTATAATTCTCGGTGCAAACGACGGTGCGTTCCCAAAGGGCGCTGAGAGGGCAGGGCTTATATCCGACAGCGACAGAATATCACTTTCCGATTTCGGGATAGAGCTTGCTCCCGGTATGTGTGAACGCATATTTGAGGAATACAGAACAATTCACAGTGTTCTCTGCTCTGCTGAAAAGGGCTTGTATATAAGCTCTTCTGCCTCGGGGTCAAACGGTGAGGTTCGCGAGGAATCTCCGGTTGTATTGAAAATCCGTGCGCTTTACGGAAAAACGGAAGATGGTATGCCTCTTCGTGATGCCCGCCTTCGCGCAAAAATACCGTGCTTTGACGAGAGCGTTGCCTCCGGAAGATATCTTTCCGTGTGGGATGATGATACGGAATATTCACGCAAGCTTGAAAGCGCACGGGAAAACCGCTTTCTTCGTCGCGGTCAGATAAGCAACCGTGAGAACATAGAGGCGATATTCGGAAGAAGGATAAAGCTCAGTGCATCCCGCGCCGACCTTTTTTCGTCGTGCAGATATGCATACTTTTTAAAATACGGACTCGGCGCCGAGTCTCGCGGACGTGCGGAAATTTCGCCGGTTGAGGCGGGAAGCCTTATGCACTATGTCCTTGAATATGTAATATCCCGCCTTGCGAAAGCGCAGGATTTTGACGTTTCTCATGCGCTCGCGCTTGCGGAAGAGGCGTGCCGAGAGTATACTTCACGTTCTTTTTGTGCGGAGGGAAGGCTTTCGGCAAGGATGGAGTTTCTTATCTCGCGCCTTGTACAGTCGGTAAAAAGAGCGGTAGAGGATATCTGCCGTGAACTTGCAAAAGGAGAGTTTGTACCCGGCGGTTTTGAGGTTAAGTTCTCCGGTGCAGAAGGAGATCTCCCGCCAATTGAAATCGCGGGTGAGGAGGCGACCGTTCTTCTTCGCGGAGCAATAGACAGAATTGATACATACGAGCTTGACGGAAAGCTTTATTTCCGTGTTATAGATTACAAATCCGGAAAGAAGGAATTTTCTCTTGACGAGACGGTGAATGGAATAGGAATGCAGATGCTTCTCTATATGTTTGCGCTTGAGGAAATGGGAAAAGATTATTTTGGAAAAGCTCCGCAGGCGGCGGGGGTTATGTACGTGCCGATAGCGCGTGAGGCAAACCGTGCGCGCGGAGAGGATGCAAAGCCAAGCCGGCGCGAGGGGGTAATTCTGCGCGATATGCGCATTATCGACGCGATGGAAGGCGGAGAAAATAAGGAATACATCCCGGTAACGGTTGACAAAAAGGGAGCTCTCAAGCGGGGTTCGGTAGTGCTTACAGGTTCTCAGTTTGATTCGGTGAAGATGCGCATGAAGCAAATTCTTGCCGGAATAGGCGACGAGCTTGCCCGCGGAGAGATAGAGCCAAATCCGTATGTCCACAAAGGCAAAAGTCCGTGTGATTTCTGCGAGTACAAAGCCGTGTGTGCATTTGATGAGGAGCGTGGCGGTGATGTAAAGCGCGAGCTGTGTGAAGTAAAGCTTTCGGATATAATAAACGACGGGGAGGGAACGGAAAATGAGTGATGTGAAATGGACGCGCGACCAGCTTCGCGCAATTTGCGCACGCGGAAGCTCCGTTCTTGTATCCGCGGCGGCAGGCTCGGGGAAAACCGCTGTGCTTGTTGAGCGCCTTTTAAGAAGGATAACCGAGGAAGGGCGCGACGTTACGGAGTTTCTTATAATAACGTATACAAAGGCGGCGGCGAGCGAGCTTCGGCGCAAGATATATGAAGCCCTTTCAAAATATGCGGCGCTTCATCCGCGTGATAAGCATATCCGGCGCCAGATTGCGCTTGTCGGAAGTGCAAGGATATCAACGGTACATTCCTTCTGCACATGGCTTCTCCGCAGTTATTCGGACAACCCCGCACTTGCGGGGGGATTCCGCGTGCTGGATGAGAATGAGGCACAGCTTATTCTTGAAGAAGAGCTTTCAGAGCTTATTGAAGAAAAATATGATGCAGGAGAAGCGCGGTTCCTTGCTCTTTCCGCATATTTAAGCGGAGCGAGAAGCGATAAAGCGCTTTTCGGTGCAGTGCTTGAGCTTTATGAAAAGAGTATGAGCCATCCGTATCCGGAAAAATGGCTTTCGGAGGTCTCTTCTGCATATGATGTATCGCGCATGGAAAGCATTGAGCGTACGGTGTGGGGAGAATATGCATTTACGGCGGCAAAGCAGGCGCTTGCCAACTGTATTGAAATTCTGGAGCTTATGATTGATGACGTTGAAAAGATTGCGGAGGCAGCTGAAGTCTATGCCGAGGTGCTGTGTGATGAGCGGGATATGCTGCGCAGAGCCGGCAGCAACACATGGGACGGGCTTCTTGATGCTGTTTTAGAAATAGAGTTTCCGCGTTTGCCAAGCTCAAGGAAAATTGAAAACAAGAGCATACCGGAACGGATCCGGGCGATGCATGATCTTGTGAAGGAGGAATTTGGTGAAATAACAAAAAAATTCCTGACAGCTCCGTCTGATGAGCTTCTTGCAGAGCTTTCGGCGCTTCATCCGCATATGTGCGAGCTTGCCGCTATTGCGGGAGAGTTTTCATTCCGATTCGGCAGAGAAAAGCTTCGCCGCGGGACTCTTGATTATTCCGACCTTGAGCATTATGCAATAGAGCTTCTTGTAAATGAATATGATGCAGAGTGCGATGTTGTCGTTCCGAGCGATACGGCACGTGAGGTTTCAAAAAACTTCTGTGAGATACTTTTAGATGAGTTTCAGGACAGTAACAACATTCAGGATATAATTTTCCGTGCGTGTTCGCAGGGTGAAAAGAATATCGTTATGGTGGGCGACGTTAAGCAGTCGATATACCGCTTCCGCCTTGCCGACCCGACGATATTCATGAAAAAGTATAAAAGCTTTAAAAAGTATGAGGATGCAGTAGGTGATGAGCCCAGATACATAACTCTTTCGCAGAATTTCCGCTCGCGTGCAGAGGTGCTTGATGCTTCAAACGCTTTTTTCTCGCGCCTTATGTCAGAAGAACTTGGAGATGTGGATTACACCGAAGAGCATTTTCTTATTCCCCGCGAGAATATACCCGAGCCGGGTGAGGGAGACAAGTCGTGTGAGTTTTATCTTATCGACAGAAAGGAAAGTGAGCTTTCCTCTGTTGAGGACGAGGCGAGGTTTGTTGCATCAAAAATCCGCGAGCTTATTGAGAGCGGGTTTGAGATTTGTGACAAGGACGGAACACACCGCCGTGCAGGCTACCGCGATTTTGCAATTCTTCTGCGGTCGGTTTCCGGAAGTGCCCAGGCTTATGAAAGGGCGCTGCGTGACGCGGGAATACCCTATGTATCTCCGCGGGCAGATGGACTTCTTTCCAAAAGTGAGGTAAATGCGATTGTTTCATACCTTTCGGTAATTGATAATCCCACCTCGGATATTCCGCTTTTAGCGCTTCTCAAATCGCCGTTGTTTGCGTTTTCTGCGGATGATTTGTGCTATATAAGACGTGAGGCGGACGGTGCGCTTATCTATGCGATGGAAAAGCTTGCAGCGAAGGACGGAGAAACCGCAAAGAAATGCCGGACATTTCTCTCCGGGCTTTCGGCACTGCGTTCACTTTCACGGGGGGCAAGTGCATCATCTCTCATCTGGGAGATATACAACCGAACCAATGCGCTCGGACTTTTCGGCGCGCTTCCGTGCGGAGAGGAAAGACAGCGCAATCTCATAGAGTTTTACAAATGCGCAGGAGCTTTTGAAAGCTCCGGATATTTCGGACTTTATCGGTTTATATCGCATATTGCGCGTCTTGCCGAGCGTGGCGGGGACATCCCGGCACCTGCGGCAGCGGCGGGAGATGCCGTAACGATAATGACGATTCATAAATCAAAGGGACTGGAGTTTCCCATAGTGTTCCTTGGCGGATGCATACGGAACTTCAACACAGATGATATACGTCGTCCTATTCTTATCCATCCGAAGCTTGGCGTGGGGCTTCGTTTCCGCGATGCGGAAACAGAAACAGACTATTCAACCGTGGCAAGAGATGTCATAGCGGATGCGCTGATTTCGGAAATGAAAAGCGAGGAAATGCGCATTCTTTATGTCGCGCTTACGCGTGCGAGGGAAAAACTGTATCTCGTTGCGTCGCATAATGATGCGGTTAAAATGATAGGGAAAACAATTTTTGAAAATGTTTATGAAGAGCTTGATAAGAAAATGCTTCTGTCAAGAATGGGAACGCAAGTCTGGTTTATGCTTCCTCTTCTGGGTACGTCCAGCGGAGATGAGATGAGAGAATATGCGGGATTTATGCTTTTGGAGGGAGAAAGCCTCGGCGGGATAAAAACGCATGTTGTACCGGCTGTAGATACGGAAATTCCGGCTTCCGTACAGGAAGAAAAGACACGGGAAGAGAAAGAAAACACAGCGGAAATCAAAGAAATGCTTGCATTCCGATACGGACATACGGAAGCAACGGAAACACCGTCAAAGCTTACGGCAACAGGACTGCATTCCGACGGTGGTGCGCATATATCCCCGCGCAGACGGAAAACACCGAGACCTGCATTTTTGCAGGAGCGGGAGCTTACACCGACAGAGCGCGGAACTGCGCTTCATATGGCAATGCAGTTCGCGGATTTTGAAAAGTGCCGAAGTGTTGAGGGCGCAAAGGAAGAGCTTGCGCGCCTTGTGCGGGAAAAGTATCTGTCAAAGATTCAGGCCGCGGCTGTGGATGCGGAGAAAATTGCTGTGTTCACAAATTCTCAGACAGGCCGGGAAATGCTTTCCGCAAAGAGCGTTATGCGTGAATTTAAGTTTTCTGTTCTCCTTCCGGCTGATGAAATGCTTGGAAAAGAAGAGCTTTATGGGGAGCAGGTGCTTTTGCAGGGCGTTATGGATATGTACTATGAAACCGAGGACGGAATAACGATAGTCGATTTCAAAACCGACCGCCGCCGTCCGGAGGGAGAGGTTCTTGAAAAATACAGCGATCAGCTTCGCACATACCGCCGAGCACTGTTTGAGATGACGGGAAAGACCGCAAAAAGCCTGCGCCTTTATCTCGTAAATCATGGAGAATACATAGAGGTGAAATAAAAAATGCCAAGGCAGCTGCCTTGGCATTTTTACGTACTTTAAGTATTTACTTAATAATTCTTGCGCGGACAACGTTGTCAAGTGCGGAGATTTTTTCAAGGAGAGCATCATCTGCATCGTCGTCAAGGTCAACCACGGTGTATGCCCAATCTTTCTTGGAAGCATTCTGCATGCTTGCAATGTTGTGACCCGCATCGGAGATGGCGGATGTTATGCTGTTTGCTGTGTTCGGGAGATTTTTGTGGAGAACGCAAACGCGGCTTTTTCCGTTCATCGGCATGCAAACGGTCGGGAAGTTGACAGAGTTTTTGATGTTGCCCTTGAGGATGTAGTTTTTAAGCTCGTCAACTGCCATAACAGCACAGTTTTCTTCACTCTCCGGAGTTGATGCGCCGAGGTGCGGGAGAGCAACAACGTTATCAACACCGATAAGCTTAGCTTCCGGGAAGTCGGTTACGTATTTTGCAACCTTGCCGCTACCAAGCGCAACAAGAATATCGTCGGAGTTTACAAGCGTGCCGCGTGCGAAGTTGAGAATGCGGACGCCGTCTTTCATAACAGAGATTGTCTTTTCGTTTATCATACCCGTCGTTTCCGGAGTTGCCGGAACGTGGATTGTGATATAATCGCTCTTTTCGTAAATCTCATTGATGTCGGTGCAGTGCTTGATGGAACGGGAAACGCTCCATGCAGCATTGACGGAAAGGTACGGATCATAGCCGAGAACCGTCATACCAAGACGCTCTGCCGCATTTGCAACGAGAACACCGATTGCGCCAAGACCGATAACGCCAAGCGTTTTGCCCTCGATTTCCGGACCGACAAACTGTCCCTTGCCCTTTTCGACAAGCTTTCCGACCTCATCGCCCTTATCGGCAAGAGTCTTTGCCCACTCGATGCCTTCTGCAACCTTACGGGAAGAGAGGAAAAGGCCGGTGAGAACAAGCTCCTTAACAGCGTTTGCGTTAGCACCCGGTGTGTTGAAAACAACGATGCCTGCCTCTGCTGCGCGGTCAAGCGGAATATTGTTTACGCCCGCGCCCGCACGTGCAATGCACAGAAGCTCGGGGTTGAATTCCTCGTTATGGAGATCAGCCGAGCGGACGAGCATAGCCGCCGGGTTCTGGACATCTGCACCGCAGGTGAAAATGTCTGACGGGAGACGGCTAAGTCCGTTGCTCGATATTTTATTCATCAATTTTACGTTATACATAAGGAAAAACCTCCTACTTGTTTTTAACTTCGAAGTCACGCATGAAGGCAACAAGCTTCTCTACGCCTTCAACCGGCATTGCGTTGTAGATGGATGCACGCATACCGCCGACGGAACGGTGACCCTTAAGAGTGAGAAGACCGACAGCTGCAGCCTCTTTTACAAACTTAGCGTCAAGCTCTTCGTTGCCGGTTCTGAAGGTTACGTTCATAAGCGAACGGGAATCCTTTTCAGCATGCGGGATGAACATCTTGCTTTCATCAAGGAAGTCATAGAGCATAGCAGCCTTTGCACGATTGATTTTCTCAAGCTCGCCGATGCCGCCGAGGGACTCAATCCAGTCAAGGACAAGACCGCAGACGTAAATCGGATATGTGCTCGGAGTGTTGTACATAGACTCCTTCTCTGCCATAACAGACCAGTCCATAACGGTCGGAGTGTCAGGGCGTGCATTGCCGAGAAGATCCTCGCGGACGATAACAACAGTGAGACCTGCAGGAGCCATATTCTTCTGTGCGCCGGCATAGATAACACCGTATTTTGTGACATCGATTTCCTCTGAAAGGATGCAGGAGGACATATCGGCAACGAGCGGAACATTGCCTGTATCAAGGAGATAGTTCCAGTGTGTGCCGTAGATTGTGTTGTTTACACAGATATGTACGTAGTCTGCATCAGGAGAGAGGGAAAGCTCTTCCTGCTTCGGAATACGACAGAAGGTTTCAGGCTTTAAGTCGGCTACAACGTTTGCAATGCCGTACTTCTTACCTTCCTTAGCTGCATTACCGGAGAACTGACCGGTGATGATGTAATCTGCCTTTGTTTTCATAAGGTTCATCGGAATGGATGCAAACTGGAGAGAAGCACCGCCCTGAAGGAAGAGAACCTTGTAGTTTGACGGAATGCCGAGAAGTGCGCGGAGCTTTGCCTCGCAAGCCTTGATGATATCATCATAAACCTTTGCGCGATGGCTCATTTCCATAACGGACATACCGGAGCCGTTGTAATTCAACATCTCATCGCGAGCGCGGCAAAGAACCTGCTCGGGGAGCATGGAAGGACCTGCGGAAAAATTGTAGACACGATTTTCAAACATATGAAAAACCTCCGATAAAAAATTTGCTGAAAATATAATATAATACATTATATTATATAACTACATCGCGCACTTGTCAAATAAAAACGGCATAAAATGTCAAAAAAATAACATTGGAACTTACGGATAAAACAACTGCGACAAATTTACTTTGCCGCAGTTTATCTTTTTTGTATGTTTTTTATAATAAACCCAATATTCTAAGGTCATCCCTGCGCTTTTTCCTGAGCTCTGAATTTTCTTGGTCGTAGGAGTTGATATATAGCTTCAGCTCTTTTGGTGAGAGACCGAAGGTGTCCATACATACCTTGTGAAAATGCGAGCTGCTTGAAAAACCGCATTCGTCTGCCAGCTCATAAATTGCCTTATCTTCGTATGGAAGCTTGCCGACAACTCTGCGGAGACGGACGGAAGTAAGATATTCATGACAGGTTATTCCGCTCAATTCCCGGAACGAGTCAAGAAACATGCTTCGCGACATCGTGGCATACTTTGCGGCGTCAGGAATTGTTATCTTTTCAAAACAGTTGTTTGTTATATAAGAAATGGTTCTTCCTATATGTAGTGAGCGTTCCTGCAGGGAAGACAAATTCTGCCCGCTGTACGGTGTGTTGATTTTTCTGATACACAAATCAAGAATACTTCCGATGTTGGCAAAGAAACATTGTGAAAACACCGCATAATCATCCTTAGGTTTGTAAAGAAGTTCAGAGAAAAGCTCATCAAGCCGTTCTTTGTCGCTTCCGCTAAAATTGATAAAAGGGCTTAAATGCATCTTGTCAAACAACGCACAATCGTAATACGGTGTGAAGAACGGAAGTATGTTTTTCTCAAAAACATCGTTTTTGAAGGAGACGGAAATGACCTTAGTTTTTTCAAGATCAGAGCTTGCGGAATTTACCTGATGAAGAGAAAAAGGATAAACAATCGCAAGCGAACCGGCAGTTTGTGTAGTGCAGTGACCGTTTATCGTATGTACATACGAACCGGAAACCGTATACCACAGCTGCGTATAGTCGTGAAAATGCAGCTCACTTATGCGATGGTCTGTGATAGTATCGATTTTGAATGGTTTTTGAGGATCGGGGAAAGTGTGCATAGAGATCATAGGTAAAACACACGATAGCTTAGGCAATAAAACATCCATAACAAAAACCCTCCTTCCGTTGCTTCTATTATATATGATAATAGGCCATTTTTCAAGACTTTTTTGTTTTTGAATTATTTCATATTTTATGTGAAATAATAGCTTATACTTGACATAGCGGACATCAAATGATATAATTTTAGTAAACATCCGACAAGAATATACCGTTGCGGATGTTTGCTAAAAGCGAAAGGGGCTTTTTCAATGATTTATTCGTATGCTGACTGTTTGAAAAAATATGGGAATCATTATCAGCTGACAAAAAAGCTTAAAAATGAAGAATTGTATAAAATGGAAGCCGGGATATATTCCGACAAACCGAGAATATCAGAATTAGAAGTGATTTCATATAAATATCCTTATGGCATATTTACAATGAACAGTGCATATTACTATCACTCTTTAACGGACGTTATTCCCGATAAATATTATTTGGCCACATCAAAGGATGCATATAAAATATCAGACAAAAGGGTAAAACAAATATTTCACAGAAGTGATAAATTAGAAATCGGGCAATCTGTTATGGAACATCAAAATGTAAAATTGCGCATCTATGATCAAGAGAGAATGTTGATTGAATTAATTCGAAATAAAAAAACACTGCCATTTGACTACTATAAAGAAATTATTGAAAGCTATAGAAAAAGAATTAACTCCTTGGATATCGAAAAATTACAAGACTATATCTCGATGTTTCCCAATCAAAATCATATATTCGAGACAATTCAATTGGAGGTGTTCTAATGATAAAAATAGCTGATATGATAGATAAGGCAAAAGAAGCCGGATATGATGAAATAAATGCAGAAGCAAAGGTCTGTCAGGATTTAATATTGGCGCTTATTTCTCAAAGTCAATATAATCGTAATGTTACTGTAAAAGGTGGAGTGGTAATGCGTAGCATTACCAACAACATTCGTAGGGCAACACAAGACATGGATCTGGATTTTATCAAGTATTCCTTGCAGGATGACTCTATCAGAAAGTTTATTTCAACATTGAACTCTATTGGTTTGATAACTGTAAAGATGAGCGGAAACATTGAAGAATTACGACAACAAGATTACCACGGTAAAAGAATTTTTATAGAAATTACAGACTCTGACGGGTATCAATTGAATAGTAAAATTGATTTAGGTGTACATAAGCATTATGATATCAAGCAAGAAGAATTGGCTTGATGTTGAACAGAATGTTGTTTTAAAGGGAATAATTGACTTTTTGAATGAAATGTAATTAAGTGGCTGTAGCAAAATGCATTTTGCTACAGCCACTTAATTCACTATATTATATGTATAAGCCGAGGGATTCGGCTTCCCGCAGCTTATATGAATTACAGGAAAATGAAACGGAAGTTTAGCGCTTTTGGACTTTTATGCAATTTTTGTTTGTTGCCGTGGCGCGGCGTTATAAGATATAATATAAATAGAGAAATTTCGCTTGCGAGGAGGAAAAAAAGTGAAAAGATTATTATCGATGCTTATTGTATGCTCAATGTTTTTGTCGATGCTTCCGCTATCATATGCGGAAAGCAGTATAAACGGCAACGTGGTTGTATATGATTTTGAGGATAAGTTTCCGGTAACCGACCCGGCAACGCCTTATTCATCATTGACTTACGACACAAGCAACAACCTTTGGCAGTATGCGGCTAATTCCAAAGGGCATACCAACATTGCTTCGGATTCTTCGGGAATAAGGGCGTATAAGAGTACCGGAGAGATTGCGCTTATAGCTCAGAATCCCGAAAAGACAGATAATACGGATAAAACATATTGGATTGCATTTGAAATTGATGTTCCTAAAAAAGGAAACTATAGTGTTTCGGTAAACGCCACTCCGGTTGCTTACGGCAAAACAACATTTGTAGATGTTTATTTGTTCGATGTAAATAGCGTAACAAAATTAGAAGACGGTCTTATTGATGCTAATAAGATGACAAGCAGGAAATTTGCATCGGATACCGAAAACGAGACATTGTCTTTCGGAAAGAAAGAGCTTGAGGCAGGAAAGCATTATTTTGTGTTCAGCCCCGGAACAGCAAGAAGCAATTCCTCCGGAGCGCTTAACGGCTCATTTGTATATCTGAACAAGCTCACGCTCACGGCGGACATAGAGCTTGAAAGCGCAGATGTATCGCTCGATAAAAACGAGCTTTACCCCGGCGAATTTACAAATGCAATTGTAAGCGCAAAGGATAATTTCGGCGGAGATGTTTTGCTTGATAACGTTAATGTCGAGTTTCAAAGCTCGGATGAGTCAGTCGCGGTGGTAAGCTCTGCCGGCGATATATATGCTATATCTTCGGGAACAACCGATATTACTGTAACCGTAAGCACGGATAAAAATTCAGTAACGAGCGCGCCGCAAACCCTTACGGTAAAATCACGCGGACAGGCAGAGTCACTTCCGAACGAGCTTTTCTTTGATTTTCCGCAGGGCTTTATCCAGGTGGGTGAAAAAGCCGCCGTTAAAATAACAGATACCGACGGAAATTACCCCGGTGACGGAATAAAGTATACATATAGTATATATGACGATTCTGTAGTAACGGAAAAAGACGGCAAGTTCACTGCAAAGAAGATCGGCAAAACAAAGGTAGACGTTCTTGTAGAGCTTGGCGAAGAAAAGAGAGAATTTACCTTTGATGCTGTTGTCGTGGGTGAAAACCTGCTTGTAAGGCACGGTATTGACCATGGTCAGTTTGAAAATAGTATGTATATGAGAGACGAATCTGTTCCCGGTGTTTCGGCAAAGAATACACTTTGGTATGTGACGAAAAACGAAGAAAGAGATAACTTTGTTTATACGCTTCTTGAAAATCAGCTTTCGCCCTCAAAAACCTCCTTTACCAATATCGCAAAAATAAGCTTTGAAGATACGATAACATCAACAAAAGAAAATAACCTTGCGAGAATCCAGGGTTACACCGGATACTATGCTGCAGGAAGCACTGCCCATAACGGTCTTGTTAACCTTGATTCTGATAAGCTCTATGAGTACACAGGCTATATAAAAAGTGAAAATATAAAAAATAAGATAAGGAGCGCAAAGGGAGAATTATTTTATTATACTCTCACAGGGACGAAGGCAACATCGCTCAAAAACTACAACCATTATCCGTGGGAAGGTACAAGTGGAAGTCAGGACTGGACGCAGTTTACCGTTCCTGCTGTGTGGCTTAACTGGAAAGGGTATGATGGAATAACCGTTGACCCGCGCGTGGAATTCACGGCGATGGATGATGAAAACGCCGATTTCTATATTGCAAATCTCCATCTCCATGAAGTAAGTTTTGACAGAGTGGATTTCAGCCTTGTAAAGCCGATTGAAAGCCCCAAGACTTATGATGAATTTGAAACAACTTTCACTGCATTTACAAATACCGGAAACGAAATAATTTCCGGAGATGAGAATCAAGCGATAACAGCAAAATACTCATCGACGAACGAAAGGGTTGCAAAGGTTTCAGATACCGGTGTTATCACGGTTGTCAGCAACGGCCAATGTGAGATTATCGCAGAGGTTACGATCGGTAATGTAACGAAAACAGGACGCATACCTCTTGATTTATCAGGTCTTGAAGTTCTGTTTGAGAGCATTGAAGTAACGCATCCCGAGGAAATTTCGGTCGATAGTGAAGCTGATATAACTGTAAAGTTCATTAACAGCGACGGCACAGAACGCAATGGCGACGGCATATCACTTCATTATGAAAGCAACAACACAAAGCTTGCCACGATAGACCGGAACGGCAAAATTACCGCAAAGCAGCCGGGAACTGTAAGCTTCATTGTTCTTGCAAGCACGGGAACCTACAGCACTCAAAAAACTTTTGAGATAAAAATAACCGACAGCACACCGCTTGCAAGTGCTGCGATAACCGGTGCCGACAGCGTAGAGAAAGGATTCTCAATGCAGCTTGGCGTAACCGTTCTTCACGAGAGCGGGAAAGAGGCAGACTTATCCGACGCGGAGGTTAAGTTTTCTCTTTGTGATGCGGCAGATGCCGGCATTCTTGAGGTTGCCGAAGACGGAACCGTAACCGGCAAAGCAGAGGGAACAGCGCGTGTACAGGTAAGCGTATCGTGCGGAGATGAAGAGATAACAAGTGCTTCGTTTGAGATTGAGGTAACGGGCGAAAATCCAAAGAACAAGCACTGGGATTTCCGCTCAACAACCGGAAGCTTTTCAGCGCTTAATCCGACGCTTGAAGCTGACGGCTGGAGAGTCAACCGTGACAAAACTGCACCGACGCGCGTTAAAGAAGCGCTCGGCGGAAACTACAAATCTATACGTTGTTTGACGACTTCAATTCAGTTCAGCGCACCAAATGCAGATAACACTGTAAATTCAGACCTTGCAATTGACTTTGTTGTTGACCACTCCGGCTGGTATCAGCCGATCTTCGTAGGAAGACGCGTTGCGTCCGGTAAGGATGCAAAGCTATATATTGAAGGAGAATATGCAGGCTACTGTAATTTTAAATCCGGCGGAGATGCTCTTGACCTTAATGCTGCCGTAAAGCTTAATCCTGTATATCTCGAAAAGGGCACGAGAACTCTTACGCTCCGCGCACATACAAAAGGCTATCTTTATCCGATAAGCTTTTCAATACAATGGCTTGGCGAAGAACCGTCGGCATCGGGGGTTCGCATTGTTCCTGAAAAGACCTCTTTTGCAGTTGGCGAAACGATCGGCTTTAATGTTTTGGCAGATCTTGCCGGCGGTATGACATACACTTTCGGAAATGACCACAGCGGAGATGCAAATGCGGAAAGAAATTTCAGTACAACTGTTTCCGGCAACGGAGAGGTAAGCATTTCAGGCAACAGTATAACGGCAACCAAGGCCGGAACGGTTAATCTCTCGGCTGTTGTAAATTACAATGGGCAGGAGTATACTCCGGGCATAGAGCTTGAAATCACGCCCGAAGGCTTTTCAAGCGTTGTTCTCTCTTCTGATAATCAGGTGATGAAGCCAAATTCCGCGGGCGGCAGCATCACGGTCTCTGCACTCAACCATCTCGGAGCTGAAATTCTGCTTGGAGAAGATGACACCGTTGTGTTCTCATCCTCCGATGATGCCGTCGTTTCGGTTGACGAAGATGGCCATATGACACCGTATGAAAAAGGAACGGCAACGATAAGTGCCGCTGTTACGATAGACGGCGTTACAAAAGGGGGCTTTTTAAACGTTTCCGTTCGTGACGGTAAGACAAAGAGCACATATTTTACCGAAGATAGAACAAAGAATGCGCAGGAAAATATATCTAAGTATGGCTGGGCAAAGGACGAAAAGGAGACTGCTGTTGATACGGCGGATAAATATCTTTCGCACGTAGATGCGCTTTATGAAATGATTCCGTCCCAGGGTATTCCGCGAAGCTATCACGTAGGATACGGTACAGATCCCGATATACGCATATGCCGCTATTGCGGAGCAAATCTCCAGCAATACGGTTCATATCCGTGGGCGGTAGACGGACTGAACCGTCCGTGGAAAATCCAGTGTCCGGACTGCAAACGTCTTTTCCCGTCAAACGACTTTGCAAAGCTTTATGAGCTTGGCAAAAACGAACACGGCGAATATGATGTAGCGCTGGCACATGAGAGAAACGAAAAGCTTCGCATAGAGACAAACGGCGAGGTTGACTATCTCAAAAATACACTTTACCCTGAATTGTATAATCCGTCAAGCGAGCTGTATAACAAAGATCCGCGCACCGGAGAGACGATAGACGGAACAAAATGGGGCGTTGACGACGGATTTGGATATGACACCGGACGAAAATATCCGAACGGTGTCCCTGAGGTTCACACCTATGTTGCTGTTGCAAACCACCTCTCAATCTGGAGGCATCCGTTAGCACCGAAGCTCGGAACAGATGTTATTATGGATGCAATCAAAAGCTTACGTGATGCATATGTATACACGGGTGACCCAAAATACGGAAGAGCGGGCGCAGTTTTGCTTGACAGAATAGCCGATTTCTTCCCGGACTACAGCATTGATGCATTCGTTGACCCGGGCGTTGAGTTTGACAGGTATCATAACTCCGGCGGAAATACCGGAAAAATTCTCGGTGCGATATGGGATGCCGGTACCATTGCCGGCAATTTTGCAACGGCATATGATGCGTTCTTCCAGATGTACGACGACTCGGCTGTTATAAGCTTCCTCACCGAAAAGGCGGAGAAATACAGCTATGACGAAAAGCTTGTTGAAGGTGAAAACGAAGAAAAGAGCGTAACGAGCGAAACCCTTCGCCGTAACATCGAAAAGAACCTTCTTGAAGGGATGTATTCGGCAATCAAGACCGCGCAAATTAACGGAAACTTCGGTATGAAGCAAAACACGCTTACGAAGATAGCCGTGGTTTATGATACAGAGCCGCTCACAAGCGAGATGATACAGTTTACAATGCAGACGGGCGGAGTTAAAAACGGCGTTTGCAGTGGCGGAGATGTTTTTGCAGAGCTTATGAACACGGTTGACCGTGACGGCTATGGAGACGAATCCTCCTTCGGATACAACGACGGATGGCCGAGAGACATTCTCGCAACAGTAAAAAACCTTGCTCTTTATGAGAACGTTCCCGAGGAATATAACCTCGCGGCGCATCCTAAGTTTATCAAGATGCTTCCTATGGAAACGGGAGGTATCGTTGCCGGAATACGCCGGATAAACCTTGCCGATGCCGGAAGTCCCGGTGGAATTGGCATAAGCTTTAATTCAGACCTCTTCCTTGCGGCGCTTGAGACGGTTGATAAGTGGGATGCCTCGGAGGAATTCAAAGAGCAGCAGCGGATTTTGTATTCGCAGATTCTTTATCTTAACAACGGCAACAGCACAGACGGCCTGCACTTTGACATCTTCACCAAAGACCCCGAATATATGCAGAAGCAGATAGAGGATATTATCCGTGAGCATGGAGAATACGAGCTTGTAAAGAGCGATATCCGCACGGGCTTCGGGCTTGCAACGCTTCAGGACGGTGTGGACTTCAGAGGAAAAACAGCATCATCGAATCTTGATATCACCACCCGCGCGCTCTGGCTGTATTTCGGGCACGGAGCAACCTCACACAGACACTATGATACCCTGCAGCTTGGTATTGATGCGTTCGGAATGAACCTTTCTCCGGATCTGGGTTACCCATCAGACACCGGTGCGCAGGGCGGAAAAATCCGTGACCATTGGGTATCGGGAACCGTTTCTCACAACACCGTTGTTGTAAACGATAAAAGACAGAGAAGAACAACCGAATCCGGCAACGTTCTGCACTTTGACGACTCCGGCGAGGTTAAGGTCGTAGATGTGGATGCACCTGAAGCGTATAATACGGATGTTGATACCTACAGAAGAACGGTAGTTTCCGTTGATGTGGATGACACGGTTTCCTACGCGCTCGACTTCTTCCGCATTATCGGCGGCGATGAGCATGTGTACAGCTTCCACGCACAGAGCAGAGAAGCGAAAACCGACCTCGATATGCAGATGCAGAGCGCAGGAACATATGCCGGAATGAACGTACCTTACGGTGATGATGCATATTCCGCATCGCACGATTCGGGATATAACTACCTTAAAAACGTAGAACGTGCACAGAATCCCGGAACGGGAAGCTTTACCGTGGATTTTGATATTGAAATGATGCGCAACCTTAAGTTTACTAAGCGCGATTGGCATCTGCGCGTAACTCAGCTGAATGATTTTGAGCTTTCTGAGGTAGCGCTTGCAGACGGCGAAGCACCTGAAAGAGGCGGAAACCCGCCGACGTACAGATACCTGCTTGCGCGCCGAAGCGGAAAGGATTTGGACACGCTCTTTACAACCGTTCTTGAACCGTATATCGGAGAAAGCAACATTGAGTCTCTTGAGCGTGCGAAGGTCACAAAGGCAGACGGAAGTCCTATCCGAAGCGCCGATACCGTTGCGGCAGTTAAGGTAACACTTAAAAACGGCAGGGTTGACTATGTTGTGTATTCCGCAAACGACAAAGAAATCTACCGCGTTGATGATTTGTTTGACTTCTGCGGATTTGTGGGAGTTTACACCGTTTCGGATGATGGCAACAAAACTTATCTTAGAAGCTATCTCCTTGACGGAACAAAGATAGGCGAAAAGACCATGGAAAATGCGGCAATCGAAGGCACTGTAAAAGACTTCACGCGCAAGCCTGAGTTTGAAAACTTTATCGAAATCGAGCTTTCGGATAACATTGATGCATCAAAGCTTGATACTTCCGCACTTTCAGGCAAGCTTCTCGATATAGCAAACGATGGAGTGCGCAACGGTGATTATTGGATAAAGAGTGCAACGCTTAACGGAAATACATTGCGCCTTGATATAGGCGATGTCACCACTATCCGTGGTTATGCAGATGCCTTTGATTTTTCAAAGGGATATGCATATGACATTGCAGAGCATCAGAAAGCGCGCATTGCGCTTACCGCATACGAAACTTCCGCGCCTGTCATTGCTCCGGTAGCAGATGCCACGGTCTCGGCGGGAAGCACGATAACAATTCCGATAAGCGTAACAACTGCCGACGGACGTCCCGTAGAGCTTAGGGGGATTACGCTTCCGCGCGGAATGAGCGTAAATCAGGATAAAATGTCCGTCACGTGGAAACCGGATGCTTCACAGGTCGGTGAAAACCACGTGGCAGTAATGGCATTGGACGGACTCCTCGATAGCACGATTCGCTTTACCGTGACTGTTTACGGCTCGACAACAAGCAAGCCTGCGGTTACTGAACCTGAATCGTCAACATCGCCCGGTGGTGGCGGTGGCGGAGGCGGCTCCGCACCTGCTCCCGATAAGGATGATAACGCTGATACTGATGCAAGCGGTGAAAACGGAGAAACCGAAAAAGGTGAAGGAAACACTGATAACACGAGCACGGAAAATAATTCACCCGAGGCTTCGGGTGAAACGGATAGTATCCGTTTCACAGACCTTGCTGACAGCACATGGGCGGCGGATGCAATAAACGCGCTTGCCGCAGAGGGAATAATTAAGGGTACATCTGAAACCACGTTCTCGCCTGCAAGCAACATAACCCGCGCGGACTTTGCGCTTCTCCTTGTTCGTGCATTCAAACTCACAAGCGATAACGCGGAAAACTTTGCGGATGTATCGGCTTCCGATTACTTCTCAAGCGAGCTTGCAATAGCACGCAACAACGGGCTTATCGGAGGAATAGGCGATAATAAATTCGCCCCGCGCAATTTCCTCACCCGTCAGGATATGATGGTAATCGTCTACCGCGCACTGCAGAAACTTAATGTAGGGTTCGGCGAGAACATTGAACCGCAAAATGAGGATTTCTTGACCGTCGCCGATTATGCAAAAGAGGCGGTATCAGCACTTATTGGCGCAGGGTTCGTCAACGGTAAGAACGGCAATATTGCTCCGACAGATTACACAACTCGTGCAGAGGTGGCAGTGCTTATCAAACGCATATTGGATTATAAAGCCTCCCTTGCCTAAAGGGTAGTGAAGCGGAGCGGAATGTCGGCGCGGAAATGAATGATAGTCCGGTGGACTATCAGAACCGCGACGTGACCGAGCCGGGCGAGATGGGACCGCCGGATGGCGGTGGAGGGATTGGCTCTTCGCTTGCGGCAGGCCGCAACATACTTGCCCTGCCGGGCGGGCCTTCTTTGGTTTTCGCCAAAGAAGCAAATCGAATTCAAGGGGGATTTCGATTTCCCCCTTGAAAATCCCCTTAAAACGAGCAGGGGTGCGCCCTTGCA
>JAZLCV010000053.1:0-19160 GCA_045614365.1 Eubacteriales bacterium | reverse complement strand
TGGAAAACTGCGTTTTCCGCGCATCCCCGTATGCATAATTTCGCTGTAATTTATTGCCGCTTGGCTTTATAGGCGGCTTTTTCGATGCCGGAATGTTGTCGAATAACATTAACGCAGGGTTCGTCCAAATTCGGACGAACCCTGCTATATTTTATAATGAATTTCTCCACCGCCGAATGGCGGTGGGGTTTGTTATTGAATACTGTGTTTATTTATCTGTTATGAGTGTGCCGTTTGCGAGGATTGCATAACCTTTGATGTCTGTTGCGTTTATATCGTTTATAACGGTGAACTGATTATCCTTGCTTGACATTGCAATTTTCTTAGTGCCAAGCATAATTCCCTTTTCAACTGCGCTGTCTAAACCGACAAACTCTGCCATATATGCTTTGTCTGCTGTTCCCTTAACGGTAAGCTCGTCAAGGATAATACGCATTGTATCGCCGACATAGGTCGGAGCTTTGTCTCCGTAAACTGCCGTCACTGTGCAGGATTCCCATGCCTTGAAGGTGTAATCTTCATTAAGGCTTACAATTTCGGTCTTTCCGTTCACGGTCTTTGTCCACCACTTAAAGGTGCCTTCACCTTCTGCAGCGCATGATACTGTATCGCCAAACTTGTAATTCTCATCTCCGGAGCCGTTATTGACAGTTACAGTGATATCAGCTTTGAGAGGAGCGTACTGTGCAACGAAGATTGCAGTTCCCGAGGTTTCGGGAGCTACATCGCCACCCTTATAAGTATCTGTTGAACCATAGAGTGCCCAATGGTCTGCCGTGCCGTAGCCGGTCATGGACGGAAGTGCCGGCATTTTGCCGTCTTGTCCTATTGCATAGTCAAGAAGCTGACCGTTGTAGTTATAAAACTCTACCTTATCTTCCGCATCTTCGCCTGTCGGTGCGTAAACCGCAATCATATATGTGGTTTCAACCGTCGGGTAAATCGTGCAGGTCTTACCCGGGATAATCTGTTTTGACTCCGTTGCGCCCTTCGCCCAGTAAAGGAAGGTGTAATCATTGCCAAGTTCGGGAGCGGTGATTGAAGTAGGTTTGTTGTACTCTGCTTCAATGGTGTCTTCGTAAGTTTGCTTCGTTCCGTCAGTCAAATATGTGAGAATATTGATGTTTGCTTTTTCTCCGACAGTCACGCTGCCACTTGCGTCTACATCAGAGAATGCATCAACAAGAGCTTTGCTCTGCACCGTCACATCCCAGCTTGCCGGATAACCGTTTATATTTGCCGTGATTGTCGCGTTTCCTGCGCCGACTGCCGTTGCCGTGTCATCAACAATTGTAATGACCGACTTATCCGAGCTTTCTACATCTGATACTTCAGGAGTAAGGTCTGTTCCATCAACGCTGTTGTTTGCGGTATATTCGAGAGTAATTTCGTCACCCTCGGTGTAAACATTTGCTTTGCCGTCGTTTATTCCGCCGACTGACCCCACATCACCGGGGATATTGCTGTTTTCCGAAAGCGTAAGTTTTGCGGGACGAACATAGGTGCTCAGCGCTTCATTATAAAATATAAACAGATATTCCCCCGCCGAATCAACATTGAAGTCAGTAACTTTTTTCGCTGTCGTTGTAGATTCACTTAAAAAACTGATACCCTTAAAAAGAAGAGTTGCTTTTGTTAAATCAACACCATAACTTGCCGGAATTATATAAGCATCTGCTACTCTATTTTTGTCACTGTTTGTCTGCCTGTAGTCAAGCGTTAACTTATATTCACCTGCTGCAGGAATTCTAATTTTATATGCAACCCATCCGGTTGTAGCAGCCAATCGAATACACGCGTATTTGGAATTCCATATACCTTCATACGATCCATCGCTACCATAAAACTCAAGTAGTCCATCACTGTTTGCGTATGAAATATCTTCGGGAGTAGCAACCCCAGGGTAATCATCCGCTGCAAACGAATAAACTGCATTTATCGGCTCATACGGAGTGAATGTAAGTGAAGTTAAATACATTTTGCAAACTGACACCTCATCTGTATTTTTTTTAGCAGTAGCAAAAACAACAAGATATTCCTCGCCTCCCGACAGAGATACATAATCATCAGAGGTTACAGAAGGTCCTGTTCCACCACTTCCGTAATAGCAGACCTCGGATAAGAATTTCCCACTATCTCCGCTAATAACATCAAGAACATTAGTGGTTTCCGTAAGCGGAACTATATAAATATCACCATATCCACCTTGAGTAGCTTGGTAATACTCATACTTAATCTTATAATTTCCTGTTGCCGGCGCTGTGAGCTTTATTGACAGATATTCGCCTTTTGTCGTAGCATCAACCTTTAAACCATACGAAGTCCTGTAATCTCCCCCTACAGAACTGTATTCATTCACATATTCCCAAAGCTCCTTTACACTTTCGTAAGATGCTTTGTTTACAGCTGTTTTTTGACCTGCTACAGTTGCAAACGCTTTAAAATCAATCGTAAACGTCTTTGTTCCCTCGGTTGTCGTGGCGAATGCCGACGGGATCAGCGCGAGGATCATACACAGGATGAGCGCTATGCACAAAATGCGCGAAAGCCTTGTTTTAATCTGTTTTTTCATATGGATAGTCCTCCTTAAAATTTAAACTATATGTTAAATATAGCAGATTAAAACGAATTTTTAAAGGGGTTTTGGTCACTTTTGCCGGATTATGTAACACAAAAGAAACAAAATCTGAGAGAATTCAGATTTTGTTTCAAGATAATAGAAAATATAATTTCTTTTTGCCCGATTATGTAATGACTTTACTGCCGTTTTGTAGTATTATATAAATAATTATAAAATAAAGGAAGCGTTAGTATGTATAAGATAGGAAGATCCGGAGGATACGGACTTGATATTTCCGATGAGGGCTTTGCCTCGGTTAAAGAAAGCGGAATGAATTTTCTCGAATACAGCGCCGGCAGAGAGCCGTATACCGAGGCACGCGATTTTGCAAAGCTTGCGAACAAATATGACATTAAATTATGGACATGCCATCTGCCATACCGTCCGTACGAAAGAGGAGACGGTTCTTCTCCCAATCGTGAGATCAGAAAAGCCGCCTTTGCTCGATTTTCTGAGGAAATAAAAAAAGCCGCTGCCGTCGGAATTGATAAAGTTGTTCACCACCCGGGAACTCCGTTTCCGGATGAAAGCGAGCGGCCGGAACGCCTTAAATATGCAACAGAATTTGCAAGCGAGCTTGCAGAGCTTGCCTCACGCGAGGGCGCGGTTGTTGCAGTTGAGGATATGCCCCACTGCATCGGAAGAAGCATCGACGAGCTTGAAACAATTCTCAGTGCCAACGACAAGCTTCGCATCTGCTTTGATGCAAACCACCTACTTAATGACACGCACAGTGATTTTATAGACCGTTTAGGCGACAAGATTATTACGGTGCATTTTTCGGATTATGATTTTGTTGAGGAAAAGCACTGGTTCCCGACAGACGGAAAAATTGACTGGGTGCCGCTTATCAAAAAGCTTTACGGTGCCGGATACAATGGTCCGTGGATGTATGAATGCAGCCTGAAGCAGAGAACGAACAAAGATTTTTATGACACGGCGGTGCGGATACTTAAAGAAGCCGGAGTTCCCGAGAATATGTAATCGGACTGGCGAAAAAAGCGTGAGATTGACAGAATAGAACACGAATGTAATAACAAACTCCTCTGAAGCATCGGACTTCAGAGGAGTTATTTTTGATTTAAAATTCGGGACAGTAATACTCCCTTACCTTTTCGTATGCAGGCTTATATACGCGCAGGTTTTTGAATTTCAGATGGCTTGAAAATGCTTCAACACCGATTTTTCCGTATTTTTCCGCATCTATCGGACTTGGGTCCTTTATATCAAAGCACATTTTATCATCGACAAATACGAAAATTCTGTTTCCGATATTCATAATAGAGAATTTGTATTCCCTGCCCGGTTCAAAATCAAGAAGGGCTGTTGCGGCGGTGAGGTCATATTTCGGTGATTTTTCAAAGCCGATATAGCCGTGCCAGAAGGCTTCAAGCCCCGTTACATACGCATTGCCGCGACCTTTTTCGTCGTCCCATTCGCCATGAATCATTATATTGATATCGTGGGTTGAGGGCGGAATGGTTGCAGCCGTGATCTCAAACATAACATCACCGAAAAAATCATCCTTTGAAACAATCATTCCCGGGCACATATCGGGATTTTTACCGATTACCCATCCGTCTTGGACGCACCACTGCCCTGTCTTTACATCAAAAAGCTCTTCAAAGCGTTCTTTTGTAAATTCATCCACAGAGAGAAGCGTTTTATACTTTTCCGGGAAAAGGTCTATGCCCGTAAGGCGGATTTTATCGGGGGTTGTTTTTTCCCCTTTGTCATAACCTCTTTCATATTTTTTTATTTCTTTCATCATCAATCACCTCGACGAAATTGTACCACTTCAAAAAACACATGTCAACGTGCCACCGAAAAATATGCCCGATTGTGTAACCCGCACAAAAAAGCAGCTACGCAATCTCTGATAAACAGCAGGAAAGAAACGTTCCGGTTCCCACCACGATTCTTTCTCACGGGCATTTGCTGAGAAAAAGCTATATAGCAGATATCCCGCGGTGTGGAAAGATCCACTCCGCGGGATTTTGTACGTTATACAGTTTTATTTTGTAAGAAGGAAGTATCCTATAACGATAATACCGAGGATTATGCGGTAGATTCCGAATGCCTTGAAATCGTGCTTACGTACGTATCCTGTAAGGAACTTTACCGAAACGAGAGACACGACGTATGCTGTGACCATAGACGCCGCAAGAATTATCCATTCGCCGGATGACATAATATAGTCGTTTGTGATGATTTTAAGGAAGCTTACACCGAACATAACCGGAATTGCAAGGAAGAATGAAAACTCTGCCGCAACACTTCTTGATGTTCCAAGAAGAATTGCACCGAGAATTGTTGCACCCGAGCGCGAGGTTCCGGGAATAATAGAAAGGACCTGGAACAGACCGATTGAAAGCGCGGTTTTGTATGTCATATCTTCCATATTTTCAATCTTAACATGCTTGTTTTTACGCTCGATTATGATAAATGCGATACCGTATACAACAAGCATTATGCTTACGACAAGCGGAGTTGAAACTGCATCCATTGCATCGTTGAACAGAAGCCCGAGCACTGCGGCGGGGATGCATGCAACAATAACCTTAAACCACATCTGCCACGTCTGTTTTTTCTCGATAGCTGACTTTGATGGAGCGAACGGATTGAGCTTTTTGAAATACAGCGTGGCGATAGCTAAAATTGCGCCAAGCTGGATTACATAGAGAAAAATCTGCGATGAGAAAAAGCTGCTTTCATCTATACCCATAAACTCATTAACGAGAATCATATGTCCCGTGCTGCTTATGGGAAGCCATTCCGTTATACCTTCAACTATACCTATAATCACTGACTTTAAAATATCCATAAATAATCACCTGTTATAAT
The DNA here is from genome assembly GCA_045614365.1 of Eubacteriales bacterium. Classification (GTDB taxonomy): domain Bacteria; phylum Bacillota; class Clostridia; order Oscillospirales; family JAAYXM01; genus SIG480. The sequence goes on along the minus strand of JAZLCV010000053.1, from coordinate 13,696 downwards.
GTGTATTCAGATTTTTTATTTTCTATTCTCCATTCTCTGCATTATTCTTTCAAAAGCGCGAAGCACAAGCCACAACAAAATAATTTCAACCGGAAGAAGCGCGATATTTTTAATAACGCGTTCAAAGAGCAGAACGACATACGCCTTGCCGTAAAGATTTGACAGCCAATATGTATTGAGCGCAATATTCACACCGACATTCACAACAGTTTTTGCAGCTATTACGCGCCAGACACGAAGCGGCTTTTCATAAAGGAAAATCGCAAAAACAAGCACGGTAAGCATTGTAGAAAGCGTGAAGCCGAGGTGAAGCGGACCTGCCGGACGAATCACATATGCGATAAGGTCACACGCAAGCCCGGCGAGCATGCCGGTGAAATGCCCGAAGCGATAGCCCAAAAGCCCAAGAACGAGAAACGAAAAAGTGAGCTGCAGGGTCGGCGTGACATATACCGATGCGGTATCTATCGCCACATAGAGCGCAACAAGCACGGCGCACATCGCCAGAGAATGGATGTTTTTTATCTCGCCAAGCGAGGATTTTATACGGTTTTGCATAATATTAGTCCTCCTTTGTTAAATTTTGGTACAACAAAACCTGACACAAAGAGGACAGCAAGCCGTATTTGCAGCGGGATGCGGAAACATCACGGCAACGCATAAGCCGAGGGAAGTCGAACACCTTAAGGTTTAAAAACGTAATTTCTGCGAACTACTGCAGAAAATTCCGCAAATATACGTCAGTATTATTTTTGAATTTTCTTTGTACTTCATCAGAAATTTTCGTTTTTAAACTCTTCGACCTTAAACGCAGGAAAATTTTAAATAATTTAAATGCGAAGGACGACAAGTTTAAGGCTTAAGGGGTTCGACTCCCCTCGGCTTAAGCGCCTTCGTCCGCACGACAACTCCCCGTTCGCGCGGCACTTAACCCGATATTTCCTACTCTGCCTTTTTGTGATAAAAACAGTATACCACAAATGGTATACTGTTACAAGTATTATTTTAAAATATTAACGTTATAATTGCTTTTTAATTCTGTCTATTGCGCTCTTTTCAAGGCGCGAAACCTGCGCCTGACTTATTCCTATTTCATTTGCAACCTCAGTTTGTGTCCGTCCGTCAAAAAAGCGCAGAGATAAAATATGGCGTTCCCGCTCATTGAGGTTTGAAATAGCTTCTTTCAAGGCAATTTTTTCAAGCCAGTTTTCATCCGTGTTCTTCGTATCGCCAACCTGATCCATAACGCAAATTGTATCACCCGATGCATCGGAATATACCGGCTCATAGAGAGACACCGGCTCCATAATTCCGTCAAGCGCAAAAACAACATCCTCACATTTCATATCCATCGCTTTTGCAATTTCTTCAACCGTCGGCTCTTTCTGCGTTTCGTTGAGAAGCCGTTCCTTAGTCTGCAGAGCGCGGTATGCAGTATCACGCATAGACCGCGAAACGCGAATTGCGCTGTTATCTCTGAGATAGCGCCGTATCTCGCCAATGACCATCGGTACAGCATATGTGCTCAGACGAAGGCCGAGAGTTATATCAAAATTATCGATTGCCTTAATCAGCCCGACGCATCCGACCTGAAAAAGATCATCCACCTGCTCGCCGCGGTTTGCAAAGCGCTGGATTACACTGAGAACAAGCCTTAAGTTACCGGATATAAGCTCGTCCCGCGCAGAAATGTCCCCTTCGCGGTATTTTTTAAGCAGTTCGTATGTTTCATTCCCCGAAAGAACCTTGAGCTTTGACGTGTTCACGCCGCATATTTCAACCTTACCGTATACCAAAACAAAAACCTCCCAAAGCAATAAGCTATTATCATTATTGCCTCGGGAGATTTTTTTAATACTGTATAAAATTTACAAAAAGACTATAATACTTATATCGATTCAATAACTGATTTTAAATAATTCAAATCCTGTTTTGCATACAAGAGACGATCTCCGGAACGCGGAGCTTCAATTCCTATCGGACCGCAATAGCCGGTATCAAAAAGCTTTGATAAGTAGCTGCGATGGTTTATCTCACCATCCGACAGTGCAGTCGGAATGCGACGATAATCACCGGGGACCCTGATTGAGTTTTTCAGATGGACATAGAACAGCTTTTCAGCGTATATATCGATGGCTTCTTCAACCGAAGGAATCCCTGAAAAGTACACAGTATTTCCATAATCCATGTTTATACCAACAGCAGGACTTTCTATCATATCAACAAGGCGCTTAGAAGTTTCCGGCAAGTCATGAATATATCCCATATGTGTTTCAAATGCAAACTTCACACCGATTTTTTCAAGAGCTTTGCCAACCTGCGAATAAGCCTCTGCAGTAAGTTGCCACTCCCGCTCGGTCACCGCAGTGCTGCCATGGAATGCATAATCGTCAGAAGGCGCTGATTTTATCGGGGAAAAATACTTTTTTGCTGTTGTGTTGCAAACCTTGGTACCGCACACATTTTTTGCAAGTTCCGCCTTTTTGATTATTCCGGCAATTGCTTCTTGGCGCTTTTCTTCACTCTCATCTGTGCACTCAGGAATGTCAAGCCGAAAAAGAATTTCTGAAAGGCCATAGTTGTCTTTTGCTTTTGCAATGATCTCGGCATACTTCTGAAAAGATATGTTTCCGAGCACTTCGGGAACTTTTCCACGGAATTCAATGCCGTCATAGCCGCACCTTGCTGCAAACTCACAAATTTCATCAATACTTTTTCCTCCCAATGGTTTTCCGGGAAGTTCTGCATAGTTTATATGCATTATAATTTTGTTAAACATACTCTACCTCTTACCATGATTAAAGAAGAACCATCCACCGAGCTGTTCCGGATTTCCTTTATCTCCCGGAAGAAGTTCTTTGTAGTTTGCGGCAACCTTTTTGACTGCATTGGCATATTGTTCTATAACATCTTTATCAAATTTCTTGAACCACGGCATTCTCACAAGCTTCTCACCTATTTTTTCTGAAACCTCAAGCGTTGCATCTCCTGCTGTGACATCATTGGCAGCAAACGCCTGACGGGTCGGTGCACCGTCACCGTAAACATCTATGGTATTGTAAAGCGGATGCGTGTGAAGAGCGCGGTTGCATCCTACCTTCACTCCCGCATATCCTTCAGCAGCAAGAGCTTCAACAAATCTGCTGACAGAAAGTCCTCCCAACTCTTCAGGGTTGTATATAAAGACTGCCGCATACCACCCTGCCATTGTTGACCCTGTGCTGTAATCAACACGTCGCGGAGTAATCCCCGGTACGTCTTTGATTAAATCAAGAAAATAATTAGCAGCTTTATCCATTTCCGCACAACGCTCATCGTAAGCCTTAAGTTGGACTCTTCCCATCGCGGATGACAACTGGTGCATTCTGTATTTATATCCTCCGAGCGGAAGCCCTGCCATAGGTTTTAAATATTCCGTTTCCACCGAACTTTCCTGAAAAAGCTCATGCCTTCCGAAAGCAATAGCTCTGTCATAAATTTCGCGGTTATCTGTATGAAGAATTCCCGCCTCTCCTATAGCAAGGGATTTTCCGGACATAAGCGATGCAGCACCTACATCCCCTATTGTACCAAGCATTCTTCCTTTGTATTTTCCGCCCTGTGCATGTGAAACATCCTCAATTACCTTAATATTATGTTTCCTTGCAATAGCCATAATTTCGTCCATATCCGCAGGATAACTCAAATAATGAACAACTACAATAGCCTTCGTCTTATCAGTTATTTTTTCTTCAAGCTTCTTTGGATCCATACACAAAGTATACGGGTCTATGTCTGCAAAAACAACAGTTGCACCCAAAGAGAATGCCCCCGAACAACTTGCCCAGTATGTAACGCTTGTACAAATAACCTCATCACCGCGGCCTACCCCGCACCCGTACATAGCAGCATGAAGTGCTGCTGTTCCGTTATTTGTTCCCAATGCGTATTTTGATCCTGTCCACGCACAGTAGTCTTTTTCAAACTCCTTAGTGACATCTGTGTCACTCATTCCACCGCGGCATAAAACCTCCATAACGGCGGTTTTATCTTCTTCGGTTACCACAGGCCATGCAAACACATCTGAGCCATCGTGGTTATTGGTTGTCTTGTACGTTACAGCGGGTGTGCCGCCAAATAATGCTAATTCTGACATTTTCTTTTTTTCCTCCTTAATTAGTTCAGTCCAAGAAGCTTTTCGGCATTCTTATGCATTATTTTTTCATAATTATCTATGCTTAGTCCTTTTTCAAGTACAAGCTTTTCAAGGAAATCTATAAATTCATACTGAAATGTTTTTCCCGGGGTGCAGACATCTGCACCGTAAAAAATCCTGTCAGCAAATTCGGTAAGGAATTTTGCGGCATACTCCGGATCGCGCATCATTGCGTTTGATCCGCTGCCTGCAGATAAATCGCAGTGCAGATTTCCGTATTCACGCATAAGCTCGGCAATTCTTCCGTCTATGACCTTACCCTGAGGATACCCACTTCTCGTTTCCTCTGTGTTATCAGCGGATATTTCACTCCAGAAGCACGCAGAATGCCCTATAAACGTTAAATCCGGAAACTTTTTCAGCATTTTTTCAATTCTCGGAAGACCAAGATCATCAATAATTCCGTAAGCACCGCCTTTGCAAGGTGCTATGTGAAAAAGAGTAGGCATTTTCAGCTCACTACAAACGGAAAACAGGTTCTGCATCATAGGATCGTCTGCGTAAAGTGTCGTCATAATTTCGCCAACACCCTTTGCGCCTTTTTCTTTATATTGCTGAGCTATATGTGCAAGATCTGAATTTTCCGTATACTTTCCCTGACGAGCATCTATATTACAAAACCACGTAAAGCGATCAGGATGATTGTTTACCACAATTTGTGCTTGCTCATTGCCGATACACGTCCAATGAGCCTCAGGACCAATTATAGGCAGTATAACACCAAAATCAACACCTACCCTATCGTGCACCTCGATTTGTTCTTCAACAGAAAGATAATTAGTTCCGTTCGGACGTTTCACTGCAAGTTCCGGAAACGCCAGGACATGGCAATGAAGATCTATCTTCCTGACTTTTTTAATGTCTAACATTTTTCCTTATCTCCTTATTATAAAATAGTTTTTTTTACTTTCTCAAATGTCTGCGACAGAAATTCCGCCACATCATCAAACTCCATTTTTACTACCATATTTTCATGCAGAAATTCTTCGGCAGGAAGCTTCCTTACATGAAGATGGGGAATATTTTTCTCTTTGTCGTAATCACACGGACTGTAAACTACCTTTGCCTCTATTTCTCTTCCGTCATTTAATAATGTTGCTTTACGTGGCGCAACAGTAAACGGTTTGAGGCTAAAACCGCGGCATCCGCATGCCGGCGGAAGATGAAGGTATACATTATTTTCACGCACGGTGTAGTCAAAACCACCCACGTGAAAATACTTTGCGTCTACGAGACTCTCGCATATTCTCTTATACCAATCCCCCGCAGTGGCAAAAATCCGTTTTGAATCTTCCGGTAAATTTCCTTTTCCGTCAGGTCCTACATTAAGGAGATAGTTTCCGCCCTTAATGAGGATTGATGACATAGACGCAATTATGCTCTGCGGAGTAAAATAATCTTCTTCCTCGCGGTATCCCCAGCTTTGCGCTCCAACCGACTGGCACGCTTCACAAAGCCTGCTAAACTCCGCAGCTTTTATTCTTTCCTCGCGTTCAGGAGTCGAATAATCTCCCTTGTCATAACCGCGGTCGTTAAACAGAATATGCGGCTGAAGACTACGAACAAAATCATTCACCGACTTATCACGGCGCAACGGCGGTATGTCCCAAAATATAGAATGTATTTTTCCGTAATTTGAGCAAAGCTCTGACATCTGATTCTTGATATACTCTATATACAAATCTTCGTTCGGTTCATCTCCGGGGTTAGGCTTACTAAGACTGTGAGAGGCAACGCCGTCATTAATGCTGTTTCTATGATGCCAGTCAGGAATCGAATAATAAAGTTCAAGCTTTATATCATATTTTTCGCAAGCTCCGGCAATTTCTTTAAGAATGTCCTTACCGTACGGGGTGTTCATAATATTATAATCTGTGTACTTTGTATCCCATATACAGAAACCGTCATGGTGCTTGGTTGTAAAACAGATATACTGCGCACCTGAATCTTTTGCAAATTTCACGAGTGCATCGGCATCAAACTCTTCCGGATTAAACACATCCTGAAGTTTTATGTATTCTTCTTTCGGAACGTTCATTCTAAGCTGATATTGCTCCTGCCATCCGACATGAGAATATAGCCCGAAATGAACAAACATTCCAAAGCGCTCATCTTTAAAAAGCATATACCTTCCTCTTTTTCTGTGATATTATATTTTATGCGGTTCTTGTTCAGAAAACGCTTTCTACGCCCCTGTTTTTCAATCGTCGTTACGAATACATTAAACTTTGAAAACAGTGTCTATCCAAGATCAAGTATTCTCTTTATAAGCACCGCCACCTCAGCTCTTGTAGTGTAGTCAAGCGGAGCTATATGACCACTCTTGCCGTTCACAATGCCGGCACCGATAAGCGCGGAAACTGCTTCGCGGGCGTATGGTGCGACGGCGGTGAAGTCGGGGTATTCTGGTTCGTCCGTTAGCGGGAGAGCACGGATATCCATCCCTACTGGATTGGCGGTCAGCGCGCGATAGACTATCAGCATCATATCCTGACGGGTGATGTTATTGCGCGGGGCATACTTATTCTCACCTATACCGCCTACAATACCGGTGTTACGTGCTATTGCAAGCTCGGACGCGAAGTAGTCACTCGCCGACACATCCGCAAAGTTTTCCGTGTTGTCAGATTTAAGTCTGAACGTGCGAACGAGCAACAGAGCAAAATCTGCGCGTGTTATATTGTTTGCCGGTGAATACGTGTCAGATGTTGTTCCTCTTATTATGTTTTCTGCAACAAGCGCATTAATTGCATCTGCTGCCCATTCGCAATCACCAAGGTCTGTGAAACGGATATCATCCGTTTCACCCGACGCGTCAGGTACGTTTTCGCCTTTGTCGGATTGGGTAGTATCCTCGTCGTTTGGGAGAGCAGATACATCCCCCCCTGCAGCATCAGCAGAAGAATCATCGGGTGTCGGTGTGGCGCCACCGCCTCCGCCACCACCTGCGGGTGCACCTGAGCCACCCGTTGACGGAGGTTCACCTGTCGCACCGGAAGAACCCGTTGTCGAACCGTAAACTGTCACTGTAAAGTGAATTGTTGTTTCAAGAGTTCCGTCACTTGCAGTTACGGCAACGTGATTATCTCCGACCTGTGATGCATCAGGTTTCCAGCGCAATGACATTGTTTCCCGGTCAATCGTCATTCCGCGCGGCAGATTTGTTCCTATAATCTGCACTTCTTTTTCGCTTGTAACACTAAGCGGAATTACAATGGTACTTCCAACAGACGTTGACACATCGGCTACGTTTTCAATTTCAGGCGAAGTATCGTATGTATTTGTCATCGGAATCCGAAGTGTTTGTCCCTCGGCAATACTATAATTGTATCCGAGAGTAATATCATTTGAATCTCTGTAAGACCTTATCAGCGATGTATTCCCGAGATGCAGCTCAATATTTCCGTCTTCGAGAATCTCCGCACGTTCAATTTTGTAAACTGCATTTGTGATTCCGTCGTTTTCAATATAAACATTCTTGCCTGTAATTGCCGAGGTATCTGTTACTGCATCAGGCGTATATACAATGCTGTTTTCTGTTGCGAGCACCTTTGTGAAGCTTGCAACTTCGCCCGTATATGCGGCAGGAAACCTATTTTCCTGCTGTTCCGTTATAAGGCTTAATACTTCACCGTCATTCAGATAACTATAAACAACCGTCTCGGTTTCACCTTTAGTTTCAAGAGAAATAACTCCACCGAATCCACGGAACCTTATCTTGTTATCCACAACATAGTCTGCATTCGTATTTGTGGAATAAATAATATAATCCACACGCCCGGATTTCAGAGTAACCTTAACTGCACCGTAAGAATCGGTAAACCCCGGTTTTCCGACACTTCTTTCCATATCCACCTTTTCTATTGCGGATATGTACTCATTACCTTTTTCATACGGCTCGTAAACTGCATTAAATGTAGTATCGATATCCGTACCCTTATTTCTTACGAGCATATATTCAATTTCGCTTATTTTTTTGTTGGCTGCTATCTGCGGCGGAAGCCCCGTCACAAAAGATACCTCTTCGGGGGTATCGTCATTCAGCATTGTAAGGCGCAAACGTAAATCACGGTTATCCTTAAGTGCCTTATTCCAATCCTTTACCATGAACTCTACTGAGAATTTTTCTTCTGCCACATTATATGTGCGAACATTCTTAAGCCATGTATACCCTTCCGGATACAGGTAATTATCATTTTCATCCTTAGGACATGCGCCATATGCAACATCCGCTCCTGCATATGTTCCTATAAGCTTTCCGTCCTTTTCATATGTCGGATATGATGTAAACCCGGAAAGTCCGTCTACTGCAGAAAGCTCATCGGATTGGCTGTGGAAACTATACATATGATCGTTGCCGCCCTTTATGTGGAAAAAGTCCACACCATATGAAATACCATCACTTGCTTCTATCATGAAAAATGTACGGCGATAATCATCAGTTACAGGATAGCTGTCTGAGCTCACATCCATAACCTGTACCTTTCCGGAATCATCAAAGTGATGAACCTTTCCAACACCGGTGTTCGGGAGCTGAGAAGCTTCATTCACAATAACCGTATTGTGTGAAATTGTTGCATCAACCCATTCAATACGGTTCGGCTGAGTTCCGGTCTGCTCCGGATAACCGAGATCCGGTGCCATATTCAATCCGAATGCTGACATATACAGATTCAATGTATCAGCGTGTCCGTGTTTGTCTGTCGAACCGAAATAAAGAGCAAAATCACGATGATTATTCATCCTTCCCGCCGAGACGGCAGAGTCGTATGCTCCGCCTGCACGGAGAGCAGCAAAACCGTATCCGGACAAAAGCTCGCTGTCAAGATTCAGTGTGCCGTATTCATCAATAATGCTTTTGATCTCATCAGTCATTTTTTCCGGTTCATCATCCAAAAGCGACCCGTGAAGCCCCTCAACAGAATTTCCGTTGTTTAAATACAATACCTGTGCGATCTCAACATCCTTTGTCTTTTCAAATATTCTTTCCAAAACACCGTCGGAAAGATACACGCTTTTATCTGCAAAAGCGCCATGATCGCCTGTCTGTGCCGTATAATATCCGCCTAACGTCAAGCGGTGCGACGCCATTGCCATCCGCACAAATATTGGGTTATTATAAAGGTCGGATGATGGGTACAACTCATATCCGTCAAGACAATCCGCAACCGTAGCCAGATTATTCACCCACGTACGGTTATATTGCGGTGAATTTTCGTTTCCAAATCCGTCATGATCCACATTTGCAACCAACGTGTTCATAATGTCTCCACCGCTGATTTTGTGCCGTTTTTCTCCGGTGTTATATGCATTTGCACCTGATTGCATTATCCATTCAAGCATTTCTCCGGTTTCCGGCATTTTATTCAGTGCCACTGCTGCTGTTGCTACTGCGCCCTGATGTCTGCCGAAATTCCCTTTCAAATCTCCGTAAAGTGCAAATTCATAAATCTGACGCAATATTCTGTCTTCGACATTTTTCTTCAGTGCTCCCGGACTGCTTTTGGGATTATCAATTACTAATTCGCCGTCCTCTTCCTTATATGTCACACCGTTTTCCGACAGATAGTTTACTACATACGGGTCATTGTATATTGGCTTGAATGCATCGTATGCCGCAGCAAAGCTTGTTGCAATGGTTGTTCCCCAGATCGGGTCCACTATCGTTCCCCTATACTCATTACCGCGCCAATTTGTCCATTTATACCAATCAAATTTCGGATAGATGTCCGCAATTTTATCAAGGAGGATAGCTCCGGCTCTGCCGTATTTCGCATCTCCCGTATATACAAATGCATCTGCCAGCGCTTCGATTGCAGCAGTAATCTCACCGCCGTGCCACAAGCCTTCGTGGATATAATATCCGATGAAATAGTAATTTACAGGACCGTTATTATCGCTTCCGTCCGTGTACCTCGCATAACCGTCTGCATTGGAATACATGACGCTGTAACCCGGAAGATTTTTATCTGCAATATATGGCTGATGATATCCAAAGCCATCATCAACTCCCCAGCCAGCTACGCCAAGCTTTTCGTCCATTTCCTCATAGAGAATGTTTGTTAAAAAGCCACCCTCTATGTTATAGCCGTAGTATTCGCGCCATGCAGCATCACGCGGGTCATTATCCATCCATTCTTTGCTTCCCGGCTCGGGGGCATTTTCAGCAGGCGGTGTGTGCGTACAGTTTTCACCGTCTTCACACACGAAAATCTCATGATGCCGTTGCAATGCATCGGTATAGTTCCAATAGGTTCTGTCTTCAGACAGGCCAAGTTCATAAAAGCTTCCGAAATCGTTACTCGGGAACAAGCGCTTACAATCAGGACACTGAACCTTCCACGGACGAGAAATCGGGTCAGTCATAAATCCGTACGTTCCGTATTCAAGACCTATGTTTGCTCCGCAATAGCGACAATAATACTTATTCGGATCGTAATTATGCCCGATATAGTAATATCTCGGAATCCCTTCCGGCGCCATAATCTGATACAGAAGCTCTGCATTCTCTACATATTTGTCTGCCTTCTGCTTTGCAGCCTTAACCTCATCTTTAGCCCATGTGTATCTTGAGGCATTGTGCTTTGCATTGTCACGTTCCTTTTGCGTATATATTGTAAGCTCAACACCGGCATCCCGCACAACATCAAGCGTTATCGGTGCAATTTCTATATTTTCCGCACCATCCTTCCACCCCGGAAGAATATGTGCTTTCAGATGCGCCTTTCCAATATTTTTACCGGTAGCAATTCCGTTTTCCGATATTTCCAAGACGTCTTCATCTGACTCCGGAAGGATTTCCCATCTGACAAATTGCGCAGGGACGTATGCGGTTTTTCCGCTGTTCATAAGTGCGGAAACGATAAGACGTGTCTCTCCGTAAATGTAAACGGAGCCATCTGACGATGCAAAAACTCCATTCTTGGATATTCCGCTCAGGTCTTCTGTCTTAACCTTAAGGATCGCCTCTTTTGTTATGCCATCGCGCGAAACCGATGCTGTAATATCTGCCGTTCCCTCACTTATAGCCGTAACTCTTCCGTTATCATCTACCGTTGCAATATCGGTGTTGCTGCTTGTGTATTTAAGAGTTGCGAGCGTTTCGGCATTATGCTCAAGCGTATTCCCGCTTCCCCCGAACATAGAAAACACTGTTTCTGCGCTTTTTCCGACCGGAAGTGTTTCTGTATTCTCCGAAAAAGAGAGCGTTGCACGGTCTAACACACTGTCGTGTGTGAAGGTTATATAATGCCCGTAAAATACATCGCCGTTAAAATATTTTATCTCCTGCGCCTTACCGGGAACAATCTTCATTACAACAAGATATTCCCCTGTTTCCGGCACGTTTGCAAAACCGTAACGCGCAGTTGCGTTATCAATTGCATTTTCACTGTAAAAATCAAGACTTCCTACATAGTATTCATTGGCATTTACAAGCTTTGACGGAATGTCGGCAAGATTTTCCGAATTTGCCGGCATAACGTACATCTCGGTATTTGCCGAGCGGTAGCAATTATATGTGCATGCATCAACCGCATACTTTCCTGCCTCGGGAAATCCGACACGGAAAGCAAGGTACGGACAGCTGTTGTTTATATCAAACACAACGTAGCAGAATGCATCTTCGCGAAGCAACAGATTCTTTTTGTAATCACCGATTGCGGAAATCTCATGGAATACCCAGTTCCGGTAGTCAGTGTACTCAGTTGCTTTGTCAATCGTTTCGAAGCTGTCGCCTACATATTTATCACTGCGGAAATCAATGCTGAAATTCTTCCGGGCGTATTTTCCGAATTCCGTTACCGTAAGAAGAACTGTATCAGTTGTATACTCAACGCCACGCACTATAACCTTTGCTCTGATTTCAACGGTTCCCGCTTTTGCACCTATAACCAAACAGCCTTTTTCGTCCGGAAGAACAACACCTTCTTCCGACTCGTTTACAATTTCAAGACTTACTATCTCGCCACCACGAAGTATGCTGCCGTTTTTCAGTTCAAGCGAGGTTTTAAACTGTGCTGTTTTCCCTATCGGAATGCTTTCATCACAATAGAGATAAACCTTTTCAACCTTCTGCCGGTTATCTACCGTTATCTTATTTTCAGAGGTCGTGATTCCACCGCTTGCAGTTATGGTTGTTATAAGCGTACCGGTTCCCTCTGAAAGCGCCGTGATAGAATTGTTTTCTTCGTTATATTGAAGTATTTCTCTGTCTTCTTCTGCTATGCTGTAAGAAATAACGGAATCTTCCATATCCGCATCGGTTCCGTCTTCACGCTTCGGTATGGTAGAAATAATCTTCGTGCTTTCTCCTACGGCAAGTGTGCTGTCGCTCAGGGTTGTAACGACCGCTGCATATTTCACAGCACTCCACACCGTAACATCACAGCTTGCCTCTTTTGTAACGCCTTTATATGTGACAGTTACCGTCACAGTGGCTGTTCCGTTGCGTGTTCCTCCCGTGACCATACCATCATCTGATACCGCAAGCACCACTTCGTTACTCGACTTGTATGTAATGCTTTCTATATCCTCGGGACTATAATCAATAGCTATGGGATTTTCTTCAAATCCGCCAAAGATTTTGAGATCAAGCTTTGCACTTTCTCCTCTCGGAAGCATTTGAGCTCCGTCAGGATAGCTTATTGCAAGATCTGCCTTGCACATAACATCAGGATTTCCGACCGTGCTTGTTCCGTCGGCAGGAGTGAGCGAAAACGCCAGAAGTGTAGTTCCCCACATATTTCCGGAGCTTTGAGCTTCAGCCCCCTTGCCTGTCATTACTGCAATCAGGTAATAACGGTTGCCGGCACTGCTAAGTGTAACATCCTGCATTGTCTTTCCGTGCTTATTTGTTATTTTGGTATAATCGCTGAGCGATTCACCGATATAATTCTCACGTCTTCCTCCTTTTAACGAGAAATCTCCATATCCTATAAGATTTTCGTCAAAGCCGTCACTGAGAATATATTTCTTGAACTTTGATGTATCAAATTTTCCTTCTGTATCAAGCTCACCGGCTGCCGGCTTCTCTATCAGATAAAACTGAGCAGTTGCACCAAGTTCACTGTTAACCCATGCCACGCGGGGAGTATATGTTCCCGCTTCTGCCTCAATTTCAAAGCACAGTGCCGTAAGCTTATCCTCTGTAAATGTTGGAGGATAAACGGTTCCATTCGGTGCAGTAAAATTAAAGTCCGAACGGTTTGCCTTTGCGATGGCATTAATACTCCATCCGCTTGCATAGCAAGCTCCGACATAACCCCATTTATCATAGCCGTCCGCCGTGTTTTCAACAGAAAACGCCGACGGTGAAAAGTCTGTTTTGTTGCTCTGTCCGTGCGTACCCGAGAAAAACTTGTATAGATACGTTTTTTCCGCAGAATCAGCAGCAATGCCTACAGGCAACATGGTGATAAGCATTACAGCAACCAAAACAAAAGATAATATCTTTTTCATACTTTCCTCCATGAAATTTTCTCCCGTTTTTTTATCGGGAGA
>JAZLCV010000052.1:0-4180 GCA_045614365.1 Eubacteriales bacterium | reverse complement strand
TTTGTTCCGGATGGCACGGGATCCCTACTATTTTCAGTTAATTGCTGCAATTTTTTGATTTCATTGATTATTTTCTTTTTTAATATTGTCTCATAAGAAATTACAATATCGTCTAGTTCACTGTAAATTAGATCTAAAAGTTTTGCATTACACAGATCTCCATCCTTACCTATTGTTTCTTCATAAGAACGAAGCTTTTTTATTTTCTCGTCAATATCCTGTAAATAATCATTTTTTTCAATATGTGCCAATAACGACCTTCGAATTCCAAAAGTTGTGAACAATGTTATGGCAGAAATTATAATTGATAAATATGATAAAACATCTGCTCCGGTTGCAAAATACGACCAAAATCCCCAAGTTGTCCCCGCATTCAATTTCAACCACTCCTTTTATATTTAAATCATACCACGTTCTTCATCAAAAATCAAGTTTTATTTAATTATTAAACTCGGTATTATTACAACAACTCCCAGCGCAAATTCACGCTTCCCGCTAAATATAACAGGGTGAAACAGGACTGAGGAAAAGCCAGTGACTTTTTCCCAGTCCTTGTTCATTTTATACTTATTATATTCCCCGCAGCAGAAGCGTTGCAATTATCGTTACCACGCCACCTATTACCGCCCCTGCAATAAGGCGGTTTGTGGAGATGAGCGTATCAAGCTTGGTTTCAAGTCTCTCAAAGCGTACATCACCGCTGTTTAACCGCTCGTTAATCTCTTCGCGGTGGTTGGCGCACGTCTCACACGTTACATATTCCACGTCCTTTCACCTTCCCTTTCTATCGTTTTTTCACAAGGTATTTTGCACACACCCAGCCTGCCGCAAGCCTTGCCCAGCCGGACTTTTCCTCAAGCACGGTAACAGCATCCCCATTATACAGCCTGCCGACACGCTTGTTGAATACGCCTGCACCCGATCGCACGTTGAGCACTGTTCTTACCTTGACATAGCGGATATCGCCTCCGCGAATCCATACCCCGATAAAACCTCGAACGCGTCTGCCGGAAAAATGGTTACCGAGCGGCGCGTAAAACTGGGTGCTGCCTCCGCCATCAAGGTTTATTGCGTTCACGGAGCCGAAGGACACAAACGCGCGCCGAAGCTCCGGAAGAGTTGCACCTCCGCTGTCGGGAAGCAGCGCGATGAAAAGCGTGCTGTCCGACACTCCTATTGCAGTTCTCCCTCGCCGTCCGGAAATTCCGGCAGGAATGGCGGTTTCCGCTTTTCCGTTGCGGACAAGAACGGGGTATGCGCCTACATAATCGGCGGCACCTACATTATTTTTATATGAAAAGACCGCGGATTTATTATCGGGAAACGCAATACCATATCCCTCGGTAAGGCGGTGCACCACTCCGCCACTGACAACATCGCTTGCCGCCTTGCGGGTATCAAAATCAAACAGCTCAGCATTGAAGAGAAAATCCGGTGCTCTTCCTCGAAGCTTTGCTATCCGTGAGCAAGCACTTTTTATTTCCTCGCTATTTCCCTTTGCGCCGAAATATCCTATATGTTCAATGTCCTTCATCGGCACGGTATACATTTTCCCGCCTTTAAATACATTTGATGTCATTTGCCGTCATCCCCCATTTGCTTTACAATATTTGCAACATACACCGCTGCCATTCCGCAGATTATTCCGCGAAGCACAAACTCCGTAAGCACTCCGCCGGTATATGCAAAGGTGAGAAGCTCAAACCCTACACCAAGGATAATCGCCGCAAGCGGGATAAATCTGTCATCAAAGAACCTTGCGCGCTTAAGCGCAAAACATACGCCATAAACCGCGGCAATAACTATGTACAAATCCGCGGTTATCAGTGACAAAAAGGTTTCACTTATCATGCTGCCTGTCATATTTGTTCACCTCCGTATATGTCAATTATATCAGCCACACGGTACTTTGCGGCTTTATGGAGCGCGGTTGTATATTTCTCGCGGTACATTTCCGCATTATACAGTTCTCCGTCATCTTGGGAAAAGTGCGATGCAATGCCGTATGGCAAAGCTGCGCCGCAGATATCATAAGACATATCGACTTCATCCTCCATGCTTTCCACAGTTGGCGGGACTTCAAGCTGTGTCTCTCCATGACTTGCACGGACCGAGTTTTCATACGGCATTGCTTCACAAATGAGAAGGTTAAGTATCTCCGTGAATTTGTCGTAAAACATTTTGTCTTCACCCTCGTTCTCAAACATAATTGCAAGGGTTCTTTTATATATATCATATGCTTTCATCTTGAATAAATCTCCTTTCTGTACGCAAAATGCGGAGTAGGGCTGTCCCCCGCTCCGCATTCGCCGCATCTTATTCTATCTCGATTCTTGCAACCTCAGACGGGAATGCGCCGTCTTTATATGCATACGCACGAACAACCGTGCCTGCCGAAACCGACGGAACCGATGTTCCGATTTTTGCCGTGGCGGAATATCTCGGGTCTGAACCGTCAAGCGTGTATTTAATTGTAGCACCGCTTGTGCTGCAGCTTATTGTTGCTTCCTGTGTTATTTCAGGTGTTGCGCAGATTACTCCCGCTCCGCTTGCAGTGTTTACATCAACGTAAACACCGTTGCACTTTGCCGCTAAAACGAAAAGGTCGTAATACTGTCTTCCCTCAAGAAGAGCACCGGAAATCCCCGGCGGGTCCTGATGATACTTCGTATCGTTGAGCTTAACAGGCGCACAGGCTGCACGCTTGTGAACGATAATGAAGTTTACGTTCTGCGGCCAACGGGAATGCGGAACCTTTACGACACGCATGTTGTCGTATGTACCCACCTGTCCCTTCGAAAGGGACTTTTGCATAAGACCTTCGCAGCCGTGGAACTCATCAGAAAGACGAAGCTTTGCGTATATTTCGCTTGTAACAAAAAGCGTTCTGTCCGATGACGGAATCTCGCAGTCATCCATATGTGTAGTACCCGCTGTTATGCGCTCACATACGTTAGATTTTGTGATAGCCGTTGAGTTTCCTACAATCTTGCCCGCAAGCTTTGAAAGACGTTCGAAGCCATACTTATCCATAAGCGGGATTGCCTGCTCTGCCATCTGAAGCTTAAGCATCTTGCCTGCTTCCTTGATTCCGTTCTGGTCTGCGTTGTTGCCCTTGTCGATTGTAAGAGTGAAGCTCTTATCCTGGGAAAGCGTAAGCTCCTGAACAAGGTCTTCCATTTCTTTGGGAGTGCCGTAACGGCTGGTTCCCGTGCGTGAATAATCCGACATCGGAACAGTAATGGGTGTTGAAATCCTTACCGTTCTGACTCCGGAAAAGCTGTAGTGGTCATCAAGGCAATCACCAAGAAGACTGTCCTTGACATACTGGGTCTGAATATCTTTGCTGTACTGTGAGTGTAAATTAATTGTTGACATAAATTTTTAATCCTTTCTTTTTTAATAATTATTTTTAAACTGAATAAAAGCCTATGAGGAAGTCGTCAAGCTGTTGCTCTGTGTTTTCTTCCGCCACTGCGCCTATAGAGCGCTTTGTTGCCGTAGCCGAGTTTCGAAGAGTCTCAAGCTCCTGTTCCTTTTCCGCAAGAAGCTTCTTCTGATATGCCTCAAGCGGCGACATTCCGCTCTTCACGACATCTCCAAGCTCTCTGATTGCGTCCTTTCGGGAAAGCGACGGATATGCACGGAACAAGTTGCCCCACGGTCCCGAAAAGCCTTTCTCACGACTCAGTCTTTCAACCTGAGCAAGTGCACGCGAGCGTGCCTCTGCAATATCTTCGGGCTCCTGTGCCGGAGCTGTCTTATCTTCCTCTTTTTCAGATACCACTATGCCGTTATCTTCTTCGGCAAATTTTTCGGTATCATTTATTTCATGCTCGACGTTATCGAGAGTCTTTTCCGGTAACACGATTTCCTGTTCCTGTGTTTTATTGTTTTCATTAAGCATCTCCACAGCTCCTTTTTTTATTTATTTTTATTTGAATTGTTTTACCTTCATACTGTGCCGGCAGCCTATGCGGCATCCTGCCGCCTTCCGTGAGGCCGTCTGTCTTTTGCGCGCATAAAAGCGACGGACTTCTCATCCGGCAATTTTTTTGCCGGCACACTCTTGGGCGTTTCTCCGGAATCTTCCCGCAGACGTGCGCTTCTGCAGTCAAAGCCGGGGCTGTTACCCGCTCTTTCCGGATGACGAAAAGTATTATAGCACTAAAAAGAATTT
>JAZLCV010000051.1:0-31360 GCA_045614365.1 Eubacteriales bacterium | reverse complement strand
GAGTACTTGATATTTTATGAAAATATGTTATACTATTTTAAGAAAGGAGACTTTAACATGGACTGTAATAATGATTTATGTATTTACTGGAAAGCGGATACTTGTACTCTGGATAGTATATCCATCAACGAAATAGGTCTGCGCAATGAATATATTTCTGTTGATATTCCTTCGGATGCAATGGAGGAATACAGAAAAAAGCATTTACTTAGACGATATGAATACGAATCGGGATTATGTAAATAATTTTCCCTTTTATGCTCTTTTTCATACCGCTTATAAAAAAGTTCAACAAAACAAATGCAGTTGGGTTCACTGTTTCTATTTCGAGGTGGACTACTTATAATATTCAAAGAAGCGAACCCAGAAACTGCCTTGAGTTGACAAAGCAATATATATTGCCGCAAATGCAGTAAGAGCTAAAATCGGCACAGTCTGTTTTATATCTTTTGTAATAATAGCTTTGTACAAAGAGAATGATACAGAGAAAATGATAAAAAAAATGAATAAGGAGAAAATAAAAGGTATTGACATTCCTAAAACCATTTCCGCTCCCAAGCTATATGCTTCAGCAAAAACACCGCACCATGTAAGAATCGGATCCAAAACTATGAAGGCAATGGAAACCAATATGTTCACAATTAAATGTTTTTTCACAATTTCACCTCCCGGAATTTGCAAGATCGATGCCGTATTGAACCCATTCTGCATCATCTTTATCTGTGGTAGTAATATTTTTGTACACCCACTCAGGTAACCCCATATTTTTGCCATTTTTTTGCCAAAATATTGCCAAGTTTTTGCCAAGAGACGGTATAACATTTAGGAATAAAACCGGCGTTTATAATACCAATCGAGTATTACCAATCAAAAATAACCGTGTGCTTTAAGACACACGGTTATTTTTCGTATACTAATAAATCAGAAACAGAGCAGTCTAATACATAACAAGCCTTTGCCAGAAAATCCAAATCTACTCTTTCAATATTTTCAGCTTTGTAGTATCTGTCAATAACGTCGTACTTAACCCCCGTAAGAGTTCTCATTTTATTTCTCGTTATTCCTCTTTTCTCCATCATTTCAGAAAGACTTAGACGAACCCTGCCATATTCCTTAAAGTCAACAATACTGTTAATTTCGTTCATTATATCCCCTCCAATAATATTTTACCAAAGGGTTACCCTCTTGACATTTCCCATATTATAGTTTACCATATATATGGTAAACTATAATATGAAGGAGACTTTAACATGAGCTGTAATAATGATTTATGTATTTACTGGAAAGCGGATACTTGTACTCTGGATAGTATATCCATCAACGAAATAGGTCTGTGCAATGAATATATTTCTGTTGATATTCCTTCGGATGCAATGGAAAAATACAGAAAAAATCATTTACTCAAAAGATACGAATACGAACTGGAATTTTATAAATAATTTTTCCCATTTATGCCTTTTTTATATTGCAACACCTTTTTGTTTGTGGTACAATAAATATAATTGATTAAATTTCCCTATTTCAAAAGGAGTTGTTTTTTATTATGATTAAAGCCGCACTTATCGGCTGTGGAAAAATAAGCTCGGGGCATATCCACGCATTTGAAACAATTGATGATGCTTCCATTGTTGCCGCCTGCGACCTTTCAGAGCCGAATTTAAATCATGTTTGTGAGCTTACCGGTGCAAAACCGTATACGGATTACAAAAAAATGATTGACGAGCTTAAGGGTGAAATAGATATCGCAATAATCACTCTCCCGCACGGGCTTCACGGCGAAGCTACCTGCTACTGCGCAGAACGCGGAGTCAATGTTTTCCTCGAAAAGCCGATGGGCCTTGACAGTGAAGATTGCCGGAAGATGATTGACTGTTGCAAGAAAAATGATGTTATGTTCTGGGTAGGTCATCTTCAGAGATATATGCCCGCCAATATCTATGCAAAAAAGCTTATTCAGTCCGGTGAGCTTGGCGAGCTTGTAAGCTTCCACGAAACCAGAAATTTGAACTACTTCTCCGACGATCGTCCGAGATGGTTTCTTACCAAAAAAATGTCCGGTGGCGGCATCATGATGAATCTTGGCGCCCACTGCCTTGACAAGATGAAGTATTTCACAGACTCTGATATCGCAGAAATTCACGGAAATGTACATATCCGCGATGGGTATGACTGTGAAGACAGCGGCCAGGCGTTTGTAAAGATGGCAAACGGCGTTACAGGTACACTCAACCTTATCGGTCACGTTCCCGCAGGCTGCAACACGGTTTCTCTCTATCTCACAAAGGGTGAAATCCGCATTGGCGGAGCAAGCCCGCTTTCTTACTGCGGTGAAGACGGCGTCTTCAAGAATGTCGAGATCGAGCACGTTCCGGGTATGACATATCAGATTCAGGATGTCTGCCGTGTCCTCCGCGAGGGAAGCAAGGAAGCAGTTGTAACCGGTGAATACGGACTTGATGTTATTCACGCAGTAAAGCGTCTTTACAAAGAAGAAAACTAAACCTGACAACATAATAACGCTGTGTTTTAAAAACACAGCGTTATTTTTATTATATATATTACAATTTGTTATCGGATAACATCTTTTCCGATATACTTACGGAGAACTTCCGGAACGGTGACAGAGCCGTCCTCGTTCTGGTAATTTTCAAGGATTGCGGCAACAGTTCTTCCGATTGCAACGCCCGAACCGTTGAGCGTGTGAACAAGCTGCGGCTTTGCACCCGGCTCCGGACGGAAGCGGATTGATGCGCGGCGTGCCTGATAATCCTCGAAGTTTGAGCAAGAGGAAATTTCAAGATATCTGTCATAAGACGGCATCCAGACTTCAACGTCATATGTCTTTGCAGAGGAGAAACCAAGGTCACCTGCGCAAAGTGTTACAACGCGATAGGGAAGACCAAGTGAGGAAAGAACAAACTCTGCATCTGCAGTAAGCTTTTCAAGCTCTTCATATGAATTTTCCGGATTTGCAAACTTAACAAGCTCAACCTTGTTGAACTGGTGCTGGCGGATAAGACCGCGTGTATCGCGCCCTGCGCTTCCTGCTTCTGCACGGAAGCAAGCAGAATATGCACAGTATTTAATCGGAAGGTCTGCACCGTCTAAAATCTCATCGCGATGCATATTCGTTACCGGAACCTCAGCGGTCGGGATAAGGAAGTAATCCTCACGGCCAAGATGGAATGCATCCTCTTCAAACTTCGGAAGCTGACCTGTACCTGTCATAGATGCGCGGTTTACCATAAACGGAGGGAACACCTCGGTATATCCGCGGCTTGTGTGAGTGTCAAGATAGAAGTTTATAACTGCGCGCTCTAAAGCGGCACCTGCACCCTTATAGAAGTGGAAGCGGGTTCCTGTAACCTTTGCAGCAGTTGTCGGATCGAGAATGCCAAGGTCATCACCAAGATCCCAGTGTGCTTTCGGTTCAAAATCAAACTTGCGCGGCGTTCCGTTTTTTCTTACCTCAACATTGCTGTCGGAGTCCGGACCGTCGGGGATAGAGTCGTTGGGGGTATTCGGGATAACGAGAATTGCAGCGTTAAGCTCATCCTCTACCTCGCGAAGCTCTGCCTCAAGTGCTTTTGCCTCATCACCAAGCTTTTTAAGCTCTGCAAAGATAGCAGTTGTATCCTCTCCTGCCTTTTTAAGCATGGGGATTTTCTTTGATTCTGCATTCTGTGAAGCCTTTATAGCTTCGCTCTTTCCGATTATTTCACGGCGGCGGGCATCAAGCTCGAGCACGCGGTCAACCTCTGCACCGTAATCCTTGCAGCGGCGGGCGAGGGAAGCCTTTACCTTTTCCGGATTTTCTCTTATTACCTTAATGTCTAACATGTCTTTTCACTTTCCTTTGCGTTTTATTTTATAGAGTTATAAATTTCAAGGTCTGCAACGTTGAGACAATCAGGATATTTTCCTGCTTCAAAAGCCTCTATTGCATTTTTTAATGAGCGTGTCTTTCCGAGACGCTTATAGTTTATCATCTCTGCAAGCTTCTGATACGCAGCAATGCGCTTTGCATCAGTGTCTTTTGCGGAAGAAAGCGTATCTTTTTCTGTCTTAAGTGCTTCATTTTCCGCTTCAAGCTTCTTTATCTGCTCATTCAAACGTGAATTTTCCGTCATTACCGCATCAAGCCTTGTCTGCTTGTCCGCTGCAAGTATTTCGGCATTTGTGAGACGTTCCTGAATTTCATCTGCCTCACGGTTTATGCGCATCTGCGAAAGCGAAGCAATGAGAATCAATGCAACGGCAAACACAAATATCGCAATGCTGTAAATAACGAGAAAACGCTTTGTACTCTTCTTGTTTTCGTCCATTTCTGCACAATCTCCTATTTTATTTTACTGAGTATCTTGATAAGGCGGTCGAGATCATCATTACCGTAATATTCAAGAGACAGCGTTCCTTTTTTCTTGCCGTGCGAAAGCTTTACACGTCTTCCGAGGCTTTTTGTAAGGTCACGTTCAAGAGACGCAACATAATCAACCTCAATAACATCGGGTTCTTCCGGCGGTGTGAGCAGGGAACGGTTCATACGTCGCACCAGCTCTTCTGTCTGGCGTACGTTAAGTCCTTTTTCCGCAACGATGTTTGCCGCTTCCGTTTGCTTATTCTTATCGGAAAGACCTAAAATAACCTTTGCATGCCCGCGCTCAATTCTGCCCTCACGCAGAAGGGAAAGAGCCTCGGGGGAGAGTGCGAGAAGGCGCATCGCGTTCGTAAGGCTTGAACGGGATTTTCCAAGCCTCTCTGCCGCCTGCTCCTGCGTGAGAGAAAATTCTTCTATGAGTGCACGGAATCCCTCTGCTTCTTCGACGGGATTTAAATCTTCGCGCTGAAGATTTTCTATAAGCGCAAGCTCTGCTACTGCGCGGTCATCCGCATCAACTATCACAGCCGGAACCTCTTCAAGCCCCGCACGCTTTGCGGCACGGAAACGTCTTTCACCTGCAATAATCTGATATCTTCCGCCTTCGCTTCTTCGAAGCGCCAACGGCTGAAGAATACCGTGAATGCGTATTGATTCCGCAAGCTCTTCCAGAGAATCATCAAAAAACAGCTTTCTCGGCTGATTTTTATTCGGATCAATATCCGAAAGCTTTACGAGAAGCGAACCTCTTCCCGTATCCTCGGCACCGTTTAAAACGACATTTTCTGTGTTTTCTTCATTCGAGAAAAAAACATCAAGTCCCTTGAATTCTGTATCAAATCCTTTACCAAGGCCTTTTTTAGCCATTTCAGACTACCCCCTCCGAATTTTTATCTATAAGCTCCTGCGCAAGACGCATATAACAATCTGCGCCGCGGGAATGACGGTCATACTCCATAATAGGCTTTCCGTGGCTCGGAGCTTCTGCAAGACGCACATTTCTCGGAATAGTTACAGAGAAAACCTTTTGCGGGAAAAATCTCTTTATTTCCTGTGCAATCTGAACAGAAAGATTTGTACGGGAATCAAACATTGTAAGGAGAACACCCTCAATGTCAAGCCCCGGATTAAAGCTTTTTTTCAGTGTTGCCATGGTGCTTGTCAATGCCGAAAGTCCTTCAAGCGCATAAAATCCGCAATCTACCGGAACGATTACCGAATCTGCCGCACACAAAGAGTTTATTGTAAGCATACCGAGGGCAGGGGGGCAATCTATTATTATGAAATCATATCTGTCCGAAATTAAATCAAGTGCATCACGGAGAACAAAATGGCGCTTATCCATTGAAACAAGCTCAACCTCTGCCGCAGCAAGGTTTGTACTTGCCGGAAGCAAATCACCGTAAGGTGTTTTTCTTATAATCTCTGCCGCAGAAGCGGTATCCGCAATCAGATCATATGCTGTAGGAAGCTTGTCATGCTTATTAACACCAAATCCGATACTGGAATGTCCCTGCGGATCCATATCAACAAGGAGAACCCTCTTTTTAAGTATATGTAATGCTGCTGCAAGATTCACGCAAGTCGTTGTTTTTCCAACGCCTCCTTTTTGATTTGCAACGGCAATAATTTTTGCCATATATTCCACCTCCACAGACCCGAAAGTCTTTTATGACGATAATATTATTATAGCACTTTGCAGAGCAAAGTGCAATAACAATCTTTTAAATGTTCCACGTGGAACATTACTTGAATATCTTTATATTCAGGTTTACACAAGTGTCATCTTCCTCTTTCTCAACATCGGCACGTATTCCGGAGCGACGCATAGTATCTACTGCGCGGTCAACGGTATTATAGAACAATCTCACATCTTTAATTACATATCGCTGTCTCTCACGGCGCATTTCTCTTCTTCTGTTGTTTTTTCCGGACAGGAGATAATCAATATACTCATCAGTCTTATATACATTCAATTCGTTCTCAATTATATAGTCAAGTGCAGCCACACGTTCTTCGCGTGTGTTCAGGCGCAGAAGAGCACGCGCATGCCGCTCGCACAGTCCTGCATCTGATATTCTCAGAATTATATCTCTTCCCAGTTTTAAAAGCCGTAATTTATTTGATATGGCAGATTGAGATTTTCCGAGTTTTTTTGCCACATCCTCCTGTGTATATCCGCATACTCTCATAAGATTAGCCATTCCCTCTGCTTCTTCAAAAAAGCTGAGATCTGACCTCTGTAAATTTTCAAGCAATGCAAGTGAAGCTGATTTTTTATCATCCACTTCAATCACAAGGCAGGGAATTTCCCGTAACCCCGCAATATGCGATGCACGAAGCCTTCTCTCACCGGCAACAAGAACATATTCTCGATTTACCATCCTCACGGTAACCGGTTGAAGCACTCCGTTTTCACGAATACTTAAAGCAAGCTCCTGCAGTTCCTCTGTATTGAACCTGCGCCGCGGTTGTGCACGGTTTGGAGAAATCTTATCCAACGGCAGATATATTATTTTTTCTCTCCGCGTTATAATATCTTCTTTTTTCATATGTAACCCCTCCGTTTTTATTCGTATTCTTTTCATTTTTTATTACAATCTTACCACACCATGTCTGTGTTAATTTGTAGAAACGTGTAATGTTCCACGTGGAACACCGATAATTGTTTTAAAAAGATTAAAATAACACCAAAAAACTTGACCTTACACCTTTTTTCATATATAATATTAGAGTTACATATTTATAAGAAACTCAGCGATTTCAGAAAGGAAAAAATTAATGGAAAACGCAAATCAGTCACTTCCCGAAAACAAAATGGGAATTCAGCCTGTAGGCAGGCTTTTAGCAGGAATGGCAATACCCATGATGATTTCAATGCTTGTTCAGGCATTTTATAATGTCGTAGACAGCATCTTCGTTGCACGTATATCAGAAAACGCACTTACGGCAGTTTCGCTGGCTTTTCCGCTTCAAAATCTGATGATAGCCTTTGGCGGTGGCACGGCAGTCGGTATAAATGCGCTTCTTTCTCGTTCATTAGGGGAGAAGAGGCAAGAGATGGTTGACCGCTGCGCAAACACCGGAATTTTTCTGTCAATTGTAACTGCAATCCTTTTTGCCGTTATCGGTGCTCTCTTCTCACGTCCGTTTTTCACCTTACAGACAGATGTTGCAGAAATTGTTGAATACGGCGTAGATTACGCTTCAATATGCCTTATTTTCTCAATAGGAATATTTTCACAGTTCTGTTTTGAGCGTCTTTTACAATCTACCGGCAAAACAACTCTTGCAATGATAACTCAGCTTATCGGCGCAATAACAAACATAATTCTTGACCCAATACTTATTTTCGGTATGTTAGGCTTTCCAAAGCTTGGTGTGGCAGGTGCGGCAATCGCAACTGTAACGGGACAGCTTATCGCCGCAATTGTCGCAATAATCATAAACATCAGGGTAAACCGCGAAATCAATCTTTCCTTCCGTATGATTCGTTGGGATACAGAGGTCGCACAACGTATTTATAAGGTCGGTTTTCCGTCTATTCTCATGCAATCCGTCGGCTCTGTAATGAATTTCTTCTTAAACCGTATTCTCATAAGCTTTACAACAACTGCCACAGCTGTTTTCGGAGCATACTTCAAACTCCAAAGCTTCATTTTTATGCCGGTATTCGGTCTCAACAGCGGAATGGTTCCCATTATTGCATACAATTACGGTGCACGCCGTCCGGATCGCGTAAAAAAGACCATAAAGCTTTCTCTTTTTACAGCTCTTTCTGTTATGGCATGCGGTTTTGTTGTTTTTGAAGCCGTTCCCGGCCTTCTTCTCGGCTTTTTCAATGCATCGGAGCAGATGCTTGAGATAGGCATTCCCGCGCTCAGAATTATTGCAATTAACTTTATCCTTGCAGGCTTCTGCATTATTTCAATTTCTGTTTTTCAGGCTATCGGAAATCCAAGCCATTCCTTTATTGTATCGGTTTGCCGTCAGCTTGTGGTTCTCATTCCATCTGCATGGCTTCTTTCCAAAACGGGAAATTTGAATCTCGTATGGCTTGCTTTCCCGCTTTCAGAACTTGTTTCTGTTCTTATGTGCGCATTTTTCCTTGTAAAAACATTAAAAAAACTGCACGAAATTGAGTAGTAACTGTCTCAAAAAATTCAGCAGGGGAGAGTACTTTATAATGGAAAACTCTTTTTCTTCTCTTCTTTCAAAAATGAATATTTGTGCCGACGCAAAGACTTTTGATTTTTTCCGCGAAGAGCTTCTTTCTGCAAATGAAGTAATGAACCTTACGGCAATAACAGATCCCGGAGAAGTAAATCTCCGCCATTTTGCGGATTCTCTTTCTCTTCTTTCGGCATATGATTTTTCAGGAAAACGTGTGATAGATGTCGGATGCGGTGCCGGTTTTCCCGGGCTTCCTCTCCGTCTTGCAAAAAAAGACATATCTCTTACTCTTCTTGATGCACTGGCTAAAAGAATAGACTTTTTACAGTGTGTGTGTGATCGTCTTTCTCTTTCCGATGTAGAATGTATTCATGCACGCGCCGAAGAGCTTGCCGCAAAAGAAGGCTACCGTGAGAGCTTCGATATCGCCGTTTCACGGGCAGTTGCAGATTTACGCATGTTATGTGAGCTGACGCTTCCTTTTGTCAAGGCAGGCGGTGTTTTTCTCGCTATGAAGGCACGCGATTGTGAAGACGAGATAAAAGGTTCCGAAAATGCTTTTAAAACACTTGGTGCAGTACTTGAGAACCGCGTTGATTATACGATCCCGACAACAGATATAACACATACAATTCTTATATTCCGGAAAACAGAGCCTACACCTGCCCGTTATCCGAGAAGATTTGCAAAAATAAAATCCCAACCTCTTTAAATTGCGGTTGGGATTTTGTCGTTTATAAAGTAATTTAAATTCAAACTGTAATAACAAAGGGATTGTAGCGAAATGCATTTTGCTACAGCCCCTTATTATTTTTATTACTTATTGTAATTGTTATAACGTCTGCGCGGAGGACGTGACGGACGTGCATCCGGACCTGTATAGTTTATAATAACACGTCTGTTCGGATCCGTTCCGACAGAAGATGTAGAGATATTTTCTCTGTTTTGAAGTGAAGCGTGGATGATATGACGCTCATATGCGTTCATCGGCTCTAAAGCCTTGCTTCTCTTATATTTAAGAACCTGGCTTGCAGCACGGTCTGCAAACTTTGCAAGGGATTCTTCTCTTTTCTCGCGGTAATTTTCCGCATCAAGAAGAACACGTACTTTTTCTTTGCCCGAACGGTTAACTGCAAGATTTGCAAGATGCTGAAGAGCATCAAGAGTTTCACCGCGGCGGCCGATAATTCCGCCAAGGTTTTCTCCAACAATTTCAAAGCTTACAGTACCTTCTTCTGAGGCTTTATGCTGTTCGAGGCGAACATCCTCGCAGATAAATGAAAGAACCTTTGAAAGAAACTCAGCAGCGTCACCCGTTGCAGGAACAGTTTCCTTTTTTTCTTCTTTCTTTTCTTCTTTTTCTATCTTTTTTTCAGCTTTCTTTTCACTCTTTTTTTCAGCTTTTTCTACCTTTTTTTCTTCTTTTCTTTCCGCAGCTGCTCCGTCGGAGCCGAGAACCGTCATAAGAATTTTTGCAGGTGTTGCACCGATACCCAAAAATCCGGACTTCGGATTTTCAAGAACCTCAACGGTAACATCCTCACGCTGAAGAGAAAGCTCAGAAAGACCTTTTTCTATAGCGGCATCTATTGTCTTTGCACTGATTTCAATACTCTGTGCCATCTTTTTATTTTTCCTCCTCGGCTTTTGCAGCCTTATTTTTGTAGTACGCCGTAAGAAGCGGCTCCTGAACTGCAGTCAAAAGGTTTGAAATAATCCAGTAAAGGCCGAGACTTGCGGGAACCATAAATGCAATCCAAACCGACATAAGCGGCATCATAATATTCATCATACCGTTTGTTGCGGCTGCCTGCTCGGTAATCTGCTTTCCCTGACTACGGCGTATGAGAAGATTTGAAATCCATGCCGTAAGACCGGAAAGAACAGGAATTACCCAAAGAATCGTAATGTACTTGAAATTCGGAATCAAAGATAAATCAATTCCAAGGAAATTAAAATCAAGATTTGTGAGATTAGGGGTAATGTTTGCCACAATGTCCGGATACTTTGAAAGAAGCGAAGAAACATCAATCTGAAGCATATATCCGCTTGTGGATGTTATTTTTGAGCCTGCCTCGCGGAAAGCATCGGCAAGTGTCTGAATCTGCTCGGGTGTAATGTCAAAAATATAAGTAAGCGGCTGACGTACGACGGAATAAAGACCTATCATAATAGGAAGAGTGATAAGCATCGGCAGACATCCGCCAAACATTGAAACCCCTTCTTTTTTATAAAGCTTCTGAGTTTCAAGTGCATACCGTTCCTTATCATCTTTATACTTTTTTTCAAGTTCGCGAAGCTTTGGCTGAAGCTTCTGCATTTCCATCATACTTTTTTTACTCTTCATCTGAAAAGGAAGAATTACAAGCTTTGAAAGAAGAGTAAAGATGATTATTGCCACACCGTAATTTCCGACAAGATTATAACAAATCTTAAGAAGCCACCCGAACGGCTCAACTATTAATGCAGTAAACATAAATATAAAACCTCCGGTTTTGATAATGAATGCATTACGGTACGGGATCGTATCCCGATTTTTTAGAAAACGGATGGCAACGCAAAATTCTTCGCAATGCCAGATATCCGCCCTTAACAGCACCGTACTTTTCTATCGCTTCAAGCGCATATGCCGAGCAGGTAGGCGTAAAGCGGCAGCATGGCATACGGTTTGGCGATACGGCGCATCTGTAAAATCTGATTAAATATATGAGAAGACTCTTCATTCCTTCTCCTCCGAAAGAAGCCCTAAACTTCCGGACAACTTGAGAAGGTTCTTCTCTATCTCATGAAAGGAAGCCCCTGCAGCACGGACGCGGGAAACGATTATTATATCACGTCCGGGAAGAAAGCGCCCTTCATTTATCCGATACGCCTCTCGTATACGACGGCGCACGCGATTGCGCACAATGGCTTTTCCAACCTTTGTGCTTACGGTTATTCCTATTCTGTTAGAGCTTAATTTATTTTTTCTTGCATACACTGCAAGAACAGGTGACACTGCACTTTTTCCGCGTTTATAAATCATTCTGAAATCGCGGTTAAGTTTGATAGAAACCGTTTGTTTCATAAAATATCTCCGTATAAAAGAAAAAGCCCGGACGGGATAAAAATCCAGGACGCGTCATGAGCTAAATCTTTTTTGCGGAGCGGAGCTTTCTTAAAATCCTTCCGCTCCGACGTATTGTGACTTAGTGAGTAAGCCTGTTTCTGCCCTTAGCGCGGCGTGCAGAGAGAACCTTGCGTCCGTTGCGGGTTGCCATTCTCTTGCGGAAACCGTGAACCTTTGAGCGATGAAGCTTTTTCGGCTGATAAGTACGTACCATTGTTTTACACCTCCGATAATAATTTTGATGCGTAAGGTTTTATACCTTGACACACTTATTCGATACAGTGTCATTGTCTATTATAAAATAAGTCATAGCAAATTGTCAACTGTTTTTTTATTAATTTTCAATTTTTACCGAGAAAATTCATTTTTCTTTAATTATAATATGTAAATTTATATTTACAAAAAAGCTGTTTTCTGTTATAATAATAAAGTAAAAATTAAAGTGGGGGAAATTGACCTATGAACAATGCCGCAGATGTCTTGAAGAGAATTCTGCAAATTATGAAAGAAGAATACGGCCTGCTTGAAGTTACCATTCAGACCTGGTTTGAAGATATTCGTGCAGTTGAACTTCGTGATGATTGCTTAATTCTCGTCACTCCTGCAGATTTCAAAAAAACAACTATTGAAAAATATTATTCACAGAAAATAAATGATGCTCTTTTTGCCCTTTTCTCGGTTCCGATGAAGTTCACTATTTACACCGAGGATGAATATGAAGGCTCTCTTTCTCCGGAAACGCAGACGTTTTCAAATTATGACGAGTATTCATTTGAAAAATTTATTGTCGGTTCGTCAAATAAATTTGCTCACGCTGCAGCAAAAGCTGTTGCAGAAATGCCCGGAACAACATACAACCCGCTTCTTATCCACGGTGGGTCCGGTCTTGGAAAAACCCATCTTCTTTATGCCATTGCCGGAACTATAAGAAAGAAAAATCCAAAAGCAAAAATAACATACATAAAGAGCGAGGATTTTACAATTGAGCTTATCGCGGCAATTCAAAGCGGAACACTTCCGCAATTCCGTGAGAAATACAGAAATTCAGATATTCTCCTTGTTGATGATATTCAGTTTATCGCAGGCAAGGAAAGTACGCAAGAAGAATTTTTCCATACCTTCAACGCTCTTCATGAATCACACAAACAGATTGTTCTCACATCCGACCGTCCGCCAAAAGAAATGGCAAAGCTTGAAGAAAGACTAAAAACCCGTTTTGAATGGGGGCTTCTTGCAGATATCGAGCCTCCGGACTTTGAAACACGAATGGCAATCGTAAGCCTTAAAGCAGACCTTATCGGGCTTAAGCTTTCTACAGAACAGAAAGAGCTTATCGCAAACAATGTTACAGCAAATGTCCGTCAGCTTGAAGGTGCGGTACACAAGCTTCTTGCTTATCGTGACCTTCTTCAGGACACAGACGGACTTCAGGCGGCAGAACGCGCCATACGCGATATATTTGCCGAAAATCCGTGGATCAATCCCACGCCTGAATTTATTATCAAGGCTGTTGCTAAATACTTTGAAATAGATCCTTCCGACATTCTCGGCAAAGATCGTTCTTCAAAGATTTCAGAACCGAGAAAAATTGCAATGTATATGGTTCGTCATATGACTCACGAATCCTTCCCGAAGATGGGAAAGGTTTTTGGAAAAGACCATACTACCATCAAATATGCCGTAGATTCTCTCGAAGAACAGCTAAAAACAGATCAGGCACTGAAAGAAAAAATTGCAGATGTCAAAAACTCCGTTCTTACTCCGTAAAAAACTTTTCCACAGCTATCCTGTGGATTAAACAGGGAAAGGTTTGGGATAATTTTTATCCCAAGGCAGGTTGTTGATAACCTTAGCTTTTATCCAAAAGTTACTTTGGAGTCAAATTCCGCTTTATTTTGCCGAAAAAGAGACTTTTCCACAATTTCCACAAGCCCTACTATATATACTAAAATATATATTATATTCTTTTATAAAGAAGAATATTCGTCTTTAAAAAAAAATAAAAAAAATCAATTCTTTATTTTTTAAAAATTTAATTTAAACTCTATAAATTTCCGCAGAAAGGAAAATCAGTTATGAAATTTATTTGTGAAAAATCAGTTCTGTCTTCTGCCATTGCAAAAACATCATGGGCAGTAGCAGCAAAAAGCTCCGTGCCCGTAATGGAGGGTATTCTTATCAATTGCGGACGTGAGCTTACTCTCACGGGATATGATCTTTCTATAGGTATCCGCGTAACCGTTCCGGCGGAAATTGAAGAGCAGGGGATAATTGTTGTTAATGCAAAAATCTTCTCGGATATCATCCGTTTGCTTCCGGATGAACCGGTAACATTTACAACAGATGATAATCTTATGGCTACCGTTACCTGCGGAAATGTCCGCCATGAGGTTGTTTGCCTCTCAGCGAAGGATTTTCCTTCACTTCCCTATATTGAGAAAAAATATTTCCTGAATCTCCGTCAGGGAGATCTCAAAAAGATGATATCTCAGACAATTTTTGCAATAAGCGGAGATGAATCAAAGCCGGTTCACACAGGTTCTTTGTTTGATGTAGAAGGAAGCCGCGTAACCGTTGTTTCTGTTGACGGTTTCCGCCTTTCTTACAGAACAGCGGAAATTGAAAACGAAAGTGAAGAAGAAAATTTCCATTTTGTTGTTCCGGGTCTTACTCTTAAGGAAGTTGAAAAGCTTTGTTCCGAATCTGATGAAGAAGCATCAATTTGTGTTGGTAAAAAACATATAATTTTCCGTCTTGGCGGGTCGATGATTATCTCAAGAATTCTTGAAGGTGAGTTTTTAAATTATAAAAAAGCTGTTCCGAAAAGCGGTACGTTCAAGGTTCGCGTAAACCGCCGCGATCTTATAACGACAATAGAGCGAGTTTCAATTCTTATAAGTGAAAGAATAAAAAATCCGATTCATTTGCAGTTCTCGGAAAACACACTGTTTATTTCCTGCCGCACACCGGTCGGAAGCTCTCAGGATGAATGCTCTCTTCTCAACAAAGGTGAAAATCTTGAAATAGGATTTAACCATAAGTTTATTCTGGATGCTTTGCGTGCATCTCCGGATGATGAGCTTGATCTTGAGCTTAATACACATGTTGCTCCTATCCTGATCACTCCGCCGGAAGGAGAAGAATATCTTCATCTTATTCTTCCTGTACGTCTTAAGGCTGAATAATGCAGATAAAAAAATTAAAGCTTTCTGATTTTCGTAATTATGAAAATGAAGAAGTAGAGTTTTCGGAAGGTCAGAATATCATTTTCGGTGAAAACGCACAGGGAAAAACAAATCTTCTTGAATCAATTTTCTATCTTTCTTGCTTAAAACCGTTTCGCGGAAGCCGTGATTCGGATGCTATAATGAAGGATAGGGAATATGCAGAAATAAAAGGAATTTTTACGGCTTATGAACGCGATGTTGAAGTAAGATGTATTCTAACGCGTGCCGGAAGACAGCTTTTTGTAAACGGTGTAAGAGAAAAAAGTCCGAGAAATCATATTGGTCTTATAAAAACCGTTGTTTTTTCTCCGGATGATCTTCAGCTTATAAAGGAAGGACCTGCAAACAGACGCAGATATATGAATATTGCTCTTTCTCAAATGCTTCCGGCATATATTGAAGCTCTTGCCGAGCATAATAAGCTGATTGAGAGCAAAAGAAAAATTCTTAAAGATGAAAAAAGCAAACATATATATTATGATTATGTGGATGTTTTAAATGAAAAGCTTGCAAAATGTGCGGCATATATAACATATGAACGCGGTGAGTTTATAAAGCAAATCGGTTCTTTTGCAAGTGAAACAATGAAAAAAATATCCGGAGGAAAGGATATTCTTTCAGTAAAATATAATTTTGACAGTGCCCTTTCCGATCATACCGATAAAAATAATCCCAAGCTTATTCTTGAGCATTTGAATCGCCGCAAGGAGGCAGAATTTGCAAGCGGGACTTGTCTTGTAGGAACGCATAGAGATGATTTTACCGTTTCGGTAAACGGAAGCTCTGCGCGTGACTTCGGTTCTCAGGGGCAGATACGCTCGTGCGTTCTTTCTCTTAAGGTTGCCGAGCATACTGTGATAGAAAAGGACTCCGGAGAAGCTCCGATTCTTCTTCTTGATGACGTTTTGAGTGAGCTTGACCCTTTGCGCCGTTCATTTCTTTTAAATGACGTAAACCGCGGTCAGACAATAATAACCGGATGTGATCCGAGTATGTTTTCCGAGCTTTCAAAAGGAAGAATATTAACGGTTGAAAGCGGAAGGATTGTAGATAAAAAGAATAATGAATGACGGAGGAGTTTTATAAGTGTTTCTTCATATAGGGCGCGGAAAATTACTTCCAAAATCCAGTATAATAGGCGTTTTTGACCTTGAAATAACGTCCCAGTCAAAACGAACAAAGCTTTTTCTTGCTCAGAAAGAAAAAGCAAACCATGTAATAAACGTGTGTGATGATATTCCGCGCTCGTTTATCGTAACGCGTGACGGAAACCGTGAGCGCGTTTATATATCCCAGATTTCTCCGCAGACACTTCAAAAGCGAAGCGAAGAAATAATACAGGAATAATAAAGAAAAATTCTGCATTTTGCATTTTGCATTTTGCATTAAAAAACGACGAAGGAGTTTTTTAAATATGTCAGATACAGTAGAAACAGTAGATACTGTTGTAAACGGCAGTTATGATGAAAGTAATATTCAGGTTCTTGAAGGGCTTGAAGCGGTGCGACGCCGTCCCGGTATGTATATCGGTTCGACGTCCGAGGCAGGTCTTCATCACCTTGTATATGAGATTGTTGACAACTCAATAGACGAAGCACTTGCAGGGCATTGCTCGTGCATTAATGTGGATATCCGCGACGGAGATATTATAAGTGTTACCGACAACGGGCGCGGTATTCCTACGGGAACTCACGCAACCGGAAAGTCCGCGCTTGAGGTTGTTTTTACCGTTTTGCATGCAGGCGGTAAGTTCGGCGGAGGCGGATATAAGGTTTCCGGCGGTCTCCACGGTGTTGGTGCTTCTGTTGTAAATGCGCTTTCGGAATGGCTTGAGGTTGAGGTTTGCGACGGTGAAAATGTTCATTATATGCGTTTTTGCCGCGGAGATATTGAAACTCCGATAAAAATTATAGGCAAGGGAACACAGACAGGAACAAAGGTTACCTTTAAGCCTGACCGAGAGATTTTTGACACAACGGTTTTTAATTACGAAACTCTTCAGAAACGTCTTCAGCAGCAGGCATTTCTCAATGCCGGTGTTCGTATTGTCCTTTCCGACCTTCGCCCGACAGAGGATGGTTCCGAAGGAAAACATGATGATTTCTGTTATGAAGGCGGTATCCGGTCCTTTGTTGAGTATCTCAACGGTAAAATAAAGAAAGAGGTTATCCACCCTGAGGTTATTTATGTTTCAGGAACAAAGGATGATAACATTGCAGAAGTTGCAATGCAGTATAACGATGGTTATAATGCAAATATTATTTCGTTTGCAAATAATATAAACACAACCGAAGGCGGTATGCACGAAACAGGCTTTAAAACTGCTCTTACACGCGTTATAAATGAATATGCACGCAAAAACAAAATGATAAAAGAAGATGAGAAGCTTGAAGGAACGGATATGCTTGAAGGTCTTACTTGTGTCATTTCCGTAAAGGTTTTAGAGGCTCAGTTTGAAGGGCAGACAAAAACAAAGCTTGGTAATGCTGCCGTAAGAACTCTCGTTACAAATATGGTTAACGAAAAGCTTTCAACCTTCTTCGAAGAAAATCCGAAAATTGCCCGTGCTATAGTAGGAAAAACCATAGATGCGGCTCACGCAAGAGAAGCGGCACGCCGTGCAAAAGAAAATGCGCGAAGAAAAGGACCTCTTGATTCTCTTTCTCTTCCGGGAAAGCTTGCAGACTGTCAGGTAAAGGATCCGCGCCTTTCCGAAATATATATCGTTGAGGGAGATTCTGCAGCAGGCTCGGCTAAGGAAGGCCGTGACAGAAGATTCCAGGCAATTCTCGCTCTGTGGGGAAAGATGCTTAACGTTGAAAAGGCTCGCGCAGACAAGATTTACAATAACGACAAGCTTTCACCTGTTATTGCAGCACTCGGCACTGGAATTCTGGCAGACTGTAACCTTGAAAAGCTTCGCTATCACAAGGTTGTTATAATGTCGGATGCTGACGTTGACGGTGCTCATATCAGAACACTTCTCTTAACGTTTTTCTTCCGCTTTATGCGTCCGCTTGTAGAGGCAGGGCATATCTATTTTGCGATGCCGCCGCTTTACAAGGTGTATAAAGGAAAACAGGAAAAATATTGCTATGACGATGACGCTCTTGCCTCTGCGCTCCAGGAAATGGGAGAAGATGCAAAGATACAGCGCTTTAAGGGTCTTGGTGAAATGGACCCGGAAGAGCTTTGGGAAACAACAATGAATCCGGAAAACCGTGTTCTTGCCCGCGTTACGCTTGAAGATGCAATTGCGGCAGATGAAACGTTCACGCTTCTTATGGGTGAAAAGGTTGAGCCCAGACGTGAATTCATTGAGCAAAATGCCGGATATGTAACCAATTTAGATGTGTAGTGAGGTAAATCACCTATGGCTAAAAATAACAGAGAAGAAAAACCGCTTAATCATCTTGAAATAGAAAAGATAATAGATGTTGAGCTTAATTCTGAAATGAAGCGTGCCTACATTGATTATTCAATGTCGGTTATCGTTGGACGTGCGCTTCCGGATGTGCGTGACGGACTAAAGCCTGTTCACCGCCGTATTCTTTATACGATGTATGAAGACGGACTTACTCCTGATAAGGCTTTCCGTAAGAGTGCTACTACCGTCGGTGACGTGCTTGGTCGTTACCATCCGCACGGGGATAGCTCAGTTTATGATGCAATGGTGCGTCTTGCCCAGTCGTTCTCTCTCCGTTATCCGATGGTAGACGGACACGGAAACTTCGGCTCGGTTGACGGTGACCCTGCAGCTGCATACCGTTATACAGAGGCACGTCTTTCAAAAATTGCAATGGAAATGCTTGCGGATATTGAGAAGGAAACGGTTGATTTCCAGCCGAACTTCGACGGATATCATCAGGAGCCGAGCGTTCTTCCGTCGCGTATACCCAGCCTTCTTGTAAACGGAAGTAATGGTATTGCCGTCGGTATGACAACAAATATTCCGCCGCATAATCTCTCGGAGGTTATTGATGCAACAATCGAGGTTATTGATAACCCCGAGGCAACGCTTGCAGACCTTATGGAGCATATCAAGGGTCCGGATTTCCCGACAGCAGGTGTTATAATGGGAATGGCAGGGATACGTGCCGCATACTCTACCGGTAAGGGCCACCTTAAGGTACGTGCAAAGACGGAAATTGAAGAATTTGATAATGGGCGTTTCCGTATTATCGCAACAGAGCTTCCGTATATGGTTAATAAAGCGCGCCTTATCGAGCATATTGCAGACCTTGTAAAAAATAAGGTAATAGAAGGAATAACACATATTCAGGATGAATCAAGCCGTGAGGGTATCCGCGTTGTTATCGAGCTTTCGCGCAATGCAAACCCGCAGGTTGTTCTCAATATGCTTTTCAAGCATACACAGATGCAGTCCACATTCGGCGTAATTCTTCTTGCCCTTGTTGACAATAAGCCGAAAACGCTTTCATTGCGCGATATTCTGGATCAGTACATAATGTTCCAGAAGGATGTTATAAGAAGAAGAACGGCATTCGAGCTTAAGAAAGCAGAGGCAAGGGCACATATCCTCGAAGGACTTCGCATTGCACTTGATCATATTGACGAAATTATAAGAATTATTCGTACAAGCTATAACGATGCAAAGCAGCGCCTTATGGAAACCTTCGGCATGAGCGATATTCAGGCTCAGGCTGTTCTTGATATGCGTCTTGCCCGTCTTCAGGGACTTGAGCGCGAAAAGATTGATAATGAATATAACGAGCTTATGAAGAAAATTGCGTTCTGCAAAGAGGTTCTTCAGTCTGATGAACTTGTTGCAGGAATCCTTAAGGATGAGCTTACCATTATCAAGGAAAAATACGGTGATGCAAGAAGAACGGAAATTGTTCCGGTTGATGATGAAATTGACATTGAAGACCTCATTCCGGTTGAGGATTGTGCGTATACTCTCACTCATCGCGGATATATCAAGCGTATGCCGATTTCCACATACCGCTCCCAGAACCGCGGCGGCCGTGGCGTTTCAGGTATGAAGCAGAAGGAAGAAGACTTTGTTAAGACGATGTTTACCGCATCAAGCCATGATTGGTTGCTCTTCTTCACAACCCGCGGAAGAATGTATCGCATGAAGGGTTATCAGGTGCCTGAATCAAGCCGTACATCGGTCGGTATGAATATAGTAAACCTTATTGCATTCGAGCCGGACGAAAAGGTAACTGCTATGCTCTCGATAAAAGAGTTTGACGATGAGCATTATCTTGTTATGGCAACGCGCGCAGGTATTGTTAAGCGTATTGCGCTTTCCCGCGTTGACTCAAGCCGTAAGGCAGGTGTCCGTGCAATAGGCCTTGATGATGATGACGAGCTTATTTCTGTAATGCTTGCCGCAGAGGACAGCGAGGTATTTCTTGCAACACGACGCGGAATGGCAATTAAGTTCCGTGCAAGCGATATCCGCGCAACAGGGCGCGATGCCGGCGGTGTTTACGGTATTGACCTTGCAGAGGGCGATTATCTTATCG
This sequence comes from Eubacteriales bacterium, assembly GCA_045614365.1. Taxonomy (GTDB): domain Bacteria; phylum Bacillota; class Clostridia; order Oscillospirales; family JAAYXM01; genus SIG480. The sequence continues at coordinate 10,978 of JAZLCV010000051.1, read as the reverse complement.
GTGCCGAGGTTATCTGTGAGGGTAAGGATGTTCTTACCGTTACGGAAAAAGGCTACGGCAAGCGTACAGAGGCAGAAGAATACCGTCTGCAGAACCGTTACGGTAAGGGTATAATGAATTATAATATCTCAGAGAAAACCGGTGAGATTGCAAGCGTTATTATGGTTGATGATACCAACGATGCTATGATAATATCCGACGATGGTGTTATAATAAGAATGCCTGCAAAAACAATCAGCACATTCGGACGTGTAACGCGCGGTGTTATCCTTATGCGCGTCGGCGAAGATGTAAAGGTTATTTCTGTTGCCGCTGCACCGCATGAAGAGGAGAACGGAGAAGGTGTGGTTGAAAATACCGAAACAATTGATAATGCTACTGAGACTTCTTCTGAAGAATAATAAGAATATCTCAAAGGGGTTCTCTTGCGAACCCCTTTGAAACCCCACGCTTTGTCGCTGGATAAAGCAGCGGATAAATTAAGTGCTCACCACGGAGGCTTCTGCTAATGGCAAAACTTTGTTTTGCACGCGAAGCCTTTGCCGTGATTTCGCTGTAATTTATAACCGCTTGGCTTTATAGGCGACATACTATCCCGGTTCGTTAGCGAACCTTCGGGTGCAGGGTCGCAACCCTGCTCGTTTTAAGGGGATTTTCAAGGGGGAAATCGAAATCCCCCTTGAATTCGATTTGCTTCTTTGCCGAAAAGCAAAGAAGGCCCGCCCGGCAGGGCAAGAACCTTGCGGACTGCCGCAAGCGAGGAAATAATTGCATTTCTAAAAGAATATCCTAAAGGAATAAACTTATGAAGCAAATAACAATTTACACCGACGGCGCGTGTTCCGGCAATCCCGGACCGGGTGGTTGGGGTGCAATTCTGGAATACAACGGAATAGAAAAAGAAATTTCCGGCGGTGAAGCAAATACCACAAATAACCGTATGGAGCTTTCCGGTGTTATTGCGGCGCTTTCTGCATTGCGTGAGCCATGCGAAGTTTCTCTTTTTACCGACAGCAAATATATTGTTGACGGCATAAATCAGGGATGGGCAAAAAAGTGGCGCGCACAAGGCTGGATGCGTAATAAGAAAGAAAAAGCATTAAATCCCGATTTATGGCAGACACTTCTTGATTTGCTTGAAGTTCATTCCGTAACATTCAATTGGGTAAAAGGCCACGCAACAAATCCAAAAAACAACCGCTGTGATGAGCTTGCGGTAGCACAAAGTAAGAAATATAGTATACAAAATGTATAAAAGCAAATCTTTTTTCCAAGGAGGAATACAAATGATATATGCGGACAACTCGGCTACAACACGGACAAAGCCGGAAGTTTTAGATAAAATGCTTCCGTTTTTCACTGAGCATTACGGAAATCCGTCAAGCCTTTACGCTTTTGCGTATGATGCAAAGCGCGCGGTGGAGAATGCACGCGAAGAGGTAGCAAAGGTTATCGGTGCCCGCTCAAAAGAAATTTTCTTCACGAGCTGCGGAAGCGAATCTGATAACTGGGTATTGCGCGGAGTTACATCAAAGCTCCGTGATAAGGGAAATCATATAATCACAAGCTGTATTGAGCATCCTGCGATTATGGAAACCTGCAAACAGCTCGAAAAATCCGGAGTAAGAGTTACGTATCTTCCGGTTGACGAGTTTGGCTCGGTCTCAATTCAGGATCTTAAAGACGCGATATGTGATGAAACAATTCTTATTTCAATTATGACCGCAAATAACGAAATAGGAACTATCCAGCCGATATGTGAAATCGGTGCAATTGCAAAAGAAAAGGGTATTTTCTTCCATACGGATGCAGTTCAGGCATACGGTCATATTCCGATGAATGTTGATGAAATGAACATTGATTTTCTTTCGCTTTCGGGGCATAAAATAGGCGCACCCAAGGGTATCGGCGCACTTTATATCCGCTCTGGAATACGCATTGATAACTTAATCTACGGCGGCGGTCAGGAAAAAAGACGCCGCGCGGGAACAGAAAACGTTCCGTATATCGTAGCTCTCGGTGAGGCGGCACGTCTTGCAAATGAGCATATGGAAGAGAACATTACCCGCCTTACAAAAATGCGTGATACACTCATTGAGAGAGTTCTCAAAATTCCGTATACCCGTCTTACCGGACATCCGACAAACAGACTCCCCGGCCTTTGCAGTATAGTAATTGAGGGAATTGAGGGAGAGGCACTGCTTCTCAATATGTTCAATGAAGGAATTTGTGCAAGCTCCGGCTCTGCCTGTTCATCCGGTTCGCTTGATCCATCTCACGTTCTTCTCTCAATCGGCCTTCCGCATCATATTGCACACGGCTCTCTCCGGCTTTCGCTCGGCGAGGATAATGAAGCGGGAGACGAAATAAAGATTGCAGAAGCAGTTGAAAAAGTTGCGGCAAAGCTTCGCGCAATGAGCCCGGTCTGGGAAAACGGAAAACCTGTCTGGGAAGATTAAGAAAGGAGTTTTATATTATGTACAGTGAAAAAGTACTTGACCATTTTTCAAATCCGCGCAACGTCGGCGAGCTTGAGGGTGCAAACGCTATCGGGCAGGTCGGCAACTCAAAGTGCGGCGATATTATGAAAATGTATATGAAGATTGACGAGAACGACATTATAACAGATGTAACGTTCAAGACTTTCGGCTGCGGTGCGGCTGTTGCAACGAGCTCTATGGCAACCGAAATGGTAAAGGGAAAGAGTATCGAAGAGGCGCTTACTCTTACAAACAAAGCTGTTGCTGAGGCACTTGACGGTCTTCCGCCGGAGAAGCTTCACTGCTCCGTGCTTGCAGAAGAGGCGATAAAATCTGCAATCGCAGATTATTATAAGCGTCAGGGAAAGGATCCGGGCAAGCTCGGTCTCTGCGACGGAAACTGCGAAAACTGCTGTGCACACAATAAGTAATGATAGCTTATTGTTATATTAATAGTTATTATTACGAAACACAATCAAACTCCACCTTTACTTCATACAGTAAAGGTGGAGTTTTTGGAAGTATCTATGATTAAAACAAATCACTGTGTATTCCTGTTCTGGTAAGATATAATATCAGTTCATTTTCTGAAATCTCATATATCAACAACCAATCCGGTGTAATATGACATTCTCTGCATCCTGCATATTCACCCAGCAAATTATGATCTTTATTCTTTTCGGGAAGTTGTTCACCATTTGCGAGTTTTTTGATTACTTCTGTAAGCAGAGAAATATTATATCCACGTTTTTCAATTCGTTTCAAATCCCTTTGAAATTTTGTGGTAGGTCTGATTGCATACATCAATTGAGTAACTCCTTCATCATATCATCAACATCTGTATATGTCTTTCCAAGAGAAGGATTTTTTTTCATTGCTTTTACTTCTTCTATAGCCGCAATAGTTTCGCTGTTCGGAACTCTCAAAGATATATCAAAAGGTATTCTTTGTTCTCTTACAGCCTGTTTTGCAGATAAAGTAAAAAATGTTGTCATATCCATTCCGAGATTGGAAACCAACTCCTGAAGTTGAGCCTTAAGCTCTTCATCTATGCGCATTGTCACGTTTGTTGCTGCCATATTATCGACCTCCTATAAAAATATATTACCACAATATAATTACGTTGTCAATATATTATATGTGCCTCATTATGATGATATACTTAATTATTCCTTTTTTATACAAAACTATTGCAAAAATATTAGATAGAGAGAAGCAAACCTCCCAACCGTTTTATTTGCGGTTGGGAGGTTAAATTATATTTTACGATATATATTTCCAGGGGTTTGTGTATCTGCCGTTTACGTGAACTTCAAAGTGGCAGTGCGGGCCGGTGCTGTTACCGGTACTTCCCATTTTTGCAATCTGCTCACCCTTTGCGACCTTCTGACCGACGGATACGAGAACCTTTGAATTATGTGCGTAGTAGGTTTCAATGCCGTTGCCGTGGTTGATAACAACGAGATAACCCCAGCCGCCGCGTCTCCAGCCTGCCCACGTTACCGTGCCGCCGTCTGCCGCCGATATACGCGTTCCTCGCTTTGCCGCAAAGTCAACGCCCTTGTGCATACTGCCACGGCGCATACCGTAGTTTGAAGAGATAATCGCACCGCGTACCGGGCGGGAAAGCTTGCCGGTTGCCATTGTTTTCGGGCGTGCCTTTGTTCCTACCTGAACAACCTTTGTTACAGGCTGCTGTGTTACGTTGCTTGAAATAATATCGCGTTTTGTTTCTTTGTTATCTACATACGTTACATCGGCAACAACCTTGCGTGTACCGACGCGTCCCTGAGTTGCAACCTTTGTCGTTCCCTTATAGAGAGAATCTGTTTCCACAGTCTTTGTTTCATACGGGATAGTTTCGGTATATTCAACGCGCCTTACTGCTTCAACGGAAAGGAAGGGAATTTCACGGCCTACCGTGACATTTCTTCCTGCGCGAAGTTTATTCGAGCGAAGCCCCGGATTAAGCTCTAAGAGATCTTCACGCGTCATACCGTTTTTCTTTGCGATAGAGTCAAGCGTGTCTCCGTATTCTATGGTATATTCGCGCGTTGAATGTATCTTGGAAGTGAGCTTCTCGCGGATTTCATCATATGAAATAAGCTTTGAAGCGTCAACATATCTTTTTGATATGCTCACGTCCTGTGCAAAGTGAGCGCGGACATTGGGATCGTTGTGATAAAGAAGCTCGTCGATCATATTCTGAAGAGTTTCGCGGTTGCGGCTTGCACCGACAACCTCACCGTCAACAGTGAGAGCATAAAGCTCTGAAACCTCTTTGATATTCGAGAAGAAGAACGAGCTTAGAGCCTGCTTTGAAAGAACCTTTTCTCGGGGAACAATCCCAAGCTCAAAGCGGACGTTTGAAGAAACGCTGTACGGACGTTCTAATATTTCGCTTGCGCGCTCCTCGACAAACGAAAGAGCAGCGTTATATTCATCACGGTTGTAAACATAGCCGAGTTCTTTTCCGTCAACGGTAATCTTAACGCCAACGCTGTACAGCGTGGATGCGATAAGAAGAAACGTTACCGAAAGAACAACGGCAACAAGTGCAAAACGGTTTGCGCGGAACTGCGCAAGAGCAACGGTTGCACGGTGCCAGAAGCAACGAAGCCTAATGCGTGCATTACCAAGAAAAGAGTATGCTGCGCTTACTGCCGCTACAGCATAAACAGATGCGGGAGAGAGTACGCGTGAAAGGAAAAACGTCCAGAAAATTACAGAAGAGTGAATTACTTTTGTGAAAGCAAAAGAAAATGCTTCATATAAAACGGCCAGAATTCCGATAAGAAAATCAGCTATTTTGTTTTTCTGCGACGCAAACGACGGGACAGACGGGCTGTCGCAAATTGCGGCGTCTGCAAACTGCTGTGCATTTTTTTTCAAGCATCTCACCCCTTTAAACATGAAAATATAGGTTACAAACCGGTTACAAAGTAATTACATTATAGCGCAATTTTTGTTTTCTGTCAACACTTTTCAGAATTGTTTACAATTTTTTTAACAGCCAAAAACCGCCATTTTACGCGCTTTAGCAAAAATAAAGCCGGAGGAAAAAAGATCCTCCGGCGGGTTTGTAACCAAAACAGTGATGAATTAATAATTTGTCTTTAAAAGCTCAAAATATGCCTGCGGATGAGCGCAAACAGGGCAAAGCTGGGGAGCGCCATTGCCAACATGGATGTGACCGCAGTTTGAGCACTGCCATACTACGTCGCCCTCGCGGGAGAACACAGCGCCTGTTTCAACATTGGAGAGAAGCTTTCTGTATCTTGCTTCATGCTCTTTTTCGATTTTGCCTACTGCCTCAAAGAGGTATGCAATTCTGTCAAATCCCTCTTCCTTTGCAGTTTTTGCAAAGCCTGCATACATATCAGTCCACTCATAGTTTTCGCCGTCTGCAGCGTCCTTGAGGTTTACTGTGGTTGTAGGGATTTCTTCGTCATGGAGAAGCTTAAACCAAAGCTTTGCATGCTCTTTTTCGTTGTTTGCGGTTTCTGTGAAGATTGCGGAAATCTGCTCATATCCTTCTTTTTTTGCCTTGGAAGCATAGTATGTATACTTATTTCTTGCCTGACTTTCTCCGGCAAATGCTTCCCAAAGATTTGCCTCTGTTTTTGAACCCTTTAAATTCATGATAAAAAACTCCTCTCAAAATGAAAATTGGTATTTACTTTTGACCAAAAATATAATATCATATATTTGAAATGTTGTCCAGTGGATAAATAAAAAAAGTTGGAGACGAACGTGAAAAAAATTCATGCTGACATAAAAATATACGGAATTGTTCAGGGCGTCGGTTTCCGTCCGTTTGTCCACAAAGCCGTGCGAAAGCTCTCGCTTTCCGGTACGGTACGAAATACGTCATTTGGCGCGGAGGTTTCTGCTGAAGGATATGAGCGCGATATAGATGCTTTTTGTGATGCCGTAAGGTGTGATGCCCCTCCGCTGGCGCTTATAGAAGATATAGATGTTAAAAAAAGCGATTTGCTTTGCGGTTTTTCAGGATTCAGCATTGCGGAGAGTGAAAAGGGAGATGTCAGGCGCACGCTTATCAGCCCTGACATTGCCGTGTGTGATGATTGTCTGCGTGAGCTTTATGACAAGACCGACCGCAGATACCGCTATCCGTTTATTAACTGCACAAACTGCGGACCGCGTTTTACCATAACGGGAGATATTCCGTATGACCGCAAAAATACGACTATGGCTCCGTTTGCAATGTGTCCGGACTGCGAAAAGGAATACGGAGATATTGAAGACCGCCGTTACCACGCCCAGCCGGATTGCTGTGAAGCATGCGGACCACGCCTTTTTCTCCTTGACGGAAACGGAAAGGAAATCGCCGGTGATGCAATTTCTCTTGCAAGGGAGAAAATCCTGCACGGAGAGATTGTTGCGGTTAAAGGTCTTGGCGGATATCACCTTGCCTGCCGTGCAGATGATGCAGAAACGGTGCGTCGTTTGCGTGAGAGAAAACGGCGCGATGAAAAGCCGTTTGCCGTAATGTGCCGCGATGTTGAGACAGCACTGAATTTCGCTGAAATTTCCGATGATGAAAAAAGATACCTTACGTCACCACAGCGGCCGATTGTTCTTCTTAAAAAGAAAGAAAAGGCATCGCTTTTGCATATAAGCGAAAACTCACGTATCGGTATAATGCTTCCGTACACGCCTTTGCATTATCTTCTGCTTGAGGATGGGCTTTCCTGCGTTGTGATGACGAGCGCGAATATATCCGATCTTCCTATTGTATATAAGGACGAAGATGCACAAAAGGCTCTTTCCGGCATTGCGGATTTCTTTCTTTGTCACAACCGCGAGATTCACACGCGCTGTGATGATTCGCTTATGTGGGTGTATGACGGAAAGCCGTATTTTGCGCGGAGAAGCCGCGGATACGTTCCGTATCCCGTAACTCTCGCGAAGGAATTTCCCGCCGTGCTTGCCTGCGGAGCAGAGCAGAAAGCATCGTTTACGCTCACTCGCGGACACCACGCATTTCCGTCGCGCCATATAGGCGATCTTAAAAACCTTGAAACACTTGATGATTTTGAAGCGCAGATTGTGCATTTTGAAAATATATTTGATACAAATCCGAAGCTTATGGCGTGCGATATGCATCCGGATTATATGTCCTCGGAGTATGCGATCGAACGCTCAGATAGGGAAAAAATTCCGCTTGTGCGTGTACAGCACCACCACGCGCATATGTGCTCCTGTATGGCAGACAACGGATTTGACGGTGCGTGTATCGGCATTGTCTGGGACGGAACGGGATATGGTACCGACGGCAAGATATGGGGTGCAGAGTTTTTGGTCGGTTCTTTTTCGGATTTTCGTCGGTCAGGAAGCATCCGTCCGATAATTCTTCCGGGCGGGGACCGTGCCGCAAAAGAGGTTTCCCGCATCGCATCATCGCTGCTTATTGATGCCTCTCTTGCGTGTGTGGATGCTACCACAGCGAAGATACTTGAAAGTGGAATAAACTGTCCTCAGGCAACGAGTATGGGACGTCTTTTTGACGGAGTTGCAGGAATTTTAGGTATACGGCAACGAGCGGCATACGAAGGTCAGGCGGCAACGCTTCTTGAAGCGGTGGCAGATGAGAATGAGTGCGGTGTATACCCATATGAAATAACAGAAAAAGACGGAATGTATGTTTTTGACTGGCGCGAAATGATACGCGCTATTGTGCGCGATAAAGAAGACGTGCGCGATACCGGAAAAATGTGCGCTGCATTTATGAACACGCTTGTGTCCTTTGCTGTGGATATGGCAGAAAAAATTGCGGATGATACGGGAATAAGAACTGTTGCACTTTCCGGAGGAACGTTTCAGAATATGTATTTGCTGGAAAGACTTCCCGCGGCACTTGAAAAAGCCGGTTTTAATGTCCTTCTTCATCGCCGCGTAGCAGCAAATGACGAGGGGATAAGCCTTGGTCAGGCGCTTGTTGCCGCATATTCGGAAAAAAGTAATAAAAAAGAAGAGGTAAATTAAAATGTGTCTTGCGATACCGCTTAAAATAACGGAAATTAACGGAAACGAAGCTGTGGGAGAGAGAAGCGGCGTTAAAAGAAAAATCCGTCTTGATTTTATAGAAAATCCGAAACTTGGAGAATATGTAATCGTCCATGCGGGATTTGCGATAGAGCGCCTTGGCGCAGAACAGGCAGAGGAGAGCATCCGTGCCGCCGAGGAGGTAGAAAATGAGCTTGGAAAACTTTAATCCGGCGGAAATTTTCTCCGAAATTGCGCGTATGGATTTACCGGACCTCAGCCTTATGGAGGTCTGCGGAACGCACACAATGGCAATTGCAAAATCAGGTCTGCGTTCATCACTTCCCGCAAACATAAAGCTCCTTTCGGGACCGGGGTGTCCCGTATGCGTCACACCATCCGGTGTGATTGATGAAATTCTCTCTCTTGCGATGCGCGATAATGTGATAATCGCGACTTACGGAGATATGATAAAAGTCCCCGGAAGCGTTCACGGCAAAAGCCTTGCGCTTTCCCGAGCACTCGGAGCACGCGTAGAGGTTGTGTATTCGCCTCTGGATGCCGTTTCGCTTGCAGAGAGCAACCCGGGGGATGAGGTTGTTTTCCTCGGTGCGGGGTTTGAAACAACTGCACCGGGTACTGCTGCGGCAATCGGCGCCGCAAAGGACGGAAACGTAAAAAATTTTTCTGTTTTATCTATGCTGAAAACCGTAGAGCCTGCGCTTCGCGCGCTTATCGCGCAGGATGATTTCGCAGTTTCGGGATTTCTCTGCCCGGGACACGTTGCAACGGTAATCGGTGCAAATGCATTTTCATTCCTTGCAGAGGAATATAATATACCCTGCGTTGTCGGCGGGTTTGAGCCGAAAGAAATTCTTGATGCGGTTCACCGCTTGCTTTTGCAGATAAAGAGCAGTGAGGCACGCCTTGAAAACGCATATCCCAATGCCGTAAGGGCAGAGGGAAATCCCATTGCACGCAAAATTATGAAAAAGTATCTCATTCCGCGCACGGATGTCTGGCGCGGGCTTGGCGAAATTCCGGAAAGCGGGCTTGGAATACGCGAAGAATATGAGGAATTTGATGCCGAGCGCAAATTTGAAATTACGTATAAAAACACGGAGGACACAGGTGCGTGCCGTTGCGGAGACGTTATCTGCGGACGGATTTCGCCGCAGGAGTGCCCTATGTTCGGAAAGGTGTGCATGCCGGAAAATCCGGTCGGGCCGTGTATGGTATCGGGCGAGGGCGCGTGCGCCGCAATGTACAAATATAGTGAATAATGAAACGGAGCGAAAACAATGGATGAAATTATAACTCTGGATTACGGCAGCGGCGGCAAAAAAACCTCCGAGCTTATAGATAATCTTATCGTAAAAAATTTAAGCAACAGCGCGCTTTCCGCACTCGGCGACGGCGCGGTGCTTCAGGGCGCGGAAAAGCTTGTTTTTTCTACCGACAGCTTTGTCGTGTCCCCTTGCTTTTTTCCGGGCGGGGATATCGGAAAGCTCTCCGTTTGCGGCACGGTAAACGATGTTGCAATGTCGGGCGGCATCCCAAAATACTTAAGCCTTTCTTTTATTATAGAAGAAGGCTTTGCAATGAGTGACCTTGAAAAAATAATTCTTTCCATAAAAAAAACCGCCGAAAAGGCGGGGGTTTCTGTTGTTACGGGTGATACAAAGGTTGTAGAGCGCGGACACGGAGACGGTATATATATAAATACGGCGGGAATCGGATATCTCGCGCATAACAATCTTTCTCCGAAGAATATCCGCGTGGGGGATAAGATTCTCATTTCAGGCACCGCAGGTGACCATGGTGCGGCGATAATGCTCGCGCGTGAGAAAAATCTTGTGGAAAGCGAGATATTGTCAGATTGCACTCCGCTTGCCGCACTTGCAGGGAAGCTTTATCCGTTGGGAGAAAGCCTTCGCGTTCTGCGTGACCCAACGCGAGGTGGAGTTGCCACAACTCTTTGCGAGTTTGTGGAAGGTACGGAGCTTACAATAGAGCTTTCTGAGCGAGATATCCCCGTGCGCGGAAATGTTTCTGCCGCGTGTGATATTCTCGGGCTTGATCCGCTTTACTGTGCGTGTGAGGGAAAGATGCTGTGCGTTGTCTCTCCTGAGTGCGCAGATAAGGCGCTTTCCATCCTTCGCGGTACCGAAGAGGGAAGAGATGCCGCAATAATCGGCGAAGTAACGGCATCGCGCCCGGGGCGCGTGCTTGTCCACGGTGAGCTTGGAACGCGCATCGCCGCAAAGCTTACCGGTGCACTCCTGCCGAGAATTTGCTGAGATGAAATCTGAATAAAATAAAAAAACTCACCAATAAGGTGAGTTTTTTTGGTGGAGGAGGGTGGATTCGGACCACCGAAGTCGAAAGACAACAGATTTACAGTCTGCCCCCTTTGGCCACTCGGGAACTCCTCCATATAAGCTGGAGCTGGTAATAGGACTTGAACCTACAACCTGCTGATTACAAAT
>JAZLCV010000050.1:0-53115 GCA_045614365.1 Eubacteriales bacterium | reverse complement strand
ATGCGCAGCATGCGGCGGCGAAGCAAAGGTTCCGTTCGAGCCGAAGACTGACCGTCCTGTTTACTGCAGCGATTGCTTTGCAAAGATGCGCCAGGAAGACAATCAGTAATTAACGTCTTAAAAAAAGACCTTCACGTTTTTCGTGAAGGTCTTTTTTTGCTCAGATTTGTTGCTTTTTGTGTTTTATCTGTGTTATACTTATAATAAGTAATTCCTGAAAGGAACGAGAGTATGGACAGTAAATTAAAAAGAATACTTGCGTCTGTGCAGAAACCGGCAAGATATACGGGTGGAGAGTACAACGCTGTAATAAAGGATAAAAAGGATGTTGCGCTTCGCTTTGCATTCTGCTTTCCCGATATATATGAGATAGGAATGTCGCATATGGGGCTTCGCATCCTTTACGGTGTGATGAACGAACAGCCGGATGTCTGGTGTGAGCGATGCTTTGCGCCGTGGCCGGATATGGAAGAGGCGCTTCGCAAAAACGATATGAAGCTTTATGCATTAGAAAGCCGTGATGCGCTCTGCGATTTTGACATAGTGGGATTTACACTTCAGTATGAAATGTGCTATACTGCGGTGCTTAATATGCTCGACCTCGGCGGAATAACCATCCGCGCAGACGAGCGTGGAGAGGATGAGCCTATTGTCGTTGCGGGAGGGCCGTGTGCATACAACCCCGAACCGCTGTGCGACTTTGTCGATATATTCAACATCGGTGAGGGCGAAGAGCAGATGATTGAGCTTTGCGACCTTTATAAAAAATGCAAGGCGGAGGGAAAGAGTAAAAAGGAATTTCTGCGCCTTGCCGCAGAGATAAAGGGAACATATGTTCCGTCACTTTATGATATAAGCTATAATGATGACGGGACAATCTCGGCGATAACTCCGCGTGACGGTGCGCCTGAGGTTGTGGTAAAACGCATTATCGAAGATTTTGATTCGGTTTACGTTCCGAAGAAGGTTATCGTTCCGTCAACGGAAATAGTTCACGACCGTGTATCGCTCGAGGTTTTCCGTGGATGCATCCGCGGGTGCCGTTTCTGTCAGGCGGGATACGCATATCGCCCCGTGCGTGCAAAGAAAGCAAAAACGCTTATTGAGCACGGCAAGGAGATGTGTGAGGTTACGGGATACGAGGAAATTTCTCTTGCATCACTCTCGACAAGCGACTATAAAGAGCTTCCCGAGCTTGCTGACGGACTTCTTGACTGGTGCGAGCCGCGAAACATAAGCCTTCAGCTCCCGTCGCTCCGTGCGGACAATTTCTCCGTTGAGCTTATGCAGAGAATACAGAAGGTTCGCAGTGGCGGACTCACATTTGCGCCTGAGGCGGGAAGTGCAAGGCTTCGTGATGCGATAAATAAAAATCTTACTGAAGAAGAAATAATGAACGCCTGCCGCATCGCTTTTGAAAACGGCAGAAGCTCTGTTAAGCTTTATTTTATGATAGGTCTTCCGACGGAAACGGATGAGGATATAAAAGGAATTGCAGAGCTTTCGCAGAAGATACTTTATCTCTGGAAAACGTACGCAACGAATAAAAAACGCGGTGTTAAGATAACGGTCAGCGCGGCGTGCTTTGTTCCGAAGCCGCAGACTCCGTTCCAGTGGGAAGCACAGAACACGCGCGAGGAATTCAAGCGAAAAGCACTTCTTCTGCGTGAGGCAATAACCGCAAAGGCAATAACATACAACTGGCACGAGCCGGATGTAAGCTTCCTTGAAGCCGTGTTTGCACGAGGCGACCGCAAGGTCGGGCGCGTTATTGAAGCGGCGTGGAAAAAGGGAATGAAGCTTGACGGTTGGGAAGAGCATTTTAGCTTAGATACGTGGCTTTCGGCATTTGAAGAATGCGGCATAGATCCTGAGTTTTATGCAAACCGAGAGAGGGGTGCAGATGAAATTCTCCCGTGGGATCATATTTCAACCGGTGTGACAAAGCGTTTCCTCCGATGTGAGTGTGAAAAAGCATATCGCTCGGAGGCATCACCGAATTGCCGCGAAAAGTGTCTCGGTTGCGGTGCGTCAAATCTTCTTTGCGGAGGTAAGTGTGATGCGTAAAGTAAGAGTTATGTATGAGAAGAAGGGCAGGGCAATTTACATTTCCCACCTTGATATTATGAGAACGTTCCAGCGTGTGCTGACACGTGCGGGTATCGCGGTAAAGCATACCGAGGGATTTAATCCGCATCCGTATATATCTATTGCGCTTCCGCTGTCACTTGGTTATACAGGCGAATGCGAATTCCTTGATATGGTAATCCTCGATGATATGAAAAACGAAGAGCTAGTATCAAGAATGAATGCGACTATGCCGGAAGGAATAGAGGTTTCTCGCGTTTACGAGAACTACCGTCCCGTGCGTGAGATTTCCTATTCGGAATTTGATATCTCGCTTGAATATGACAACGGCGTTCCTCTCAGCGTAGTGAAAAAGCTTACAGAGCTTTTCGGACGCGAAGAAATTGTACTTATGAAGAAAAGTAAGCGTGGAGAAACGGAAACAAACATTGCTCCGCTTATAAAATCCGTATCCGTGAGTGCAGAGGGAGGCAATGTGCGGATAAAAGCTACGCTCGCTGCCGGAAATACATCGCTTAACCCCGAATATATCATAAAAGCGATAGTGAAATATCTTCCGGAGTGTGCTCCGGATTTCGCGGAATTTACAAGGATAAATGTTTATGACGAAAAAATGCACGAATTCCGTTAAAAAAGCTTGACATTTGCATTTTATGATGATATAATATCTAAGCCGCATTGAGTGGGTTTGTTAAACTGTTTCGGCAGTGCCTACAAGAGCGAGACTCTAAATTTGAAGAGAGGTGCAAGAAGAATGCAGGCAATTTTCGTTACAGGCGGAAAGCAGTACAAGGTTTCTGAGGGCGATGTTATCTATGTTGAGCTTCTCAACACTGAGAGCGAAACAGTAGAGTTTGACAACGTACTTATGACAATCGACGGCGATAACGTAACTGTCGGAGCTCCGAATGTTGAGGGCGCTAAGGTTACCGCTAAGGTCCTGAAGAACGGCAAGGGCAAGAAGATCATGGTCTTCAAGTTCAAGGCAAAGAAGAACTACCGCCGCCGTCAGGGTCACAGACAGCCGTACACAAAGCTTCAGATCGAGAAGATCGGCTAAGTTATGACTACTGTCAGATTGATTAAAAAAGGCGATAACGCCATCGGGTTTGACGTATCCGGCCATTCCGGCTATGCAGAGAGTGGAAGCGACATTATATGCGCTGCCATCTCAAGTGCAGTCGGACTTTCGGAAACAATCATAAATGATTCTTTTCACGCGGATGCAGATGTTCTGGTTGAACCCGAAACGGCAAGAATAAGGCTCATTCTTTCAAATGAGGACAAGGCTTGCCAAAAGGTACTTGAAGCATTTGAGCGCCATATGCGCGCGGTTGCTTTTGAGTATCCAGAGTATATTGAAATTATGGAGGTGCAGTCTAATGCTTAAAATCGGAATTCAGTTTTTTGCACATAAAAAGGGTGTTGGTTCCACAAAGAACGGCCGTGACTCCGAGTCCAAGCGCCTCGGTGTAAAGCGTGCAGACGGTCAGTTTGTTCTCTCCGGAAACATTCTCGTTCGTCAGCGCGGCACAAAGATCCACCCGGGCACAAACGTAAGCAAGGGCTCTGATGATACCTTGTTTGCAACTATGGACGGCGTAGTACGCTTCGAGCGTTTCGGTAAGGACCGCAAGAAGGTTTCCATCTACCCGGTTGCTCAGTAAAAAACAAATGTTCGGGCAGGTCTTATCTGACCTGCCCGTATTTTTAATTAAGAAATAGGTAATAGTGAAGAGTGAATAAGTGAAGTGATTTTCACATTGCGAAAATCATATTTAAATTGAAATTGCGTAGCAATTTCACATTACCTGTTATTAACTCTTCTGTATTACTTATTACCTTGAATCTGGAGGTGCACAAAATGTTTGTTGATGTTGCAAGCGCGAGATTTATTGCAGGTCGCGGCGGTGACGGTGCCGTTGCATTCCACCGTGAAAAATATATAGCATCCGGCGGACCGGATGGCGGAGACGGCGGAGACGGCGGCAATGTCGTTCTCAAAGTCGACGATAATATGTCCACGCTCGTTGAGTTCCGCTATAAAACGAAATACAAGGCAGAAAACGGCGCAAACGGAAGTGGCAAGCGTTGCTCCGGTAAGCGTGGTAAAGATATTGTGGTAAAGGTTCCGCGCGGGACTCTTGTCTATGATGTTGCAAGCGGTGCGCTCGTGAAGGATATGTCGGATGATGAGCCGTTTATCATATGCAAAGGCGGTCGCGGTGGCTGGGGGAATCAGCATTTTGCGACACCAACGCGCCAGGCTCCGCGTTTTGCGCGTCCCGGCCTTGATGGTGAGGAGCTTGAAGTACGGCTTGAGCTTAAGCTTCTTGCGGATGTCGGACTTGCGGGATTTCCGAATGTCGGAAAATCCACGCTTTTGTCTGTTGTGAGTGCGGCGCGTCCGAAAATTGCAAATTATCATTTTACAACCATAACGCCGAATCTCGGTGTTGTACGCGTGGACGAAAGCTTTTCTTACGTTATGGCGGATATCCCCGGTATTATCGAAGGTGCAAGCGAGGGAGCGGGGCTCGGTCACCGTTTCCTGAGGCATATTGACCGTTGTCGTCTGATTGTTCATATGGTGGACGTTTCCGGCAGCGAGGGGAGAGACCCTATTGCGGATTTTGAAGCGATAAACGATGAGCTTTCAAGATATAATCCGGAGCTTGCCAAGCGTCCGCAAATCGTTGCGGCAAACAAAAGCGATTTGATTTATGACCGTGAAGCGGCAGATAAGTTCCGTGCATATATCAAAAATCTCGGTCTTGATTATTTTGAAATTTCGGCTGCAACGAATGTAGGTGTTTCAGAGCTTATGAAAAAGGTTGCAGAAGTGCTTTCAAAGCTCCCGCCGATAGAGACATACACACCGAACTTCGTTCGTGTAGAAGAAGATACCACAAGCCACGATTTTGAGATTTTCCGTCTCGACGGCGATGTTTATTCGGTTGAGGCAAACTGGATAAAGCGAGCTATGGGTTCTGTGAACTTTGAGGATTATGAATCCCGCATCTATTTTGAACGCCTGCTCCGTAAATACGGTGTATACGATGCGCTTGAAGAGCGCGGCGCACAAGAAGGAGACACTATAATAATTTACTCCATGGAATTTGAATATGTAAAGTAAGTGAAACACCGCCGGTATTTTCCGGCGGTGTTGTGTATTAGTTTTTGATACTGTACAATCTGCCTTATTCGTTACGAAGGTAATTTCCCATCCGGCAAACGGAAGGTTTCTATATCCTGCGGAGATATATCCGTTTGCGTTGAGGTTACGGAATAAACAACCTTCCCGTCGCGGTTTAAGCTTTGTCCGAAAACAAGAAGCCCTGTTGAGTATGAAACCCAATATCGGTTCGTATAGTTGCTTGACGGATTTCTGACCTCAGCATAAACACAGGATGTGCCGTCATATACGGTAAGCTGTGCAGTGATGATATCTTCATCCTTTGCGGAAGTTATATCTTCATATGTCATCATCATCTGCTCGTCTTCAGGCTGGAAGCTTCCGCGTGAGGCCTTATGAGCTGTGCGCTCTCCTGACCGCCATACGAAAACCGAGTCAGCCGTGTATACATAGTGTGCTGACGGAGTTTGTGCTGAAAGGGAAGGAAAAACATCAACGCGGGAGAGCTCTCCTTTAACCCATTTTTGCCGTGCAAAGGAAGCGCTTCCCGAATCGTGGGAGATGGTGCTTTGAGTTTTTGAAAAGTATTCCTCCGGACGTTTTATCGCGGCAACAATTGCTTTTACATTTGTTTTGTTAACTGTAACGGCTTCTGCTCCGACGGTTTGCACGGGATCGAAGGAATGAAACTCGGGCGGATATTCGGGAACGGTGTTTATAAGCGTTGCTGACATATTCGGGAGAAAAAGAATAGCAACAACGGAAACGAGAAGGATGAAGAGCGCGATGAAAACGAAGAACATTGTGCGGTGCTTCATGCCGGAACGCTCCTTTTTTCTCATCGGAAATCTTCCGGTTTATCACCGATTCCGGCGAGCTTCCAGAGAATTGCATCTGCGATTCTCTTTGAAGCATTTCCGTCTCCGTAGGGGTTGACGGCATGCGCCATTTTTTTGTATGCCTCTTCATTGTCAAGAAGCTCATAAGCCATATCACGGATGACCTCGCGCTCGACACCTGCGATTTTTACCGTTCCGGCTGCAACAGCCTCCGGACGCTCGGTTTCACAGCGCATAACGAGAACCGGCTTTCCAAGAGACGGAGCCTCCTCCTGAAGTCCGCCGGAATCCGTGAGGATAAAGTGGGCGCGTGCCATAAGGTTGTGCATATCGTCAACGTCAATCGGGTCGAGAAGATGCACGCGCGGAGCATCACCTAAAATTTCGTATACGGTCTCGCGGACGATAGGACTCATGTGAACGGGATAGATTATCTGTACATCCGGGTGGGACTCGACAATATCGCGCACAGCGTGCATAATGTTGCGCATCGGTTCACCGTAATTCTCGCGGCGGTGAGCCGTCATAAGAATTGTGCGGTAAGAATCAAAATCAATCTTTGTTATATCCTCATTGTGGAATTTGTAGTTGTCGGAAACAGTGTACTTAAGTGCATCAATAACAGTGTTGCCTGTGATGAAAATTCCGTTGTTCAAGTTTTCGCGGCGGAGATTTTCTGCGTTGTTGTCGGTGGGGCAGAAGTTGAGCTCAGCAATGCTTCCGATAAGCTTTCTGTTCATCTCCTCGGGGAACGGAGAATACTTATCAAATGAGCGAAGTCCTGCCTCTACGTGGCCGACGGGAATTCTGTGGTAAAATGCCGCCAGTGCGGAAACAAACGCCGTTGACGTATCGCCGTGAACAAGAACGATATCAGGCTTTGCTTCCGACAGAACACCGTCAAGACCGCTAAGCGCCTTGGTGGTTATCGTGGCAAGTGTCTGGTTAGGTGTCATAATGTTGAGATCATAGTCCGGCTTGACTTTGAATATATCAAGAACAGAGTCGAGCATTTCGCGGTGCTGTGCAGTGACACAGCAGATGGAATTTATTTCAGGTCTTTTTGAGAGCTCGATAACGAGCGGAGCCATTTTAACAGCCTCGGGACGAGTGCCGAAAACGGACATAACGGTTAATTTTTTCATTTGTCATAAAACCTCCGAAAAAGTTGTATCTTTATTGTATACCAAAATTGTATATTTTGCAAGGCTTGGAAAAAATAAAAAATCTATTGCATCGAAAAGTTAAATTTAGTATAATAGACATATTATAGTAAAAAGGAGAGAAAGTGCTTTGAAAAACGCTATTTTGGAATTGCTTGAAAAAGATGCGAAAATGTCTGCAGAGCAGATTGCGTCATCGCTTGAAATGAAGGTAGAGGACGTTGCCGCCGCCATAGAAGAATATGAGGAAAAGGACATTATCGCAGGATACAAGACTCTTATCGACTGGGATAAGGTTGGTGATGAGGGCGTTACGGCACTTATCGAGATAAAGGTTGTTCCTCAGCGCGGACAGGGTTTTGAACGCATAGCAGAGCGTATGAGCCAGTATGAAGAGGTTGAAAGCGTGTATCTTATGTCGGGAGCATATGATATTGCCGTTACGATCCACGGAAAAAGCTTGCGTGAGGTTGCAGGCTTTGTTTCCGACAAGATTGCACCGCTTGAATACGTTACAAGCACAGCAACGCATTTTGTGTTGAAAAAGTTCAAGGACAAGGGCGTTATGTATACGAACACAGAAAAAAATCAGGAACGCGGATATGCGTTTTAGTCATCCCGGAGGAAATATATTATGGACTACAATTCAAAACTGTCATCCCGTGCAAGCAGTATAAAGCCATCGGGAATAAGAAAATATTTTGATCTTATATCAGGAAGCGATGTTATCTCACTCGGAATAGGTGAGCCGGACTTCGTCACACCGTGGCATATCCGCGATGCGGGTATCGCATCTCTCGAAAAGGGATATACATACTATACTCCGAATGCAGGAACAATGGAGCTTCGCCGGGCTGTAACCGATTATATGAAGCGTTCGTTTTCTCTTTCTTATGATCCGAAGGACGAGGTTGTTGTTACGGTCGGAGGAAGTGAGGCTATTGACCTTGCAATGCGTGCGCTTATAAATCCGGGCGATGAGGTTATTGTGCCGGAACCGTCGTTTGTATGCTACGGGCCTATTGCGTCACTTGCAAGCGGTGTTCCGGTTCACGTTGCAACGGTTGCGGAAGATGATTTCAAGCTCACTCCGGAAAAGCTTGAAGCTGTGATAACTCCGAAGAGCAAGCTGCTTGTTCTTCCGTATCCGAATAACCCGACGGGTGCAATTCTTGAAAAAAATGAGCTTGAAGCTCTTGCGAAAATTATTATAAAGCATGACCTTATGGTTATTTCCGATGAAATATACTCTGAGCTTACATACGGCGCAAAGCACGTTTCAGTTGCGTCAATTGACGGTATGCGAGAGCGTACTATTGTTGTAAACGGTTTTTCAAAGTCATACGCTATGACAGGGTGGCGTCTCGGATATGCCTGTTGTCCGCGTGAGATTGCCGCGGTTATGACGCGCATTCACCAGTACGGAATTATGTCTGCGCCGACGATGGCTCAGTTTGCTGCGGTTGAAGCGCTCAACAACGGCGATCGTGATATTGAAGAAATGCGTGAAGAATACAACCAGCGCCGCCGCTTTATGTGTGACCGGTTCAATGCGATAGGTCTTACGTGTGCTATGCCGCAGGGGGCATTTTATATGTTCCCGTGCATAAAATCGACGGGGCTTACCTCTGATGAGTTCTGTATGAGACTTCTTCAGGAAAAACACGTTGCGGTAATTCCGGGTAATGCATTTGGTGAGAGCGGTGAAGGCTTTGTAAGATGCTGTTATGCGGCTTCGATGAAGAATATTGCCAAAGCGCTGTCCAGGATAGAGGAATTTGTACAGTCGCTTTAGTGTGAGGGTGTGATACTGTGAGATACGGTTTTGCAAAGGCTTATGCAAAGCTTAATTTAACACTTGATGTTCTGGGACTGCTTGATGACGGTTACCACGATCTTGAGATGGTGATGCAAAGTGTATCACTTTATGATTCCGTTGCCGTAAGAATAGGCTGTGGCGGGGACATATCGTGCATATCCAATATACCGTATATCCCGAATGATGAGCGCAATATTGCCGTGAAGGCAGCGCGCGCGTTTCTCACTGCGACCGGAATTGACTGCGGCGGGATAGCAATTGCCGTGGAAAAACGGATACCGTCAAGTGCCGGAATGGCGGGCGGCAGTGCTGACGGTGCAGCAGTGCTGAGGCTGCTCAATGAGCTATGTGATTTCCCGCTTTCGGATGAAGTGTTGTGTGAAGTCGGACTTACGGTGGGCGCCGATGTTCCATTCTGTCTTATGGGTGGTACGGTGCTTGCGTGTGCCAAAGGAGAGGCTATGACGGATTTACCGGCGCTTCCTGATTGCTTTTTCGTTATAGCGAAGCCTGCTCGCGGAATGTCAACCAAAGCGGTTTTCACGGAAATTGACAATCATCCGATAGAAAAGCATCCTGATACTGCGGCAATGCTTTCTGCGATAGAAAGAGGAGATATTATATCAGTTGCGGCGAATGTGTACAACGTTTTTGAACCGGTTGTGTCTGCTGACGTAAGGGATATTTCACGTATAAAAGAAACCCTTCTCCAAAACGGTGCGCTCTGTGCGGCGATGACGGGCAGCGGCAGTGCTGTGTTCGGAATGTTCACAAACCGCGAAGAAGCGGAAAGGGTAAGAAGAAGGCTCGTCAGGCGGTATGCAGACGTATTTGTTGCACAACCGGTGTGCTCCGGAAATGTTCGGAGTTGCACGCTGATACCTTGAGATATAGCTTTTTTATAACCATAAGAAACAGATATAAATAAAAACTAAAACAGCTACTTTCTTCTTGACATTGCAGCAATTTACATATAAAATAATAAATAGCGACTTATACTGACTAAAAATTTAGGAGTTGAATAAAAATGATTAAAGAAATGAAAGCTGATAAGCTTAATATCAAGCTTTGCGAGTCCCGCTCGGAACTCGGTGCTGTTGCTGCAGCTGATACTGTTGCTGCAATAAAGAAACTTCTCGCAGAGAAGGACGAAATCAATATGATTTTCGCTGCTGCTCCGTCTCAGAATGAGTTCCTTGAAACTCTTAAGAACGACAAGAGCATCGACTTCTCCCGCATCAACGCATTCCATATGGATGAGTACATAGGCCTTTCTGCTGATGCACCGCAGGGCTTTGGTAACTTCCTCCGTGACAGACTTTTCGGTCAGGTTCCGTTCAAGTCCGTCAACTACCTCGATTGCTCCGCAAAGGATCCTGAGGCAGAGTGCGCACGTTACTCCAAGCTCCTCGAAGAGAACCCGACAGACATCGTTTGCATGGGTATCGGGGAGGACGGTCACATCGCATTCAATGAGCCGCCAGTAGCTGACTTTAACGACCCGAAGCTTGTTAAGGTTGTTCAGCTTGACCTCGTCTGCCGTCAGCAGCAGGTTAACGACGGTTGCTTTGAAAAGCTTGATGATGTCCCGACACATGCTCTTTCTCTTACTGTTCCGGCACTTATGCGTCCGAAGTACGTATTCTGCATGGTTCCGGCTGCTACAAAGGCTCAGGCTGTTCATGACACCATCTACAACACTGAGATCAATGAGAAGTGCCCGGCAACTATCCTTCGTACACACGATGCTGCAACGCTCTACATCGAGCCGGACAGCGCTAAGCTTGTTAAGTAATTAAATATTTGAAAAGTTCGACAACCGCAAAAGCAGGTAGCTTTTGCGGTTGTTTTATGTACTTTTATATATTAACTTTTTGTCGCAGGTTATTCATCCTTGAATCAAGCTCTGCGCTGAGTTGTGAACAAAGGTACAGATCTTTTGCCATTTCATCGGTGAATTCTGTATCTTTTTTGTATTTGAGCTGATGCTCTAATGCTGCCCATGAATCCATTGCTATTGTACGGAACTGAATTTCCACCTTCATCTGCTTTTTTTCGTGCAACAAAAATATTGGCACGGAGATGATGAGGTGCAGGCTTCTGTATCCGTTTGGCTTTGGGTTCTTTATGTAGTCCTTCGTTTTTATGAGTGTGATATCATCTTGCGAGGTGAGAGCGTCGGCAAGCATATACACGTCGTCGACAAAAGAACAGGTTATGCGGACTCCGGCGATGTCGTTGAGGTTTTCTTCCATTGAAGTGAGAGAAATAGGTGTACCTGCACGTCGTAGTTTCTCGATGATACTGTCAAGGCGCTTGAGGCGCGTTTTTATACTGCTTATAGGTGTACGGTCATAGCGCAGGGAAAACTCTTCGTTGAGTACGTTGAATTTTGTTTCGATTTCCATCATTGCGCATTTATAGTAAGCCATAAGTTTTGAGAATGATTCCATTGTATGTCTGACTTCGCTTGCTTTTTCGGGGGTATCCAGAAAACTGTGCAAAAGTTTTTTGTCATTTTCGTTTAAAACCGGCGTTAAAGTTGGCATATATTCCTCCGTTAGAATGTTTTATTATATATTATACATTAGCACTGTACAATGGAAAAGTCAATGAACGCTGTGTAAATTTTCGATAAAAAACGACGGGAAGAGTGATTTGGTGTTTTTATCCACCACTTTCCACCACGGCAAATCTGTGGAAAAATCTTTGGAAAATGTGGAAAACTCTCTAATGTTTCAGTTTGGTTACAAAAAAATCGAAAAAAGTGTAATGAAATTTTAAAAAAACTATTGCATTTTTGAAAGAATGCGTTTATAATATAAATACACTGTGGTGTGAAGTGGTTTAAAATGGAGGTGAAGCTGTGAGAGGCGAATATGCACACGTAATAGACGATAAGGGAAGGCTTTTTATTCCGTCAAAATTCCGCACGGAGCTTGGTTGCAGCTTCGTCCTTACAAAGGGCCTCGGGAAGTGCCTTGCGGCATATCCCCTTTCGGAGTGGGCTCTTTTTGAAGAAAAGATAAAGTCGCTCCCCACCCGCAAATCGCGTGAGCTCCAGCTCTTCTTCGTCGCTCCGTCTCAGGATATGGAGCTTGACGGGCAAGGGCGTATTCTTGTTCCTGCAAAGCTTCGCGCGTATGCGGCTCTTGATAAGAATCTTGTTATCGTTGGTATGATTGACCATCTTGAAATCTGGTCAGAGGAAGAATGGAATGCTCAGAATCTCACATCTGATTATATTATGGATGTGATGGATGAAGCGGGGATATAACGATGTACGAGCTTCATTTTCCCGTTATGCTTAATGAATGTCTTGATATGCTGGATATAAGACCGGATGGACTTTATATTGACGGAACATTCGGGCGCGGCGGCCATTCAAGGGAAATAGCAAAACGGCTCACCACGGGCAGACTTATCTGCATAGACCGCGACAGCACGGCGATAGAATACGGCAAAAGAGAATTTGCCGAGTTTGAAAATGTGGAATTTATAAAAGGCGATTTTTGCGATATACCGTCACTGGTATTGGAAAAGGCGGACGGAATACTTCTTGACCTCGGTGTTTCGTCGCCTCAGCTTGATGAAGCCGAACGTGGCTTTTCATATATGGCGGACGGTCCTCTTGATATGAGAATGGATAGAGAAAGTTCGCTTACCGCTCGCGATATTGTCAATGGAAGGAGCTTTGAAGAGCTTCGGCGCATACTTTCGGAATATGGAGAGGAAAGATATGCCGGAAAAATTGCATCGGCAATTGTTCGCGAGAGGGAAAAATGTGAGATTACAACAACGTCACAGCTTGTTGAAATTATCAGATCGGCAATGCCGGCTGCAGCGCTTCGCGAAAAGCAGCATCCTGCAAAGCGAAGCTTTCAGGGACTGAGAATTGCAGTGAATGATGAACTCGGAGAAATTGAAAAATTTCTTGATTCTCTTCCCGATATGCTGAATAGAAACGGACGTGCGGTGATAATCACGTTCCATTCTCTGGAAGACAGGCTTGTTAAGCACGCTTTCCGGAAAGCGGAAAAGCCGTGTACATGTCCACCGTCGCTTCCGGTTTGTGTCTGCGGTAAGGTTCCTACGCTTAAGTGCGTATCGAACAAACCGATTCTCCCAAGCGAAGAAGAAGTAGAAAAAAATCCGCGCTCACGCTCGGCAAAGGTCCGGGTTGCACAGCGCTTGTAAGAAAGGAAAGGCAAAAGGATATGCAGGCAGTAGCTAAAAGTAAACCCGTATACGACCTTTCAAGATTTGACCGCAGAGAAAATGTAAAAGAAAAGGGGGCAAAGGCGCGTACAGCTGCAAAAAGCGCAGCTCGTGCAAAAGCAAGACCGCAAATCAGCGGATTTTCCGTTTTTTGCGGAGTGGTTGTTTTTGTAATGCTTATCGCCCTTCTTTATTCATACGTTCACCTTACGGAAGCATCTGATATCAACCGCCGCCGTGAGGCAGAGCTTGAGGATCTGCGCGAGCAGGTGCAGATGCTTGAGGTAAGCCGCAATCAGCGTATGGGTGCGCTTCAGGTGCGCGATTGGGCAGTTACAAAGCTTGGTATGAGCAAAATTGACAAGTCACAGATAACCTATGTCTCTACATCCGGAGGAGACCGCTTTGAGATAGGCGAGGAAAAGCAGGAGAACACATCAAAGCTTGTCGCAGGACTCGCAAAAGGCTTTTCAACGGTTATTGAATACATAAATTGACGGTGTCCACAATATAAATTATAGGCAAGGATTATCAGCGGAGTTTGTAATTTTGCATTCTCCGCATCTTTATATAGTCGGGGTGATACATAGTGGCGAGAAAAGGACCGTCAAACAAAATACTCGGAAGAATAATAATATGTATGATTTTGTGCCTTACGGTAGGCTTTCTGCCTCTTGCGGCGGCACTTGTAAAAATTCAGCTTTTTGAATACAAGAAGTATCAGTCAATGGCGATAGAACAGCAGACCCGTGATACGGTTATCACTCCGAAACGCGGAGTTATCTATGACCGTAATATGAAAGAGGTTGCTGTCAGCGCAACTGCGGAAACGGTATTCATATCTCCGGCGGAAATGGAGACTGAGGAGGATGCACGCACTGTTGCAAAAATCCTCTCAGAAACGCTTGAACTTGAATATGACGACGTTTTGAAGAAAACGGAGAATAAAAAGAGCTATTATCAGGTAATAAAAAAGAAGATAGACATTGAAGCTGCAACAAAGCTCCGTGAACAGATAAAAGAGCACGGTGTGAAGGGGATTCACCTTGCCGAGGATACAAAGCGTTATTATCCTTACGGAAGCTTCGCTTCGCAGGTTATCGGCTTTTGCGGCGATGACAACACGGGACTTTTCGGCATTGAAATGAAATATGAAAATGTCCTTAAAGGTATGCCCGGAAGAGTTATCGCGGCAAAAAATGCACGCGGAACGGATATGTCGTTCCAGTATGAGGAATATCACGATGCTCAGAATGGGCAGAATATCGTTCTTACGATTGATGAAACAATTCAGCAGGTGCTTGAAAATCACCTTCGCACGGCAGTTGTTGACGGGAAAATTGAAAACCGCGGCGCCGGAATAGTTTATAACATAAAAACAGGTGAAATTCTTGCTATGGCAACCTACGGGGATTTTGACCTGAATGCACCTTTTGAAATAACAGACCCCGAGGCGCTTAAAAGAATCGAAGAAGCGACCGAGGATGAGAAAAAGACCGTGCGATCGAATGAGCTTCAGGCTTCGTGGAGAAATAAGTTTATTTCCGATGCATATGAGCCGGGCTCTGTTTTCAAGATACTTACGGTAGCGATGGGATATGAGGAAGGCGTTGTAAATGAAAATTCCTCCTTCAGCTGTCCGGGCGGACTTCGTGTTGCCGACAGAACAATTCACTGCTGGAAGCGCGAAGGACACGGAAATGTCTCGCTTTCACAGGCGCTTGAAAAGTCCTGTAACTGTGCGCTTATGAACATTGCGGCAAGGATAGGCAATGAAAAGTTCTATAACTACTGTGAGGGCTTCGGACTTCTTGATAAAACAGGTGTCGACCTTATCGGTGAAGCCGGCGGTTACTTCTTTAACGAGAAGGATTTCAAAAATCCCAAGAATAAAGTAAGCCTTGCGGTTGCTTCGTTCGGACAGACGTTTAAGGTAACACCGATGCAGATCGTGTGTGCCGTAGGTGCGGTGGTAAATGACGGAAAGCTTATGAAGCCGCATATAGTAAAGGAAATAGTGGATGATAACGGTATTGTCATCAAAAAGAACGAGGCAGAGATCGTACGCCAGATAATATCTGAAAAGACCTCCGATTTTATAAATGCATCAATTGAAGAGACTGTTGCAACGGGAACCGGTAAGAATGCCCGGGTTTCCGGTTACAGAATAGGCGGAAAAACAGGTACTTCCGAAAAGGTTGACGAATATACGGCGGAAGAGGGGAAAAAGTACATTGCTTCCTTCTTCGGTGTTGCACCGATGGAAGATCCGGAAATTGCAATTCTCGTAATGCTTGATACTCCGCGCGGTATATATCTTGAAGGAAGCCAGCTTGCGGCTCCGGTAGCGGGTAAGGTTTTCGGTGAAATTCTTCCGTATCTCGGTTTTGAACCGACATACACGGCAGATGAGCTTGTTGGTGCAGAGGTAACAATGCCAAACCTTATCGGTGGAACGAGTGAGGGTGTGAATAAGCTTCTCAGCACAAATCGCAATTATTCATCGTTTACCATAAAAACGGTGGGGGATGGCAGCGTCTGTACGGACCAGCTTCCGGCAGAAGGCTCGAAGATTCCTAAAAACTCAACAATTGTTGTATATATGGGCGGCAAAGCGGAAAGTGAGCAGGTGGAAATGCCGAATGTCATCGGTATGACTCCGGAATCTGCAAACAAGGTGCTGACAAATGCCGGATTGTATATGAAGGCAAACGGCGCGGTTTCCGAGCGTTCGTCTGCCGTAGGCGCAACAAAACAGCAATATCCCGAAGGAACAAAACTCAAGAAAGGCACCGTGGTATCGGTAGAGTTTTATGATATCGCCGGTGTATCCGAGGGAATCTCACGGTAAAATTAAAAGAAAGGCAGAGTAAGTCTTATGAAACTTCGCGACATACTAAACGGCATTGAAGTGCTGTCATCTGATGTGGATTTCGACACCGAAGTGAGCGGTGTTGAGTGTGATTCGCGCAAAGTGGGGAAAGACACCGTCTTTGTTGCCATACGCGGCTTTGAGACGGACGGGAATAAATATATAAAATCTGCGTTTGAAAAAGGCGCGTGTGCGTTTATTACAGATAAAAAGGATGCACCGGGCGAAAATATGATTCTTGTGAAGGATGCAAGACGTGCACTTGCCGTGACGGCCAAGAATTTCTACGGAAATCCTGCGCGCGATATGAAGATGATAGGAATTACCGGAACCAACGGAAAAACTACGGTGACATACCTCATAAAGCGCGTGCTTGAAGAAAACGGTGCGGTGTGCGGACTTATCGGCACCAATCAGAATATGATCGGGAACACCGTGCTTCCGACAGAGAGAACAACTCCGGAGTCGCACGAGCTGTGGGCACTTTTTGCTCAGATGCGTGATGCCGGGTGTACTCACGTTATAATGGAGGTTTCTTCTCATTCACTGGAGCTTTCACGTGTTTTCGGCATAGAGTATGATGTTGGTGCTTTTACCAATCTTACCCAAGATCACCTTGATTTTCACAAGACGATGGAAAAATACGAAGCGGCAAAGAAAAAGCTTTTTGAGCAGAGTAAGGTTGCCGTAATCAACTATGACGACGAAGCCGGGCAGCGTATGGCGAAAAACGTGCCGTGCCGCGCTGTGACATTTTCTGCAAAGGACAACAGCGCGGATTATGTTGCAAAAAACATACGCACGAAGACGGCATCTGTCGAGTTTGAGCTGGTGGGGATTGATACCATCGGAAGAATAGAGATGAACATCCCGGGGAAGTTCTCGGTTTATAATGCTCTGTGTGCATCAAGCGTTCTGCTTGCACTCGGACTTTCGCTTCCGCAGATAAGTGCGGCCCTTCGCGGGATAGAAGGTGTTAAGGGGCGTGCGGAGGTTGTACCGACGGATACTGATTACACCGTTATGATAGACTATGCTCATTCACCGGACGGTCTTGAGAATATTTTAAAAACTGTGCGTGAGATAGCGCAGGGACGCGTTATTGCCGTGTTTGGATGCGGCGGTGACCGTGATGCAACAAAGCGCCCGAAGATGGGGAGAATTGCCGCGGAGTATGCAGATCTCGTTATTGTTACATCCGATAATCCCCGAACGGAAAATCCGGATTCCATTATTGACGACATAATTCCGGGAATAGAAGAAGTTACATCGGATTACGAACGCGTTACGGACAGACGTGAAGCGATTTTCCGTGCGCTTTCCATAGCACAGAAGGGCGATATAGTTGTGCTTGCAGGAAAAGGTCATGAAACATATCAGGAAATAGACCACGTAAAGCATCATATGGATGAGCGTGAGATAGTAAACGAATTTTTCGGGAGATAGAGTGATGGATAGATTAAGCGCGGTACAGATTTCACAGTTTTGCGGAGGAAGGCTGCTCGGCACAGATGTATCTGTTACGGGAATAGTACGCGATAACCGCGAAATACGTGGCGGGGAAATGTTTGCAGCCATTTGCGGCGAAAAGTTTGACGGACACGATTTTGTGCGGGACGCGGAAGAAAAAGGGGCATCGGCCGTTCTTGTTTCACGTGAGATAAGCGGACTTCGGATTCCGCAGATTATAGTTCCGGATACCGTTACTGCGCTTGGAAAAATCGCAAAGGGATATCTTGAAACGCTCTCTTTGCGCCGTGTGTGCATAACCGGAAGTGTTGGTAAAACAACGACAAAGGAAATGTGTGCCGCAACTCTTTCGGCAGCATTTAAGACACACAAGACACAGGGAAATTACAACAACAATATAGGGCTTCCGCTAACTGTTTTCGGGCTTGACAAAAGCCATGAAGCTGCCGTATTTGAAATCGGAACAAACCATTTCGGAGAGATTCTTCCTCTTACGATGATTGCCGCACCCGAGGTCGCAGTGATAACGACAATCGGAGAAAGTCACCTCGAAGCGTTCGGGACAAAGGAAGGTGTTCTTCGCGAAAAGACTGAGATTTTCAGAGGACTTACGGATAACGGAGTTGCTGTTTTAAACGGTGATGATGCGTTGCTTTGGGGAATGAAAGAAAAAATATCTCACCGTGTCGTCTGGTTCGGACTTAAAAACCCGGAATGTGATATATTCGGTGAAATAATATCAAATGGTGCATATGAATCAACGTTTACCGTGCGCGGAAGTACCGAAAAGTTTGTCATAGCCTGCGGCGGTGAGCACAATGTGCGTGATGCGCTGTCGGCTGTTGCGGTGGGCAGAACGCTCGGTATGGATGATGCCGCAATTGCGGAAGGCTTATCCCGATTTAAAAATACCGGAATGCGCCAGGATATATATGAATACAACGGCGCAACAATAATCCGTGACTGCTATAACGCAAATCCTGATTCGATGCGCGCGTCTCTCTCGTTGCTTCGCGATTTTGATGTAGCGGGAAAACGTATTTGTGCACTGGGAGATATGCGCGAACTTGGTGAAAATGCAGCAGAGCTTCATCGGCAGGTCGGCGAGTTTGCCGCTGCATGTGCCGATATAATATTCGTTACAGGCGAATATGCGGAAAGCTATTTTGACGGTGCGGGCGAAAAATGCGTAATCTGCGAGAATAAGAAACGTCTTGCCGATGAGCTTTCAAAGTATATTAAGCCGGGCGACACATTGCTTGTAAAGGGTAGCTACGGAACGAAAATGTGGCAGGTGCTTGAGTATCTGCAGGGTGAAAGGGAGTAGAAAAAATGATAACGGAATATCTTGCGGCGGCAGGTCTTGGGTTTGTGATTACATATCTTTTCGGAAAGGTGCTTATTCCGTATCTCCGCAAGCTGAAGTTCGGACAGAAAATTCTCGAAATAGGACCGAAATGGCATATGGGCAAGCAGGGAACTCCGACGATGGGCGGGATAATGTTCATTATCGGAAGTGGATCAGCGGCAGTTCTTGTCGGTGTTCCGCATATGATGCAGGGGGACCTGCGCCATATTATTGTATTTTTGTTTGCGGCTGTGTTTGGCTTTATCGGCTTTGTGGATGATTATGCAAAGATAATGAAAAAGAAAAACCAGGGGCTTACCGCGATGCAGAAGCTTCTTCTTCAGCTTACATCTGCGGCAGTGTTTCTTTCTCTGCTGAGAGTTCTCGGGGATCTTACCCCTGCTTTTTATATTCCGTTTTTTGATATTACGGTAAGTGTTCCGTGGATTCCGTATCTTATAATAATGCTTCTTGCTATTGTGGGGACGGTAAATGCAGTTAATCTCACTGATGGTGTTGATGGGCTTGCGACAAGCGTTACGATGCCGGTTGCTTTGGTTTATGCAATAATCGGTGCATATATGATGTATTCAACGGTCGGCATCTTTGCTTCCGCACTTTTTGGTGCGCTTGCGGCATTCCTTATTTACAATTTTAACCCTGCAAAGGTTTTTATGGGAGATACAGGCTCGCTGTTTCTTGGCGGCGCGGTGTGCGGAATGGCATTCGCGTACGATATGCCGCTTGTTCTGCTGCTTATGGGTATTATTTATATTGCAGAAGCGCTTTCTGTTATCCTTCAGGTTTCTTATTTCAAGCTTACTCACGGAAAACGTCTGTTCAAAATGTCACCCATACATCATCATTTTGAAATGAGCGGATGGAACGAAAAGAAAATTTGTGCTGTTTTTATGACAGTTTCGGCAATAGGTGCACTTGCAGGATTTGCAGGTATTATGGGAAAATTATTTTAAGCCGGGGGGACGGTGTTTATGGCAAGAAAAACGAGTGTGTCACAAAGCGGTAAGACCCGTGCTGTGCGGGGAACGATGGATTATCCTTTTCTTATTCTTGTAATTGTGCTTATGGGAATAGGTCTTCTTATGCTGTTTTCGGCAAGCTATGCCACAGCGTACTATGAAGGCCTTTCTTCTACATATTATTTTACACGACAGGCGGTTTTTGCCGCGGCAGGAATTGCAATAATGTTTATTGTCAGCTTTATGGATTATCGCAGATTCCGTGTGCTTTCACCGCTCCTTATGCTTGTGGCGGTGATGCTTCTCGTTCTTGTCCTTTTTATAGGAAAGGGAAACTTCGGAGAAAAGCGCTGGATAAGCCTTGGATTTATACAGTTTCAGCCGTCGGAAATTGCAAAGGTCGCGGTAATTTTCCTTTTTTCCAGTATGATTTCCGTAAATCCTGAGAAAATGCACACCTTCCGCTACGGTGTGCTCCCGTATGTCGCAATTCTTGCGGTGCTTGCGGGACTTATGTTCTTGGAGCCGCACCTCTCCGGTGCCGTGCTTATCGTAGGTGTAGGTGCTGCACTTATGTTTATGGGCGGAACGCATTGGGGATGGTTTGCCGGCGCGATAGCAACAGCCGGAGTTGCGGGGGCTGCTGCCATAAGCTTTCTTGACTATGCGCGAAAGCGCGTTGAAACGTGGCTTAATCCGTTTCTTGACCCGCGCGGTGACGGATACCAGATTATCCAGTCGCTTTATGCAATAGGTTCAGGCGGTGCGCTTGGTCTTGGATTTGGTAACAGCCGTCAGAAATATTTGTATCTTCCCGAGGCTCATAACGACTTTATTTTTGCAATAGTTTGTGAAGAACTTGGTTTCATCGGCGCGATACTGATTCTTACGCTTTTTGCACTTCTTATAATCCGCGGCTACTGGATTGCGCTTCATGCACGTGATAAGTTCGGATCTCTTCTTGCCGGAGGAGTGACAACTATGGTTGCACTTCAGACGGTTCTGAACATCGGTGTTGTAACAGGTGTTCTTCCCGTTACGGGTGCGGCACTTCCGTTCTTCTCGTACGGAGGTACGGCACTTCTGATCTTGCTTGCGGAGATGGGCGTTGTTCTTTCTGTTTCAAGGTATATTCCGGCAAAGAAGGCCGGATAGGAGGTTTGAGTTATGCGCTTTATGTTTGCGTGCGGAGGAACGGGTGGGCACATTAACCCTGCGCTTGCCGTTGCAAAGCTTGTAAAGGAAAAGAAAAAAGGTGCAGAAATTCTTTTCGTCGGTGCACACGGAGGTATGGAGGGACGCCTTGTACCGGCGGCTGGTTTTGATATAAAAACGATAGAATCAAGACCGATATCCCGTAAAAAGGGACTGTCGGGAATTGTTGCCAATATAGATGCCGTAAAGCATGTTTTTGCAGCTGAATGCGCCGCAAGAAAGCTTATAGAGGAATTCTGCCCCGATATAGTTCTCGGTACGGGCGGATATGCATGTTATCCCGTGCTTTCGGTAGCCGCGCGCCTTGGAATACCGACGGTGCTGCACGAATCGAATGCATTTCCGGGGCTTGCAACGCGCAGGCTTGCAAAGCGTGTTACGCGTGTGCTTCTCAATTTTGAGGCAAGCCTAAAAAAACTTCCGGAAAAAGCATCCTGCACGGTTGTTGGAAATCCCTTGCGAGGGGATATTCTTATGTATGACAGAGAAACGGCGCGGCGGGAGCTTGGGGTTACAAAGCCTCTTCTTGTAAGCTTCTGGGGATCTCTCGGTGCGCGAGAGATGAATAAGGCGATTGCGGAAGTGATCCGCCTTGAAAATGAAAATCCCGGTCAGTTTTTCCATATTCACGCAACAGGGAAATTCGGTTATGAGTGGATGCCCGATGCTGTGAAAGAAAAGGGCGTTGACCTTGGAAAGCAGAGCTTCATAACTCTGCGTGAATACATTGATGATATGCCGCGCGTGCTTGCGGCGGCAGATGTAGTTATGTGCCGCGGTGGCGCGGGAACTCTTGCGGAAATAAGTGCACGCGGTGTCCCGGCGATAATTGTTCCGTCTCCGAATGTAACCGATAACCATCAGTTTAAGAATGCATCAGAGCTTAGGAATTTAGGCGGTGCGATCGTGATTGAGGAGAAAAATGCAACTCCGCGCTTGCTGTATGATACTGCCAAAAGGCTTTTGGATGATGAGAAAAAACGGACGGGAATGTCTGAAAAACTCATAAAAAATGCCATACTTGACGGGACAGAGCGCATTTATGATGAAATGATGAGTATTATGGCAAAATAACAAAAAGTAACCCATTTGCACAGCGTAGCATAGAATACTGTGAAAACAATGTTCGGCCGACGTTGAAAACAAGTGGGAGGGTGCTTTCTTGTTATGAGCACATTGATTGTAAACGGAGGAAGAATGCTTGACGGAAAAGTATCCGTCCACGGTTCAAAAAACAGTGTTCTTCCCGTTCTTGCCGCAACGATTCTCAATTCGGGTATAAGCGAAATACATAACTGCCCGAGATTGCGTGATGTTGATGCGGCTATTGAAATTTTAAAATGCATCGGTTGCAAGGTGACATTTGAAGGGAATACCGTCGTTGTTGATTCGGCAGATGCGCAAAATCACGCAATACCGGATGAGCTTATGCGGGAAATGCGGTCATCCGTGATATTTATGGGCGCAATGCTTGCAAGACTCGGAAGAGTTTCACTGTTTACTCCGGGCGGTTGCGAGCTTGGTGCGCGTCCTATTGATCTGCATATTTCTGCACTGAAAGCGCTTGGTGCACATATCCGTGAAAACGGCGGTGCGATAAGCTGTGAGGCACGTAGAATGCGCGGTAGGGATATTGTTCTTTCGTTTCCGAGTGTAGGTGCAACGGAGAATACAATGCTTGCCGCCACTGCGTGTGAGGGAAGAACGCGTATTTTTAATGCTGCGCGTGAGCCTGAGATTGAAGACCTGCAAAATTTTCTTGTAAAAATGGGTGCCGATGTTTCCGGAGCGGGAAGCTCTACAGTTGTGATAAACGGTAAGAAAAAGCTCGGCAGTGTGTCACACAGCGTGATACCGGACAGAATCTGCGCGGCAACGTTTATGTGCGCTGCAGCATTGTGCGGAGGGCGCGTGCACGTGGAAAACGTTGTGCCGGAGCATGTTTCTACCGTTACATCAGTTCTTGATGCTGTCGGATGCGATGTCACCGTAGGACGGGATTTTGTGGATATAAGCCGCTCGGGAAGGCTTTCTGCTTTCAGATGCGTCAGAACAATGCCATACCCGGGATTTCCTACGGATGCACAGCCGCCGCTTATGGCGCTTGCAACAAAATGTATGGGAACCAGTATGTTTGTGGAAACTATTTTTGACGGACGTTACCGGCATATAGGCGGACTTTGCCGTCTCGGTGCGGATATAAAGACAGAGGGCAAGGTCGCTCTTGTATATGGTGTTCCGAAGCTTTGCGGTTGTTCTGTTGAAGCTACGGATCTGCGCGGAGGTGCGGCACTTGTCATTGCTGCCATGGCGGCTGAGGGGCAGAGTGAAATCAGCGAAATCCATCATATTGACCGCGGATATGAAAAGATAGAAGAAAGTATGTCTTATATTGGTGCGGATATAAAGCGAAGATAAGAAAATGCACAAAAGAAAAGGGGAACGGAAAATGGCTAAAAGACGGCGCAGAAGAAAAAAGAAAAACGGCAGTTTTGTGCTGTCGTTGCTTACGTTTTTAATTGTTATAGGGGCGATTGTTGCATCAGTGACGGTGTTTCTCAAGGTTGCCGAGGTGCAGGTGAACGGAAGTGTTCGCTATCCGGAGGCGGACATTATTGAAAGCTCGGGTATAAAAACGGGCGATAATATGTTTCTCATAAATAAGTTTGAGGTTGCCGAGAAGATTCTTTCCGAGTATCCGTATATCGAGCAGATAAAAATACGGAGACGCCTTCCGGATACCTTTTTGTTTGAAATCACCGAGCGCATTGCGGCGGCATATGTTGTTTCTGACGGCAATCGCTGGCTGATAGATAACAATGCTCATATTCTCGAGCGCATTGCTCCCGATGCAGATGTAAAGGTTCCGAAAATATCGGGATGCGAGGTTATGACGCCGTTTGCCGGATCACCGCTTGTTCTGAAGAACGAAGATCAGCTTCCGGTTCTGCGTGAGGTGCTTACGTCGCTTCGTTATACAGAAATGACGGAGAGCGTTTCACGTGTAGATATTGATAAGTTGTATGATATAAACCTTGTTTACAGTGACCGTTTCCTTGTTGTTCTCGGAGATGCATCCGAGCTTGGGGAAAAGATTGAGATGTTGCGTGCGGTAATCGGGCAGCTGAATGATTTTGATAAAGGGACGATAAATGTAAGCGCAGTAAAAGAGGCACGTTTTCGTCCGGATTCAGGAATAGACCTTTCCGAGAAGAAAGAAACACCGGTTGCTGAAGAAACTGATTCCGCAGAAAGTGTTACCGGAGAAGAAAATTCGTCGGAAGAAACAGGCGAAGCCGAGCAGGATGCCGGCACGGAAAGCGAAGAGGCTGAGCCGGAAATACAGGCTGCAGGAGAATAAGAATTTTAAAAACGGTAAAAAAATAAAAAAAATTATAATATTTTGATTAATTACTATTGACCTTTTGACAAAAAACATATAAAATATATAATATGTTATAGTAATGACAAAAGATAATCTCAAGGAGGATTTACATATGCCTTTCGAGTTGGATACCGGCACAGATGTTATTGTACCTATTAAAGTTATAGGAGCAGGCGGCGGCGGGGGTAACGCCGTTAACCAGATGATCAATTCGGGTGTTCGCGGAGTTGAGTTCATTGTTATGAACACAGACCGCCAGGCACTCCAGAAATCCTGCGCAACATACAGAGTTCAGCTTGGTGAAAAGCTGACAAAGGGACTTGGTGCAGGCTCCGATCCCGAAGTCGGAAAGAAGGCGGCAGAGGAAAGCCGCGAAGCAATCAAGAAAATGCTTGAGGGCACCGATATGGTGTTTATCACAGCAGGTATGGGCGGAGGCACCGGAACGGGTGCGGCACCTATCGTTGCTGAAATTGCGAGGGAAATGGAGATCCTCACCATCGGTGTTGTTACAAAGCCGTTCGGCTTTGAAGGTAAGCGCCGTATGGTTCAGGCGGAAGAGGGAATTGAAACTCTTCGTGCAAAGGTTGACTCTCTCGTTGTTATCCCGAACGAGCGCCTAAAATGTGTTTCAGAGCAGAAGATAACCTTCCTCAATGCATTTGAAATCGCAGACGATGTTCTTCGTCAGGCAATACAGAGCATTTCAGAGCTTATTTCCGGCGGCGGTCTTGTTAACCTTGACTTTGCCGACGTCAAGAAGATTATGAAGGATGCAGGCTATGCTCATATGGGTGTTGGCCGTGCATCGGGTAAGGATAAAGCGGCAGAGGCTGCACGCATCGCAATTCAGAGCCCGCTTCTTGAAACCTCAATCAATGGCGCTCACGGTGTTATCATCAACATCACAGGCTCTCTTGATATCGGTCTTGATGAGGTTGAAATCGCGGCTGAGATGGTAAGAGAGGCAGCTCACGAGGATGCAAATATTATCTTCGGTGCAGCGTTTGACCCGTCTCTTGAGGACGAAATCCGCGTTACGGTTATCGCAACAGGATTTGAGGGTAAGTCCACTCCGCTTCCGGCAAAGGAAGAAAAGAAAGAAGCTCCGGCTCCGAGCGTTGAGGACAGCGGCAATCTTTTCTCGAAGTTCACAAGCTCTTACGCCGAGTTTGATACAGACGTTAAGGAGACTGAGCCTGAACAGGTCACGCTTTCCGATGAAAAGGAAGACGATCCGTTTGAAATGATTGAGAAGATATTCAGAAACAGAGGCTAAAAAATACAGGGAGGGTTGTTCTGATCAGGCTGATGACCTGACGGGGCGCCCTTCTTTTGTTGCAAAGGAGAAAAACGAAAATGTCATATGCTCAGATTATCGCAGAGGCTTTTTCTGTCCGCGAGGATTATGTTGAAAATATTATTTCATTGCTTGATGAGGGGAATACCATCCCTTTTATTGCACGTTATCGCAAAGAAATGCACGGTACGATGGATGATCAGACTATACGTCAGATTGCGGACAGGCTTGAATATCTTCGCAACCTTGACGCGCGACGTGAAGAGGTAAGAGGTCTTATTGATGCGCAGGGAAATCTTACCGAGGAGATATCTGCCGCACTTGATAAGGCGGAAACTCTCTCGGAAATTGATGACATCTACCGTCCGTTCCGTCCGAAAAGAAAAACGCGGGCTTCCGTTGCACGTGAGAAGGGGCTTGAGCCGCTTGCAGAAGAAATTATGGCATCACAGACTACATCCGCAGACCCGTTTGAGATGGCGAAGCAGTATGTAGATGCAGAAAAAGGCGTTGAGGATGAGGATGCAGCACTTGCCGGTGCGTCTGATATCATCGCGGAAAATGTATCGGATGATGCTGAGGTTCGCAAGCGCGTGAGAAATCTTGTCCGATTCCACGGAATTGTTATTGCAGAGGCGGCAAAAGAGGGAGAGGACAGCGTATACGCCACATATTATGAATTCCGTCAGCCGGTGGAGAAACTTGCGGGGCACCGCGTGCTTGCGCTTAACCGCGGCGAAAAGGAAGGCTTTCTGAAGGTGTCTGTTGAGACTGACCCACAGAGACCGCTTGCCAGCATTTGTTCTCTCTACGTTCAGGGCACAAGCGCATGTGCGGGCGTTGTGCGCACTGCATGTGAGGATGCATATTCCCGCCTTATCTATCCGTCGATTGAGCGTGAAATACGCTCGGAGCTTACAGATGCCGCGGCTGAGGATGCGATAAAGCTTTTCGGTATGAATCTGCGCCAGCTTCTCCTTGCACCGCCGGTTAAGGGGAAAAC
This sequence comes from Eubacteriales bacterium, assembly GCA_045614365.1. Lineage (GTDB taxonomy): Bacteria > Bacillota > Clostridia > Oscillospirales > JAAYXM01 > SIG480. The sequence continues at coordinate 26,279 of JAZLCV010000050.1, read as the reverse complement.
AGCTATCGGGCTTGATCCCGGTTACCGTACCGGATGCAAGCTTGCCGTTGTTGATAAAACCGGCAAGGTGCTTGACACTGCTGTTATCTATCCCACGCACGGCGCAGGTCAGGAAGCGCGTTCTGCTGAAATTCTCAAAGAAAAAATTTCGCGCTGGGGAGTTGAGATTGTCGCAATAGGAAACGGTACGGCTTCAAAGGAAACGGAGATGTTCTGTTCGAAGGTCTTGAAATCAATTCCCGAAAAGGTTTCGTATATGGTGGTTTCTGAGGCGGGTGCATCAGTATATTCGGCATCAAAGCTTGCCGCAGAGGAAATGCCGGAGTTTGACCTGACACTTCGTTCTGCCGTATCAATTGCAAGAAGACTGCAGGATCCATTGGCTGAGCTTGTAAAGATTGAGCCGAAGGCGATAGGCGTAGGTCAGTATCAGCACGATATGCCACAAAAGCGGCTTGAGGGTGCGCTTGACGGCGTTGTTGAGGATTGCGTAAACAGCGTTGGCGCAGACCTGAATACGGCATCTGCGGCATTGCTCGGGCATATTTCCGGTCTCACCTCGGCTGTGTGTAAGAATATAGTGGCTTACCGCGAAGAGAATGGAAGCTTTACTTCGCGTGCGGAGCTTAAGAAAGTGCCGAAGCTCGGCGCAAAAGCTTTTGAACAGTGTGCGGGATTTTTGCGTGTTCCCGGAAGTAAGAATGTTCTTGACAACACTGCCGTTCACCCTGAATCATACAAAGCGGCAAAGGCACTCCTTGCCCATTTCGGAATTGATGAAAAAGACATAGCGGAGCAGGGAGAGAAGCTTACCGAAAAAGCTGCGGGGGCAGATCTTTCCTCTCTTGCGGAAGAGCTTGGCATCGGTGTTCCTACTCTTCACGATATTATCCGTGAACTTGCAAAGCCGGGACGTGACCCGCGCGGTGAACTTCCTGAGGCGGCTCTTCGCGAGGATATTCTCGATATCAAGGATTTGAAAGAGGGAATGACGCTTACCGGAACTGTCCGAAATGTTATAGATTTCGGTGCATTTGTTGATATCGGTGTGCATCAGGACGGCCTTGTTCATATTTCGCAGATAAGCAATAAGTTTATAAAGCATCCGTCTGAGGTACTTTCAGTCGGAGATATCGTCAATGTAAAGGTTATTTCCGTTGATGTTGATAAAAAGAGAATAGGCCTTACTATGAAAGGTGTTTAAGAATTAAAATAACAAAGGGCTTGTAGCAAAACGCATTTTGCTACAAGCCCCATTGCGTAGAAAGAAAAAAGAAATGTTGTAATACTTTTTGCTCAGTTTTCATATTCTCACATAGAACGGGAGTGAGAGTATGGAAACTGTTTCAAGGATAATACAGGCGGTGAACGGAACCCTGTGGGGCGCGCCGATGCTTATTTTACTTATGGGATGCGGAGCGTATCTTACCGTTTCTCTGCGCGGATTTCAGATTTTCCGTTCGCATATATGGATAAAAGAAACCTTTGGGACACTGCTCGGAAAAAAGAGAGGGAATGGTGGCGGAATTTCGCCATACCGTGCCGTCAGCTCTGCACTTGCATCGTCAATAGGAACTGGAAATATTGTGGGAGTTGCAACTGCCATTGCCGCGGGCGGAGCGGGTGCTGTTTTCTGGATGTGGGTGTCGGCTCTTCTGGGAATGGCAGTAAAATATGCAGAGATTTTTCTTGCCGTGAAATTCCGACGTAAAGATAAAAAAGGATACTGTGGCGGACCGATGTATTACATTGAAGAAGGTCTCGGAAAAGAATACAAATGGCTTGCGGTAATGTTTGCTTTTTCAGGAGCGCTTGCGTGCCTTGGAATGGGGGCAATGAACCAGTCAAGCTCAATTGCAACGGTGGTGCAACCGTATACGCAGATACCTGATCTTTTCTGGGGTGTGGTTCTTGCGGTAATTGCGTTGCTTGCAACAAGCGGCGGAATTGCTGGGATATCAAATGTGACATCATTGCTTGTGCCGATAATGGCGGGAATGTATATTCTTGGCGGCGTGGCTGTTGCATGTATTTCGCCGCGGGATACATATAATGCTTTTTTTGAGATAATAACCTCAGCGATCGCGCCATGCGCAATATACGGAGGTGCAGCAGGAACAGCAGTGCGAAGTGCCATGCGTTACGGGGTTGCAAGGGGTGTTTTTTCTAACGAGGCAGGACTTGGAACATCTCCCATAGTGCACGCCGCGGCAGATGCAAAAAGTCCGGTGCAGCAAGGACTGTGGGGCGTATTTGAGGTGTTTGTGGATACGATAGTTGTCTGCACCGTAACGTCGGTGGTTATCATCGGTTCGGGAGCGCATCTCGGAGAAACTTCAGGTGCGGGAATGGTAACACTGGCATTTGAAAAATATTTCGGAAGCTCCGGCGGGGTATTTGTCGCCGTTGCGACGGTGATGTTTGCGCTTTCAACCATTCTCGGATGGTCGTATTACGGCGAGCGCTGTGTGGGTTACCTTTGCGGAAACAGACAAAGTGTCGCAAAAGCATACAGAATACTGTTCGCAGCGTCTGTTTTTCTTGGCGCGGTTATGAAAGTCAATACAGTGTGGGAGCTTGCGGATGTGTTCAACGGAATGATGATGGTACCGAACCTTATCGCAGTGATCTCCCTTTCGGGAATTGTTCTAAAAGAAACGAAAACCTTTTTATTGACTGAAAACCGCAAAAGGGGTATAATAAAGTCAGTGCACAAAAGAGAAAAGAGGAAGTTCGGTGAAAGACGAAAAAAGACAAGTGGCGCGGCGTACAATGATGCTGTCCGAGCCGATACATAAAATCATTCCGAAAATGGCGATACCGACGATTGTCGCGTTTCTGATAAACTCGGTTTATTCGCTTGCCGATACTTATTTTGTAAGCTCGCTTGGAACAAATGCCACGGCGGCAGTAAGTGTTAACTCATCGCTTGACCAGCTCATAATGATGTGCGGATCGATGCTTGCGCTTGGCGCAAATAGCTATATTGCGCGCCTTCTCGGCGAGGGTGATGACAAAAAAGCAAGCCGCGTTTTGTCTACATCGTTTTTTACGGCGCTCGGGATAGGTCTGCTTCTTACGGTTTTCGGCAGTATCTTTATAACGCCGATGGTGCGGCTGTTGGGAGCAACGCCTACATGTGAAAAATATTCGGTGGAATACGCTGCATACGTTCTGCTTGCGGCTCCGTTTATGGCATCAAGCTTTGTTATGAACCAATGCCTGCGCTCGGAGGGGAGCGCAACGCTTTCTATGATAGGAATGGGATTTGGCGGAGTTCTCAACTGTATTCTTGACCCGATTTTCATTTTTGGTCTTGATATGGGCGTTGCGGGCGCATCGCTTGCAACTGCAATTTCAAAGCTTGTCAGCTTTGTAATTCTCATTTTTCCGTATATAACCCGTCGCAGTATGCTGCATTTGTCGCTACGGAATTTCCGCCCGTCAAAGGATATTGTGTATGAGGTTGTCACTGTCGGTTCGTCATCCATGTTCAGAAGCGGGCTGGCTGTGGTGGCAAGCATTATGCTAAATGACCTTGCCGGGAATATTTCGGATTCCGTACTGGCAGGAATTGGTGTTTGTACGAAGATAATGATGTTCCCGTTCAGCATAATTCTCGGATTTGGAAGCGGATTCCAACCGGTTGCAGGCTTTAACTGGGGTGCAAAGAGGTATGACAGGGTACGCAAAAGCTATGGATTTTCTTCTGCCGTTGCGCTTATCGGTTCTATTACCATGGGAATTATCCTTGCTGTTTTTGCAGACTGGCTTATTGTGAAGTTTGCAGGAACGGATATGGAAATGCGAAGAATCGGCGCACTGTGCATACGTTTGCAGTGCATTTCACTTCCGATACACGCCTGGGTTGCAGTTGTCAATATGTTGTGTAACAGCCTCGGAAACGCAGGGGGAGCTTTCTTGCTTGCAACCTCGCGCCAGGGAAGCTGTTTTATCCCGATTTTGTATCCAATGGCACACTTTCTGGGCGCGGTGGGAGTTGCAGCTGCGCAGGCAGCGGCAGATGTCCTTACGCTTTTGCTCGCTGTGCCGATAATGATTTACGTTATAAAGAAAATAAAGCGCGTAGAAAAAGAAGGTTAAAAAGCTGAAAGCCGCCCATTGGGCGGCTTTTACTATATTGTTACTGCGGTGGAAACGCCTGCGGAATATTCCCGAACGCCCGTGACGGTTTCCCCGTCTATTTGCATGGCGCATGGTTTGTCGTAGATAATTGTTACTTCCTTTGCCGTGTATTGCTTTACATATTTTTTGAATTTTATATGCTCGCCTTTGAAAATGGTCGGAAGGATGGTGAGAAGGCGGAGCTTGCTGCAATCATGGGCAACAAGAACGGAAAGTTCTTCATCCTCGCGCCGGCGGTTTGGAGCAATCATCATACCGCCGCCGAAATATCTTCCCTTCATTGTCGGCGTGAGCCAGACTCGCTCGAAACGGTGTTCAACACCATCGAGTATGACGGTTGCGTTTACAGGCTTGAACATAAAAAGAATTGCCTCTATCGCGAGGGAGGTATAGTTTATTCTCTTACCGGTCTTCTTTCTTCTTTCGTTGCCGAGTTCGCACACAAAGCCGTCAAGACCGTAACCAATACCATTGATAAACTTGCGGCGCTCACCATTCAGATATATATATGGAAGATCGCTGATGTATTCATTTATACGGAATGGCTCTGAACCGTTTGGTTTGTCAAGGTCGTGAAGAAAATCGTTCCCGCTTCCTATGGCGTAATATAGGATAGAATTTTTTATGTCAATTCCGTCGATGGAGTTGACAAATCGGCTGAGCGTACCGTCACCGCCGCAAATTATGACCTCGTCCTCGGAATCGAGTGAAGCAAAAAAATGGCTCCAATCGTCAATCTGAGTCAGATCATGGTAAAAAAGCTCATGACCGATATACAGAGGATAGAGTTTTTTTGCATTTTCCGCACCGAATTCATCACCTGCGTGCGGATTGTACAGAATGTATTTTTTCATATTCCCATCACCCTTATGTCGAACTGTGTCTATTATAACTGAAAAAAGTAAAAAATTCAAGTATTAGTACTCTGGAATGTTGATTTTCTATGAAGCATGTGATATAATTAAACAGAATATATAATACAATGCCATAGTTGTATATTACAGGTAAATATCCGGCGAATATTTTGGCGGGATATAATCGATTGGTAGAAAGAAGATGAAGGTGGAAATGGCAATAACTTACGAAAGAAAGAAGCAGAGAGAAAACAATATTTTATACACTGTCATTGCTGCGGTCTTAATATGTGCGGTGTTTTTGAATTTGGTTGCTTCCTTCTTTTTTAAAGCAGAGAATGAAGCTTACGAAATGTTGCATATCCAGACAAAGCAAATCAAGGATGACCTTACTTTACAGCTGAAGTCCGATAGGGAAAACCTTATCACTATGGCAAACTTTGCGGCAAAGCTTTATGCCGATGGCGAGAACTACGACAGAATGTTTGATTCGTTCAAGCCCATCGGCTTGTTTGCAAGAATCGGAATCTTAACTCCGAACGACATTTTTATCACTAAAGACGGGAACTTTAATCTCAGCGGAAAGCTTTCTTTTGAAAAAGAAGCCTTAAAAGGAGAGCATATTACCGGTAGAACCGTAAGCTACTCAATTCCCGGTGAAGAGGTAATCCGAAGCGGAGTTCCGATTCAGGTGAATGGCGAAACCGTCGGTATTATGTACGGCGTTATCCGGCTTGAAACCATCGGCAAGAAGTATAATGGGATGGCAAAGGAGCTTGATGCACAGCTCTTTGTATATGACAAAGAAACCGGAAAGTTTGTTATAGATACAATCAGCGAAGAACCGGGAGAGCTTTTGGATCTCAAAACCAGAGAATATAACGACAACTATTCTTATGAAGAACTGGCAACTACGGATAAGGGATATTCCTCTTTCAAGTCAATACGCACGGGCGAGAATTTGTATGTTCATTACTCTACGCTTGAGGATTTCAACTGGGGCATTATGCTTGCTCGTTATGAAAGTCAGGTGTTTGCTGAATCGCACAGGATTTCGCGTAATTTGCTTATGACTTTTGCTGTGATTATTCTGATTATAGCATTCTATCTGCAATTGATAATGAAAAGCGAAAGAAGCAGAAGCCGTTTGAATGCAGAATCTTCGGCTATAAGAAAGCTTCTTCTGGAAACAAACGAGCAGTACACCAACGTAACCGAAGCAATGAAAAGAATAAAGCATTTTTGTGGTTCGCGCTCTGCTTTTTTTGCGAACACTGATGGCGAAGATTATTGCTATATCAACCCGTCTTTGGCGGAAAAGCTTTTGATGGGAGAAGACAGAACGTATTTTCAGAGCGAGATTTTCCGATACGCCGCAAATATTCACAGTGCAAGCAAGTCCTCTATCGGAGTTATGCAGATTATACCGAACAAGCATCTTATGGGAACAAACACAGAGCTGTATTCATTCCTGATAAAGCATGAGATAAAAGACGTGTCGTTTGCAATCATAGCAGATAAGAACAACCATGTAAGCATTCTCGGAACCATCAACCCGAAGAAAAGCTCTGTTGCAAGAAAGATTTTTGAAGATGTTGCTGTTTGTTTCTCGATTGCAATGTACAACAAAAAGCACCTCAATAAAACAGAACTTGCGGCGATGACGGATTCTCTTACCGGAGCGTTGAATCGTGTATCGTATAAAAAAGACATTCCGGTGTTTGACAGCGAAAAGCCGGAGGATTTTTCATGCATTTACGTTGATGTAAACGAGCTTCATACCATAAATAATAAGTTCGGACATGCCGCCGGTGATGAAATGCTTATCTACATTGCCAATACGCTGAAAGAGGTGTTTTTCGGACACCGCGTTTATCGTATGGGCGGAGATGAATTTTTGGTGTTCGCGGAAAAGGTCTCTCAGGAAAGCATTAAGGACAGCATAGAAACATTTATCGAAGAATTAAAACCGAGGGGATATAATGTAGCTATAGGCACTTCTTACAGAACGCAGAACACAAACTGTGAGGAAATGGTAAGAGAAGCCGAGATACGGATGTATGAGGAGAAAGCGCGTTATTATCAGAATAAAGAGCATACAAGCCTTTCGAAAGAGAAAGAGGAAAGCTACGTTTTCACGAAAACCGGCATCAGGGAAATTGATGCGATGATATCGGTTATGAAAGAGCATTATAACGGTATTTACAGAGTATCGCTGGAAAACGACAGTGCCCACCGTATTCTTATGCCATCATATCTCGGATATAAAGAAGATGAAGAAAACTTCTCAAAGCTGTTCTCAAAATACATTCACGATATGGTGCATCCGGATTTCAACAGAGCCGTTGTGAGCTTCTTGAACTATGATGCGATAAAAAGACAAATAGCAGAGGGGAAAACTCCGTCAATTACATATAAGAAAACGCATGGCGAAATTGTAAAGCTAAGCGTGCACAATTTAACTGATAATAAAGACGATGCAGGAGAGACTCTTTGGGTTTTTGCCAAGGAATAAAGTTTACGGTGAACGGGGGAAATCACAAATTGACAATGCAACTGATTAAGTTTGCAATAGTTGGCGTTATAGCCGCCGTTGTGGATGTGGGAGTTCTTGTTGTATTAAAAGAGCTTTTGCATATGGAGATTCTTCTTTCATCCGCAATTTCCTTTTGTGCTTCCGTCACGGTGAACTATCTCTTAAGTATGGCATTTGTTTTTAAAAGCAAAAAGCAAAGCAAGGTTTACGAATTTATAATTTTTGTATTGCTAAGCATTGGTGGTTTGGGTTTAAATCAGCTGATTTTATGGCTTGGGGTTAAGTTTACGTCGGTATATTACCTGATAGTGAAAATCTTCGCAATGGTAATTGTGCCGGTTTATAACTTCACAACAAGGAAAATTTTTCTTGAGTCAAAAGAAAAATAAGGTGACAGACTTTATTTACTTCAGAGCGGGAGGTGGCAAGGTGGAAAGTAAAGATTCGAGAATTAAGAATAACTTGGTGTCGTCGCTTGTATATCAGGTTGTACTTATATCGCTCAGCTTTCTTTTGCCGAGATTGTATCTTGAGAATTTCGGTTCTGAGGTAAATGGAGTTCTTTCTACGATAAAGCAGATTTTTACTTACATGTGTCTTCTTGAGGCGGGAGTAGGTCTTGCCACAACGCAGGCTCTGTATAAAAGAATAGGAGAGAAGGATTATGCGGGCGCAAGCTCGGTTCTTTCGGCAACCAATTCGTATTATATCAAAACAGGAATAGTTTACCTTATTCTCGTTCTTGTGATTGCAACCGTATATTCTTTTGCGATACCGACATCAATAGACAGCGGTGTTCTGTTTTTTATAATTATATTGAATGCAATTCCGGCGCTGTTCAGTTATTTTGTTCAGGCAAAATATAGAATACTTATGGAGGTCGATGGCAGAAAATATGTGCTGAATAACGCGGAAACCGCGCTTCAGATTCTCTCAAATGCAGGGAAAATACTTGTTCTTCTGCTTACAGACAGCCTTATTCTCATCCAGCTTGTTTATTGTATAATTGCTCTTGTTCAGCTTGTTTTTTTATATGTTTACGCGAAACGCAGATATACATGGCTCAATTTAAAGGCAAAGCCGGATTTTAAAGCTATTTCGCAGAAAAATTCAGTTCTGGTGCATCAGATTTCCGGAATGGTGTTCAACAATACCGATATAATACTTATTTCCGTTCTTTGTGATTTTAAGGCAGTAAGTATTTATGCAATATATAACATATTCTTTTCACAGGTGCAGAATTTTATAACAAGCGTAGTTTCTTCCTTCACCTTTGCGTTGGGACAGATGTTTCATACAGACAGAGAAAGATTTGATAAGCTGTTCAATGCATATGAAGCGTTTTATGTGATGATCACCTGCCTTATTTATACGCTTATGGCAGTTTTCTTGTTGCCGCTGATACAGATATACACAAACGGAATAAACGATGCGGAGTATACGAATGCATTTCTCGTGCTACTGTTTGTAATAATGAATTTGCTTGCGTGCGGAAAGCTCCCCGCAACCGGTATTATTGAGTATTCCGGGCATTTTGAAAAAACCCGTTCTCACGCAATATGGGAAATGCTGATAAATATAACGGCATCGGTTGTGGCAATTATGCATATCGGGATATGCGGAGCAATCCTCGGAACAATTGCAGCGCTTGTGTATCGAAGCATAGTTACAATTTACTATTCAAACAGAAAAATACTGAAAAGAAGTCAGCTGTGTACATATAAAATTCTGTTTTCCAACTGGGCGGTTTTTGCCGTAATTATGGTTGTGTTTTTCGTCGATACATTCAGCAATATTTCCTTTTTAAGGCTGTTGCTCAACGGTGTTATTCATTCGGTATGGATTGCAGGGTTATTCCTTATTGTGAATTTTGTGTTTAACAGAGATGCTTTCAAAACTGTTTTTGAATTGTATAAGGGGAAGAAAAATACATGAGCATTCCTAAAGTGATTTATTATTGTTGGTTTGGAAAAAACGAGCTTCCAAAGCTCGCGCAGAAATGCATAAACAGCTGGAAAAAGCATTGTCCTGATTATGAAATAGTCTGTATAAATGAAGAAAACTTCGATGTAAGTCAGAACAGATATGCAGCAGAGGCATATGAAGCCGGGAAATGGGCTTTTGTAAGTGATTATGCAAGGCTTAAGATACTTTATGACAATGGCGGGATTTATTTTGATACAGACGTTGAACTCATAAAACCTATTGATAAGCTTATCGCTGAATCGGGATATATGGGTTTTGACGATAATGGAGTCATTTCAACCGGGCTCGGCTTTGCGTGTGAAAAAGGAAATGAGCTGGTCGGGGCGATTCTTGAGGATTATGCCGGAATATCTTTTGTCCTTCCTGACGGCACATACGACCTCACTCCGTGTCCTGACAGAAACACAAAAGTTGTGGTGAAGCTCGGTATGGACATAGATAACAAAAAACAGGTCTTTATGGGAATACAGATGTTGCCTGAAGATTATCTGTGTCCGATGAAATATTATACCGGAAGAAAAGAAATAACCGATAACACTTATTCAATACATCATTTTTGCGCATCATGGATATCTTCGGTTGCAAAACGAACGCTGTTCATAAAACGGATTATCGGCGTGAAGCTATATAATAAGCTGTACGGAAAATTTTTGCATAAATTCAAATGGTTGGAGTGGTAATATTGCCTGAAAAGGTATTGAAAAAACTTAATGCATATATTTTGCCGGAATGGAAGGTTTGCTTTTTTGCAGCTATTGCGGTTGGGATGATTGCACATCTGTATAAGATAACAAACTGGCTTCCGAATTGGGATTCGCTGGTGTTCAGATACGATCCGCAGAATATGGTTGGTCTCGGACGATGGTTTTTGCCCGTTGTGTGTTCCATCAGCTCTTTTTACGATCTGCCGTTTTTAAACGGAATCATAGCGGTTCTGTTCCATGCACTTGGGGCTGTGTGTATCTGCAGGATACTTAATATCCGTGAAAAAATTACTGCGTTTTTAATAGGTGCAATAATTGTTTCTTTCCCTACGGTTACATCTGTTATGATGTATAACTATGTGGCAGACGGTTATAGTATCGCATTCTTTCTTTCAACGCTTGCGGCGCTGTATATGATCAAAGGAAAAGGCGGATATATTATTTCCGTGGTGCTTATCGCGCTGTCGGTGGGCGTTTATCAGGCGTACATAACCGTTACGATCATGCTGATTCTTCTTTGGTTGATCGATCAGATAATTTACCGGCGCACAGAATTTTTTATCCTTCTGAAAAAAAGCGTGTGTATGCTTCTTGCGGGGATCTCGGGTATGATACTTTACAGCATCATACTCAAAGCAATTCTCGCTGTTTCTTCCGCAGAGCTGCTTGATTATCAGGGAATCAATTCGACGGTATCGTTGTCAAACGTAGATTTAGTCAGTTCTCTTTATGTAATCAAGGAAACATTTATCAGTTGCTTTTTTGATTTTTCAAAGGGAATAAGCATATATGTTATTCTGAATGTTTTTGTTTTGTTGTTTACGTTTTTCTATTATATTAAGTATATAGTAAAGAATAAGATTTACAGAAAACCCATTGAGCTTTTTGCCGTTATTGCAACAGGCGTCGCACTTGTATTTGGTGCGGGTGCACTGGCTTTTATAAATCCGTCGGCTGACTATCACAATCTTATGTTGATGGGATACTCTGTTTTTTATATTTTTTTCCTCGTGCTTTATGAACGAGGAACGGACGAAAACGAAAAGCATATATGTATAAAACGCTGGGCAGTGCTTACGGCAGCACTGTTAATAATAGCAAATCAGATTGTTATATCGAATGTAAGCTACCATAAGGCGCAAATTGCATACGAAAAATCCTACGGCGTTCTGGTGCGTATAGCAGACCGTATAGAACAGACCGACGGCGCAGAGGATTGCAAAAAAATTCTTGTGCTTGGTGCTCTTGAAAACAGCGAGCGCTATAGCTCCAACTTGCCGCCGGACATTACCGGAGTAACGGATGGATATATACTTCGGGCAGACGATGAAAAGGTAGCCCAGAGTGTGCTTAGCAGTGCATTGCACGACTATTGCGAAATGGATTACGAGTTTTTGGCAGGAGAAGAAAAAAGAATGCTTGCGCAAAACGAGAAGGTTCAGTCTATGGGGGAATGGCCGGCGAAGGACAGCGTGGCGGCAGTGGACGGTACAATAGTCATAAAGCTTGGACCGGAAGGTGAGTACAGGTGATATATTTTTGTGCAGATGATTACGGGCTGTGTGAAGAAATTTCCGGTCATATACAGCAGTGCATTGATAAAGGTGCGCTGAATAAGGTCAGCGTATTTCCGAATTTTGATGAGGTGGATCTGCAGAAAATACGTAACGGGAAGGATATCCGCGTTTCTTTGCATCTCAACCTTGTTGAAGGAAAGTGTATGGCAAATGCACAGAAAATTCCGCTTATTGCAGATAAGACAGGAAAACTGAGGCATACTTTTACCGGGCTGATGATGCAAAGCTTCTTCCGCAGAAAAAAATTTGAAGAGCAGGTTTATAAAGAAATCAAAGCGCAGATTTCATTCTGGAAAGAAAAGCTTTCCGGTGATGCTCCGTTTTGCATTGACAGCCATCAGCATACACATATGATTCCCGCTGTGTTCAGGGTGTTGATTAAGGTTATGGATGATGAAAAAATCAATCCCGAATACGTAAGAATTCCGGCAGAGCCGATTTTCCCTTACATAAAAATGCCGTCGCTTTATTTTACATACAGTACGGTAAATGTTATCAAACAATGGCTTTTAAATTTCTTATGGCTGTTCAACAAAAAGCAGGCAAAGAAACGAAAAATACCAACAGCGCAATTTTTCGGAATTCTTTTTTCGGGAAAAATGGATGAAAAAAGGGTAAGCAAAATTCTGCCCGGGTATATCAGAGCGGCGGAAAAGAAAAAGAGAGATATAGAAGTGTTGTTCCATCCGGGGTATACAGATAAAAACGGCTCCGGGCTTAAAGATAAAAATGTAGTGTTCAAAAAATTTTATATATCAGAAAACAGAAAAACAGAATTTGATTCTGTAATGAAAATGTCAGAAAGAAGTGTGCTGTAATGCCATACATCGAGCAAGAAAAGGTAGACGCGAAAACAAGAGAAAAGCTGGAAGCAATCATCGAAAAATCATATGCTTCATACTGGAAAAAGAAAAGGCTTTTCGACATCTTTTTTGCAACATTGATTTTGTTGTTTTTCCTGCCGCTTATGATTTTGATTTCTATTGTAATAGTGATTGACGACAGGAGTGCAGGACCGTTTTACAAACAGATAAGAGTGGGGCGGCACGGAAAAGAATTTTATATGTATAAATTCCGTACTATGCGTGCCAATGCAGATAAGATGATTGAGCAGCTGGCAAAGCAGAATGAAATGGACGGTCCGGTGTTCAAAATGAAGGAGGACCCACGTATAACGAGAGTCGGGAAATTTTTAAGAAAAGTTTCTCTTGACGAGCTTATGCAGTTTTTCAATGTTCTAAAGGGAGATATGACACTTGTCGGGCCGAGACCGCCTCTTCCGAGAGAGGTAGAGTTCTATACGGATTATCAGAAACTGAGGCTTCTTGTTACGCCCGGCATAACTTGCACGTGGCAGATTTCAAAAAACAGGAATGATATTCCGTTTGAACAGTGGGTAGAAATGGATATAGAATACATACAGACAAGAACATATCGCAATGACTTGAAGATAATGCTTAAAACGCCGATAGTTATGCTTACGGCTACCGGCAGGTAATCGGATTTGGAGTGAATAAAATGAAAGTTGCTATGATTGGGCACAAGGTTGTTCCCTCGCGCCGCGGCGGGATAGAAAATGTTCTCACAACGCTATGCCCGATATTGGTTGAAATGGGGCTTGATGTCACGTGTTATAACCGTTCTTCGGATAAGGTTGAAAACGAATATGTGGGAACCGTGAAGAACGGGATGTACAAGGGCGTAAAAATCAAAAACGCATGGACGCTTAATATCCGTGGATTTGCCGCAATGATAGCATCCTTCACCGCGGCGATAGCGGCATCGTTTAAAGATTATGATGTTATCCATTTTCATGCAGAGGGGCCGTGTGCGGCTTTGTGGATTCCGAAGCTTTTCGGCAAGAAATGTGTGGCTACGGTTCACGGCCTTGATTGGCAGAGAGAAAAATGGGGAAAGGGCTTTGCGTCAAAATATATAAAATTCGGCGAAAAAGTTCTTGCAAAATATGCAGATGAAGTCATTGTATTAAGTCAGGCGGCACATGATTATTTCAAGGAAACGTACAATCGCGAAACTGTGATTATCCACAACGGAATAAGCCGCCCGGAAAACCGCAACGCGGAAATTATTACGGAAAAATACGGCCTTAGGAAAGATGAGTATATATGTCTTGTATCAAGGCTGACTGCCGAAAAGGGAGTTCACTACCTCATTGATGCATACAGCAAAATCAAAACAGATAAAAAGCTTGTTATTGCAGGAGATACAAGTGATACCGATGATTACGTGAGAATGCTTAAAGAAAAAGCCGGTGATAACCCCGATATCATTTTTACGGGTTTCATATCGGGAAAAGCTTTGGATGAGATATATTCAAATGCTTATATAACGGTACTTCCGTCAGACCTTGAAGGCATGTCCCTTTGTCTTTTGGAATCGCTCGCATACAGAAATGCGCTTTTGTGCTCGGATATTCCCGAAAATACGTCGGTGGCAGAGCATAAGGCAATGTATTTTAAAAAAGGGAACATTGAAGACCTGGCAGAGAAGCTTCAGGTTTTGTGTAATGACCGCTCTGCGGTAGAAGCACTGAGGAACGGTGCGGATGAGTTTATTTTAAACAAATACAGCTGGCAGGATGTTGCAGCGGCAACGCGCCGGCTTTATGAAAAATAAAAGTAAAGGTTTATTTAATATGGAGAACAGGACAAATATCGAAGAGATGGAAATGTGCTCAGAAAGAGTTAAAGAGTTTTTCAGGCAGTTGGTATCGGCTGAATTTTATAATACATGGGCGGATACGTTTGAGATTGAGTATGCCGATGAAAATCGGGTATTGGTTACTTATCACGGCTCCGATAATATTAAAAAATTCAAAAAAGAATGTAAAGAGCCGCTGTCGCTTTGTATTTATTCAATATTGGGATATAAAAAGAGCATAAGAATAGAAAAAAAGAAAACGGGCAAAGCTCAGCCTCCGGAATTAAAAAAGAATGTTAAGGCGGCAAATTTTTTTGTTATCGGGATGATATTTGTCTGTTTTGCAACAGCTGTTATCGTTGTAATGTGTAATTATATCGGTAACCGGAATTTCCGGGAAACTTTTTATAACGTGAGCAGCCTTAAGGTTGACAGCACAGTACGTGTTGTTCAGATATCTGATTTACACGGAACTTCTTACGGGAAAAACAACGAAAAGCTTCTCGCCCGTGTTGCAGCTTTGGCTCCCGACGTAATAATCTGTACGGGCGATATTGTGGATTCAACCAAGGATGATGCTGAGTATGCGATAGACTTAGGCAGAACTCTTGCGGGAATTGCTCCGTCATATTATGTGTATGGAAACAATGAAGTTGACAGTATCTATGGTTTCTCGTTTGTTGAAAAAGATCTTGATAAGAAATTCGGATTTGAAGAAAATAACCGCGATGAATCCGCACTTTTGAAGATTAACGATTCTTTTGAGAAAAAGCTTGAAGAAACCGGTATGAAAGTTCTCAAAAATGAAAAGGACACGATAACGGTAAAAACTATGACGGTTGATGTTTATGGTGTTTTAAATTCAAATCCGTCATCCTTCTGGTCATATTCCGAAAAAGCTTTTACGGATTATCTTTATGAAAATACAGATAATCTTAAAATAACTGCAGTGCACGAACCGTTTATTTTTGAGGAGTTTGAACCTGAGTTCTGGGGGGATCTGATGGTTTGCGGACATACTCACGGTGGGCTTATGCGTATTCCGGTGATCGGACCTCTGTTTACGCATGAGGGCGGAATTCTACCGGAAAGAAAAGGAAGCTTTGTTTACGGAAGATATGATGTTGCAGGCAGACCTTTGATTGTAAGCGGAGGACTTGAAAACCTGAATGTTCTTCGTATAAATAATCAGCCGGAGCTGGTCATAATCGATATTAATAAATTCTGATTTTGTGAGGGATATGAAAAATGATTACAGCAATACTTCAAAAATTAATCATTTTAATTGTCGGTGTATTGTTTTTGGTATCGGCAGTACTGATATATTTTCGTTCCAAAAATGTAAATCACGCAGAAAGAACGCAGATATTCAAGACGGCAGAGTATTTCAATGCATGGATAATTCTCATTTGTTTTGTTACGACGATGGTGTACGGGATTTTCAATCATTTTGAGCTTAAAAAGTCTGTTCACGCAATTATTTCGCTTAACTATTCCGAAGCATCGCAGGCTCTTAATTCCAACGGAACAAGATACAATATGGCAGAAATCATCTGTGATGAGGTTGTTGACAGAGCTATCAGAAAAGGTGCTCTTGAAGATGTAACGGTGAAAGAACTTAAAAAGTGCCTTGTCGTTTACCCGTGTGTTCAGGGAAGTGTGGAAGATGAGTCTGAGTACCATATTTCCACGGAGTTTGCGGTGGAATATCATGCATCGAAAGAGACTGACCATCTTGATTCGGAAAATGTTATCAAGCTGATAACTGCCGCATACAAGGAGTATTACATAGAAAAATATACGGATAATTTCAGTTTATCCCAAGAAAAAACGGATTTTGCAAAAATGGAATATATGGATATAGTGGCATTCCTTGACAAAGAGGCGAAGGCAGTTACCAATTACTTGTACGGTATGGCTGAGAAAAACCCGAGCTTTGTGACTGGAAATAACAGTACCTTCAATTCTATTGCGGGTAAAATCTATCAGTTTCAGGAAACTCAGATCAATCAGAATTTAAAGTCGCTTATCCTTCAGCACGGTGTGGTCAGGGATAAGAACGGCTATATAGACAGACTGACGTATCAGAACAGAAACGTTGATTTCGACCGTCAGAAAAATAACGCTTCTTATAACCTTTGTAATCAGGCAATTGATATGTACAGCGAGGAAATGACCCGCATAGTTCTCGTGCCGACATGGGATCAGTCCGGCAAATACTATATGGGAAGAACAAAGGTCGGTGTTGACGAGCTGTCCGTCATGGCAACGAACTTCAGCAATTATGTGGCTTCAAACGAAAAAGAAATTATGGACAACAATCTTGTGATAAACAAGATTACCGCAAAGACGCCCGATGCCGGTGTATATAAGGCGGCGGATTCGCTTGTTGAATCCATATACAGCAGTATTAAAGGCTTTGAAAAAGAAGCAATAAATGCGGGCAGGGAATATTCAAGCCACAAAATGAACCAGTGCATCGCAGTAACGATCTACGGCATTTCGTTTATGAATGAGTTGAAAACACTTATTATTTTTGCAGCATTTGCGTACGTATCGTTTATTCTGCACCACATTTCGAAGAAATTCCCCAAAAAGGCGTAGGTTATCTGAGGGAGGATAAAAATGAAAAGTTTTCAGATTTTAAGATATTTAAAAAAAATTCTACCGCTGATAATAGTTTTTTGTCTTGTGGCTACGTATGCTGTTTATTTCAAGCTTTCAAGATCGAATTCATACATAGCGTCAGAGGTTATCCATTACAATGACGAACAGGCGGAAAAAGGTCTTGCGCCGACGGGTGATAAGCTTGACGTAAACGAAATAAAATCATCTGCAGTAATGTCGAAGGTTGTTGACAAAATGGGTCTTACCGGAATCTATTCGGTTGACAGCCTTATTTCGAGAATAAATATAACTCCTATTGAGGATAAGGACAAAGTTGCGCAGAAAGAGGCAAAGCTTGAAGAGGGCGAAGAATATATATATGAACCAAGCACGTTTATTGTTTCTTTTGCAGCGACAAGCGGAGAGGGCGCTGATTTTGCAAGAACAATACTCGATGAGACACTGGATGTCTATTTTGAACGCTTCAGTCAAAAGTATGTAAATGTTGCGCCCGCAAACAACACTATTGAAAATCTTGATAAAAATGATTACGATTTTATTGAGATGATGGAATTGATTGATGCAAGCATAGAGAATACACTCAATACATTGTATCAAAGAATGGAGCAGAACAATTATTACAGATCAACCGAGACGGGAATGTCGTTTGCGGAGCTTGCCGATGATTTCAACTATTTAAGGCAGGTGAAGGTTTCATCCCTTTTCTCAAAAATCTATAAGTATCAGATAACAAAAAACAAATCAGTTCTCATTTCAGATTATACAACAAGAATAGACAATAACAACATTTCCAATGCAAAGGATGCAAGTATTGTGGAGGATGTTGTAACTGTAATTGATGCGTATGTCACAAAAATGAGAGATTCGGGAAATACAAATATCTCTTATGAGTATATTCTTGATAATCTTCATGAAAGAAATCTGCAGGAGTACATAGGTGATCAGACCGTAACATATGATGAGTTGATTTACAGCTGGAGAGACCACAAAGAAAGCCGTGAACACTCTATTATAGATTCCGCATACTGCACATATGTTATAAATACCTTCTCGAATTGTACCGGCAATTGCGGAGAGCAGTGTAAAGCTTCCGGAAAAACCTGCACAGAGCTTTGCAACACGCAATATGCCGCTATAAGAGAAAATGTTGAGAGTGAAATCAACACACTTCTTGAGGAACTGACCTCACTTTACGGTATAACAATGGAAACCAATGACGAATACAATAAGTATTTGGGTGCAAGCTACATTTCGGTACTGTCTTCGGCTTCTATAAGAGAAAGTGTTAATGTGCCTTTGTATACGGCAATTGCATTTTTCTTCCTTGTTGTTGTTTGCTGCGGAGGGGCAATTGTGTTAGGTCGCGCGGGAGATATAATAAATTATATTTTCTATACAGATCATCTTACCGGATATGGCAACAGGGCATATCTTGATAAATACTTAAAAGCTAAGGATAAAAAGCTTCTTGATGACGGCGTTGTGTACTGCATGGTTGATATATCCAATCTGGTGCATATCAACACGGAGTATTCAAGAGATGTGGGCGACGGAATTATAAAGATGTTCACAACCTACATAAAAGAAACCTTCGGAAAATCAAAAACCGAGTATATTTATAACGGCAACGGCAGCTTTGTTATGCTGACGGAAGAATCGGATTACATCACGATTGAGGATATAATGAGACTCTTCAGGCTTCGTCTTGATGAAAGAGAAGAGCACAGAGATGTTGTGATTGAGTATAAGATCGGTATTGCCGAGACCTTCAAAGAGAATAAAACGGCAAGAAAACTGCTTTCCGAAGCAATCGGAAGCAAAAAAAGCTATACTTCCGATTTGAAGGAAAAAGACTTATTGTAATTATAGTTTTCGGAAGAAAGGGGGGACAGTTGCGTGGAAGGTAAGCTTCTCCAAAAAACAAAAGCGTTTTACTTTATGGTTATAGCGGTGATGATGTATTATTTTCTCAATGAATACATTGATTTGGGCTTGCATGTTACATACCGCCACGCGTTTGCCCTTGTTCTCTTCTTTTCCGCAACACTGATTTTCTTGTACAAACCTAATATTGCAAGAGGTTTTACGGCTTTTAGCGAGGCGTGCATTTACAGTATTCCGCTTGCCGTTACCACTGCGGTTTCACTGTTTATATGGTTTATGGAAACGGTGGATATCAGCGTTATTTCAAGAGGACTTTCAAGCTCATTTGTATATATGAATATGCTGTCCTTTGCGCTGGCAGCCGGAGCAATGCTTTATATCTTCGGCAAGCGCGGTGTATGGTATAATCTTCTTGCCATTCTGATTGCCAACATACTTATGATTATTACGGTTATTGCAGAGAATGGCATAGGAAATTACTTTTCGGAATTCGTAACTCTTGTAGTTACGTTTGCAGATGTAACTGGAGATATTATTGTTCAGGCAGAAATTCACGAGCTTGCATTCTGTCTTGGTGCATATCTTATATATATGCTTTTTAAACCACGAAAGGATGCAGTATATTTCATTTTGCTCATTTTAAGCGTTTTCTGTTTCCTGTCGGCGTTCAAACGAATTGCAATTATCGCAATTGTAATAGCGCTTATGTTCGGATATCTTTTAAAATTCATTGCGCATTATAATAAAAAAACAGCGAGCAGGCTTGTTACACTGTTTACTGTTGCCGTAATTCTCCTTCTTATAGGATATATTGCCCTTATAAAGGGAGATGCGTTCGCGCTTCTGGAAAAAGCCGGAATAAACACGAGCGGCCGTGTCGGGATTTATAATGCCGTAGATGATTTTTATGAGTTTGATCCGGGCTTTGCAGGTAACGGAATAGGGTTTCTCACATATCAGCTCAATACATTTATGAACATAGGCGTTGCCTCGATTCATAACGATTTTCTCCAGCATTTCATTGATCTTGGCTTCTGGGGATATATTATATGGCTTGTTTCGATGACGCTGGTTCGCGTGTGGTATTTCGGAAGGCACGGTAACGTGGAAAATGCAATAATCACGTTTATGCTTACCGTATACCTTATAATCGTATCTTCAACGGACAATACAATGAACTATCCGTTACTTACGGGCGTTCTGGCAATGCTTATGATGGGAAACAGCTTTGATGAAAATGTGCGAAACAAAGAGCTTAAGTTGTTTGGATATGTTTCAGAAGAAAACAGAGAAGAGGAAAGTGACTCGTTGTTATGAGGATTCTGATGGTAAATAAGTTTCTGTACCCGCGTGGGGGGAGTGAAAGCTATATGCTGTCCCTCGGTGAACATCTTCGGAAGATTGGACATGATGTTGAGTATTTCGGAATGTATGATGAGAAAAACACGGTAGGAAACTCTGCAGGAAAATACACGCAGAATATGGATTTTCACTCGAAAGGAATCGGAAGATTTCTCTATCCGTTCAAAATAATATATTCCTTTGAGGCAAGAAAGAAAATTATGCAGGTAATAGATGATTTCAAGCCGGATATAGTTCATATGAACAACATAAATTTTCAGCTTACTCCATCTATAATTTACGGAATTAAGAAAAAGGGTGTTCCGCTTGTTCAGACCGTTCATGACTATCAGATGATTTGCCCGAATCACCTGCTTTACAACTTTGATAAAAATTGCCCTTGTGAAAAGTGCGTTGGGGGCTCACATATCAACTGTATCAAGAACAAATGCATTCACGGTTCTGTTGTCAAAAGCGTTTTGGGCGTTGTTGAGGCAAAGCTTTATTCATGGTTGCGCACTTACAAAAAGGTGGATTTGTTTGTTTGTCCGAGCAATTTCCTTGAGAAAAAGCTTCTTGCGGCAAAAAAATATTACAAAGGGAAAACCAAAACCGTACATAACTTTATAAACAAAGAAAGCTTTAAAGGATCAGACCGGAAGGAAGAAAACTACATTGTGTTTGTCGGGCGGCTTTCCGAAGAAAAAGGAACCCGATACATCGCAGAAACGGCGCGCCTTTTGCCGGAATATATTTTCAAGGTCGCAGGAAACGGCCCGGACGAGGATGTTCTGAAAGGTATTCCGAATGTTGAACTTACGGGATTTCTTACGGGTGACAGGCTTACGGAGCTTGTGAAAAACGCAAAAGTTCTTATTTTGCCGTCTGTATGCTATGAAAACTGCCCGCTTTCAATTCTTGAAGCGCATTGTATGGGTGTTCCTGTTATTACGATGAACAGCGGCGGTATGGCAGAGCTTGTAAAGGACGGCGTTACGGGGACGCTTGTAAATACTCCCACTCCTGAAGCAATTGCGATAAAAATAAAGGAAACCGTTGAAAACGGGGAGTACTACGGAACTCTTCGGGAAAATTGCAAAAAAGAAAAAGATAACATTCTCAGCGTTGAAGCGTACAGTGATATTTTAATTAAGGAATACGAGAAATTAGTTGCGAGGTGAGACCGTGACACAGCCAAAGGTAAGCGTTATTGTTCCTGTATATAATGCAGAAGCGTATCTTGAAAGATGCGTGAATTCCCTTAAAAACCAGACTCTTGACGATATTGAGATAATACTTGTGGACGATTCCTCGCGTGATGAATCTCCGCAGATGTGCGATAGGATGGCAACAGAGGATTTTCGCATAAAGGTTATTCACAAGCAGAATGAAGGCGCGGGACTTGCGCGCAATGCAGGGCTGCAGATTGCCGCGGGTGAATATATCGGATTTGTTGATTCTGACGATTTCGTTGAACCTGATATGTTTAAAACGCTTTATGAAAAAGCTGAAAAATACAATTCAGATCTTGTGATGTCGGGATTTTTGTCCGTGGACGGAACTATGTTCAGTGAAGCCGGCGGCTGTGAGCGCAAAACATATTTTACCGGGGACACTAATTTTGAGACTGAAGAAGAACTGCGTGAGCTGGGGCTCGGTATTGTCGGAGCATTGCCGGAGGATGAGGATGACAGCAAATATGGGATGAGCATCTGGAAAAATTTGTTCCGCCACGAAATAATAAAAAAGAACAATATTGTTTTTGAGTCCGAGAGAGAGACAATTTCGGAAGATGCGCTGTTTATGATAGACTATATATCCTGTATACGAAAAGCTACCGGAACAGCCGATGCGTTTTACAATTACTGTAGAAACGGAGAGTCTATTTCAAAAGGATACAAAGAGGATAGATTTGAAAAAAGCCTTGTGTTTGTAAAAAAGGTCAAAGAACGGTTTGACAGGATGGCAAAGCCTGAAGAATACAGGATTTATATCTACAGATTCTGGCAGGCAATGTGCAGGGTTATCTGCTCGCAGGAGGTAATGTATGCAGAGGATAACCGCATCAAGTACAGCCGGTTAAGGAAGAGGCTCAAAACAGTGTGCACTCACAGCCTTACCGTAAGTGCTCTAAAGGCATATCCCATATGCAAATTACCTTTTGTGCAAAGAATATTCGCTTACGGGATCAGATACAGATTATATTTTCTGTTAAAAATACTTGTGGGACTGCGCAGCAGACTGTATTTCCGGCTAAAAAAGCTCGTCGGATTAAAAAGCAGATAGGTGAAGGATATGTTTTTTTCTGTAATAGTGCCTGTTTATAATGTAGAGGAATATTTACCCGCTTGTGTAGAGAGTGTTCTCGGACAGACTTTTTCTGATTTCGAGCTTATTTTGGTTGATGATGGTTCAAAGGATGTCTGCTCCGGGATTTGCGATGATTACAAGAAAAAGGATTCCCGCATAAAGGTTATTCACAAAGAAAATGCCGGACTTGCCGCTGCAAGGCGCTCCGGTATAAAGATTGCAGAGGGAGAATACATATTCAACCTTGATTCTGATGACCTTATTGAACGTGACACGCTTGAATATGCATACAACAGGATAAAAGAAACGGATTGCGAAATCGTATCTTTTTCGTATAAATGGGTGAAAAACGGAAAAACAGTAAACATCACAAACGACGGTCTTGAGGAAGGCTTCTACGGGGAAAATGATATTGAAAAATATATTTATCCGAGACTTCTGATGGACAAAAATATGAACCATATTTCGTATTATTTGTCAGGCAAAGCAATAAAGCGGGAGATTATTGTTCCGCATCAGCTTAATATGAATGAAAAAATCTCGCTGGGGGAAGATTTGTGCTGTGTTGTTCCTTGCTACCTTGATGCAAAAAGCGTATATATAAGCAGCAAAGCCGCGTATTTGTATACTGTGCGGGAAGGTTCAATGTCAAAGGGATTTAATGCAGGACAGATTTATCTTGTGGAAGATATCATAAATGAAATATACAAGACGGATATAAGGAAAGTTGTTGATTTTGAAGAACAGATGTGCAGGTATTCGTGCTTTATGTGCTTTGCAATACTTGCGGCGGCAGCCGAAGGAAATCATTTCAAAAGCGCAAAAACGCTTAAAGCGAATATTATAAATTCTTTGCACAGTGAAAAGATTTCAAATGCAGAATTTGAAAAAATTTCGCCCAAAAGCAGGATAACGGTGTCACTTATGAAGAGAAAACAATACATAGTGGCGTTCAGATTTCTAAACCTGTGCAAAATTATTAAAACTGTTCTCAGGAAAGGGTGACGCAGATTATGAAACCGGATATATCAGTAATTATGAGTGTTTATAACGGTGAAGAGTATCTTGCGGAAGCAATAGAAAGCGTAAGGAATCAGACCTTCAAAAATTGGGAGCTTATTGTTATAAACGATTGCTCGACCGATTCGACAGGTGATATCCTTGCCGGTTTAGCGGCAAAGGATGACAGGATAAAGGTCCATCCGAATGAGGTGAATCTCAAGCTTCCGTCTTCTCTTAATAAGGCAATTTCTCTGTGCGAAGGCAAATACATAGCAAGAATGGATGCAGATGATATCTGCCTTCCGGAAAGACTTGAAAAACAGTATGAATTTATGGAGAAGAACCCGGACGTTTCTTTGTCGTCCTGTCGGTTTATGACGGTCAAGAACGGTGTGTATGCATCGGGAGGAGCCGGAGGTCGGTGCGATTTCGGTGCACTTCGCGCTATGCTTCTTGTTGCCAATCCCATCCTGCATCCCGGCGTTATTGCAAAGTCTGAGGTTATGAGAAAATTTAATTATGATCCGACCCATACCTGCACGGAAGACCTTGAGCTGTGGACGAGAATGGCGATGGCAAATCAGAAAATGAAAATTCTTCCCGAATGTCTTCTGATATACCGGCTTCATGATAAGCAAATTACAAGCACAACGCGTGATAGACAGAACACAGAGGTGCTCAGAATACAGGAAAAATATTATGAGTCACAGCTTGGTGAAAAGATGGATGAAGAGATGCAGGCATTTTATATAAGAGGCATCTATTTTAAGGAGCAGGCGGATATAAATAAATTCATAAATTATGCCGGATGGCTTAAAAATGCGGCAGGTAAAAAATTTGGTAAGAATGCGATAAACTACGCCCTTTTTGAGATTCTGGCAGAGCATAAAAGATGCGGAGCTTCAAAGGCTGATGTTTTTCGCGCAATGCTTACTTTTAATCCTTTCTTTGTGGCAAAGGAAATCATACGGCGAAAGAAAACGGCACGCAGAGATATTGAAAAATGTATGCGGGTTGCAAAGGAAAGAGGGCTTCGCCGGACCGCCGGAACAAGGGAATTTCCGATTTTTGAAAAATAGGCAACAGGAGTTTTAGAAAATGCATATTTTTGAATACCCATATGTGATCATAACTATTCTCGTGATGATCTTTTTCCTGATGGGACTGATAGGTCTGTTTTTTACGGTTAAATCCGTAAAAACGGCAAAGGGAACGGCAGAAAAAAGCTTTTGCGGTATAGGTAAAATAGAAAGCGATTTTGAGAAAGCGGGAAGTGACCGTAAAAATCGTTGTGTTATATATATTTCAATATCACTCGATAATGTGAAGAGGCTGTATTCCGAATCAAAAGCAGGAAGAATGTACGAGCAGATCAAAAGGATTTTATTTGAACATTTCTGCATTGCTGCTGACGGAGAAATTTCGATTTACGGTAAAGATAATTTTGTTGTGCTAAGCAGCAGGGAAGCTGAAGCGACGGAAAAGTGTATCGCAGGATGCTTTGAAGAAATCAACGCAGCTTTCGTAAAACACAGTGCGGTTAATGTTGTACGTGCAAATTTCGGTTACCATTGCACCAGCGCAACCGATGTACCGTTTAAGACTGCACTCGCAAGAGCAAAGCAGGCGTGCAGTATGGCTGAAGATAAAGGCACTTTGTATTGTCAGTGGGATAATTCAAACGGAAAAGAGTTTGAAAGAAAAATAAAAATTGAGAACAGCATCCGGAATGAAATTGATAATAACAGATTTTTTCTCGAATATCAGCCGATTATGGATGCAGGAACCAATAAGCTTATAGGCGCGGAGGTCCTGTCGCGTCTGAATTCTCCAACCGAGGGTGTGCTTACACCATACTTTTTTCTTTCGGCAGTAAGCAACGTAGGGCTGAATGGAAAATTCGATTATTACATCTTTGAGAAAAATTGCAAATGGATATCCAGCGATAAAGAAAGCCGCGCAAAATATGTATATACAATCAACTTTTCAAGAAGCACTCTTTGTGATGAACAATTTGCAGATAATATAATAAAAATCATTGAGAAATACGGCATCGATTCTTCGTGCATTGCGGTTGAAATCCTTGAGGATAAAAGTCTTAATAATGAAGAAAAAAGTATGATGGTGAAGAATTTAGCTTGCCTGAAGGAAAAAGGTGTTCTGATTCTTCTGGATGATTTCGGCAAGGGATACACCGGCTTTGGAGATTTGTCGGACTTTGATATCAGCATTGTTAAAATTGACAAGGCAATAACGCAGAATGCAACAAGCCCCAATGGATTTTTAATTCTGAAAAATATCATACGTACCGCGCATGATCTGGGATGTAAAGCACTATGCGAAGGAATAGAAACCGAGGAGCATAGGAAGACAGCCGTTGAAGCCGGTTGTGATATGCTTCAGGGATATTATTTTTCGCGTCCGATGCCGGTTGCTAAATTTGAAACTTTATTTGAAAAATAGCGAGGTGATTTTGTGCTATCTGTGATTATTCCTGCATACAATGAAGAAAAATGCATCAGGAAAGCATATTCCGAAATACATTCCGTACTTTCCGAAAACAATATTGAAGGCGAGTTTATTTTTGTAGATGACGGCTCATCTGACCGGACGTATGAGAGAATATGCGAGCTGTCTTCGGAAAAAGAAA
>JAZLCV010000049.1:0-22844 GCA_045614365.1 Eubacteriales bacterium | reverse complement strand
ATAGAGGAAGTAAGAAGGGAACAGCTTGACTATATCGAAGAGCAGATAATGAGATATCTTCCATACGGTATAGAGCTTGATTTCCAGCGTGAGCTTAACTGCTTCCGCCCGGGATATGAGTGGAGCGGGATGGAAATAATGACGGACTTTATGAAGGAGGTCAAAAAAATCGTTGCTCGTGCTGAAGAAAAGGCAGGTGGAAAAATTAAAATTCTTGTCCGATGCAATCAGAACCCACAGTATTGCATGGAATGGGGCTTTGATATTATCCGTTGGGCGGCAGAAGGTCTTATAGATGCCTTTGCCCCTGCACCGCGTTGGAACTGCACGGACACCGATATCCCCGTAAAGCTCTGGAAACAGATACTTGCCCCGTATAACATTCCGGTATATCCGGGAATTGATGCTCAGAACATTCATCCGCATCCCGGAGATTTTATGAAAAAGGGACACACCGTCTGCAACACGGTTGAAACAACGTTTGGTATGGCGGCGAATTTCCTGACACAGGGTGCTGACGGAATATATCTCTTCAACTACTTCAATGAAGTGAACGATGAAGTGGTAACGGAAGAGAACCGGGAGCTTGGCGACGGCAACGATATTTATTCTCCGAAAGGCTATTATAAAATTCTTGCTTTCGCCGGAAATTACAACGAGGCGATAAAACAAAAGCGCCGCCATATGATTACATATAACGACAAAACTCCGCTTTTCAGAAAATGCGATGCAGTCCTCCCGCTTACGTGCGGCGGTGAGTATAACCAGGGCTTTCATTCAAACGGCGAATGTAACCCGCGTTATCTTCGCTTTGCAACAGGAACGATTCTGGAGGATAAATCCTGCAAGGTGCGCTTCCGCATCAATACCGAAGGCTTTGACGTAAACAACGTTGAAATTTATGTAAACTGCCATAGAGCAGAGGTTGCAGGAATTGAAGAGCAGGGTGAGCCGTACTGCGGCGCAACTCCGGTGTATGACGAAAGCAATAACGGAAGGACACCCGATGTCTATACCTTCAAAATTCCACGTGAGGCAATACAGCCGGAAATTCAGGTTGCCGAAATCCTCTTGAAAGAGGGAAAAGAAGAAAACCTGTTCACTATAGATTACGCAGATTTAATTGTAGAATAAAGAAAGGAGATGTGAAATGAAGGAAAAAATATGGGCGCTTATGGTATATCTCAGTGAAAATCAATGGATATCGTTGATGAAAGATAAGCTCAATTTTGATGACAGTTTTTGGGATTACATCCTGAAAAAATCATCGGAATGTGGTATCAACACAATCCTCTTAGAGGTTGGCGACGGAGTGAAGTTTGAAACACATCCGGAAATTTCGCTGCCTGATGCTTGGAGCCATGCACGTGTGCGCAAAGAAGTTAAAAAATGCCGTGAGTTTGGCATTGCGCTTATCCCAAAGCTGAACTTTTCGTCAGCGCACAACTTCTGGATGAAGGAATGGAGAAATATGACTTCATCCAAACCGTATTACGATTTCTGTCGGGATATAATACAGGAAATATATGAGATGTTTGAGAGACCTGAATATATCCACATCGGCTATGACGAGGAGGTTCCGCTTTGTTGCTTCAAGCCCGAAATTGAATATCAGATTATGCGAAAAGGAAAGCTTCTGATGGATGATTTCAAATTTCTTATTGACGAGGTTAATAAGACAGGGGCAAAGCCGTGGGCATGGTACGACCCGCTCTGGGACCATGCAGAGGATTACTTTAAGTATATGAACCTTGATGAGGAGGTTGTCCTCTCTCCGTGGTACTATATGGGACTTAAGAAAGAACACTTCCAACCGCTTTCTAAGTATAATTCGGATGGCACGGAAAATGAGCTTTATAAGCAGGGATTTCGTTTTGTTGAGCATAATCCGGCAATCTCTAATGCGACAGGATATTGGTTCAGCGATGAGGTGCTGAAGGTTATGAAGCACGGCTTTAAGTATATCCCGACTCCAAGTGTTTACTGCAATGACAATAACACGGACGATATGGTGGAATACTTTAAAAATGGGGCACCTGACGAGCAGATTTTCGGATATCTCACTGCACCATGGGTTTCCACAGTCTGGGAGAACAAAGAAACAATTGATAAATCAGTAGAACTTCTTGCAGCGGCAAGAAAAAAATATTACGGTGAATAATCACCGAAATTAAAAAATGGAGGAGAAAAAAATGTTAAAAAAATTATTAGGAGTAATTTTGGCAGCGGCGATGGTTTTGTCGCTTTTCCCGGCAACGGCTTTTGCAACAGGTGAGGTTGCAGAGAATAAGGACATTATGATTGTTTACGATTCATGTAGATCAACTACGGCAATGGCCTCCGAGCCAACGCCAGAGGACACAACCGATTATTATAACAATGTTGTTTTTAATAAATACCACGGAATCAATCCTTACAAGCCGCTTATCAACACATTTACTGATTGGACGACAACCAACGGCTTTTGGAAATACGCAGGACATACAACAGCACAGGTACCGAACATAAATTACGGACAGTGGAGTGTGTCTGAGTCGGATATAGGGAAGTTGATTGCTTTTAGTTTTCATGTTCCGGTAGCTGGTAAATATAATGTCATGGCTTCAGGACAGAGGCAAAACAGTACGAAACAAAGTCAGTCATTGGCATTTCAGGTATTTCCTGCTGGAACGACTATGAGTGAAATTGAGGCAAAGATGGCAGATGTTAAGCTGAACAGCACTGGAACAGGTGCAGAAGGGAATCCCCTCGGTTGTTGGCTGCATAATAATTCCGACAATGCGAGCGGAGAATACAATTTTGAAACTGCAGGAGAATATATAATTGCATTTAAAAACGTGGATAAATATGATGAGAATGCAAACAATGACAAGATAAACTCATTTTTGATAAATCATTTCACTCTTTCTGCAAAAGATTCAACTGGTACTGAAACTAAATCTGTTCCGATGGGTTACACAAAGCTTAATGCTACTTCAATTGGAATTAATGAAACAGCAACTGCAACAGTAAGCGATCTCTATGGTTCAGGTGACTGGGCTAAGCAAACATATACTGCTGAGCAGATTACATACAAAAGCTCAAATCCTGCTGTTGCGACAGTAGCTGCAGACGGTACTGTTACAGGTAAGAGCGAGGGAACGGCAGAAATTGCAGCAGTAATTGATGGTGCAACGCTTGTTTCCGCTCCAGTTACAGTAACAGCTCCGAACATAAAGATCGTTTATGACATATACAAAAACACAAGTGGAACAATAGAAACGGCAAATACTGATTACTATACCAACATATCAAGCGCATTTGGAGGGATGAATAGCACAACAAAGAAGACTCTAAGGCTGTTTGCTGATTATACAGCATCAAATGGATTCTGGGGCTATGCGGGTGATACTATATCCACAGGGGGATATACAGAGACGTTTTATGGGACATGGAGTGCTAAGTTCGCTAATATCGGGGAATTGTTTGCTATAAAATTTCATGTTCCGGTTGCAGGAAGATATGATTTTGAGTTAATGGCATGGCAAGGACATCCGACAGCTACAAAAAATTACGGCAGTGATTTCGCATACAGAATTTTCCCGAAAGGAACAAGTATTGAAGATATAAATGCTGCAATGGCAGATGTCGCTTACAACGAAGCTGGAACAGAAGTAGGAGGAGAGTACCTCGGTTTCCAAAAAGGGTATGTTGCAAATCGTACAGCAGAAGTTCACGAGGATATTGAATTTGAAACAGCGGGTGAATACATACTTGTGGCGAAAAGCTTAAAAGCAGGATTGAATAATGACAGAACCGCAGAGCAGAATGTTATTCGAATTGTATATTTTGCCCTCACGCAGTCTGACAACACAGGTATCTTACCTATGGGATATACGAAGCTTTCTTCAAATAAGATTGCAGTAGATTCCACCACTCAGGCAACAATCAGCGATAAGCTTTATAACGCAAACGACTGGATGGAATATGATGCATCCAACCGCACAATCACCTACGCTTCGTCAAATTCTGATGTTGCCATAGTTTCGGCAAACGGAACAGTTACCGCAAAAGCAGTAGGTACTGCAGAAATCACAGCAATCGTTGACGGTGCACAGCTTGCTCCGGCAACAATTACAGTAGAGGATAAGAAAATTTCTCTTGCTGTTGCAAATAGCGTGGATAGTGACATAACGGTCGAAGCATACAAAGCCGGCTCCGTAACGATTGAAGCTCCGACAAAGAGTGGTTACACCTTCAGTCACTGGGTACGCGGCACAGCAGACAACGGCGTATGGGTATCATTGGACGCGAACTACACATTTAACCTTGTATCACCCACATATCTCACAGCAATTTATGTAGCAGACGACGCAAAGATAGTAGAGTTCTTCAACGGAAACGGTGAGCTTCTTGCGCAGAAAACGGTTAAAGACGACGGAACCGTTGAAACACCTGTTGATCCGTCGATGGTTGGATTTACATTCCTTAAATGGATTCTCGGCAAGAACGGCAATGAAGCAATTCCGTTTGTGAATGAAAATATTGCAAAGTCACTTCGCGTTGTTGCTGACTATGCGGTTGAAAGTACAAAATATACTGTTGGTGATGACACAGATTTAGTATATGATGCTGAAGTTGTAAAGAACGCAGACAGCGAAGATACAGTATGGTATCGTGGAGGAAAGCCTGTCGGATATGGCAAGACTTACACCTACAACGTATGGTCAGATACAACTATCACTTCAGAACCCCTTACTGGCGAAAAAACACCGCTTGTATATCTTGATACTGCAGTTAAGACCGTTGGTGACGAACGGGCTTACATGATTGAGTTTGACGGTGCAGGAAAGGAAATCGTAGAGGTTGGTATTCTTTTCAGTAATTCAGGCACGCCTGAGGTTGGAAGCTGCCAGCATAAGGCAACGTCACAAACAAAGGGTGGAGACGACGGTCACGGTCAGTTCACTGCAAAGCCTGCAAACAGCACACAGACCGTAGCACGCGGATATCTTATCTATAATGAAAACGGCGAATACAAGACAGTATACAGCGAGGTTCTTTCGTTGAGCTAAATGATCCCTTGGCGCAAGGAGGTAATTATGAAACTGCGAAAAGGTTTATCTCTTATTTTAGTAATATGTATGATGGTCTCGCTGCTGCCGCAATTTGCGGCAGCAGATGACACCGGAATTACGATGGTATATGATTTTGCAGACGGAATTCAGGGCTATTATGATACAACACCGTTTGCAGATATGACCTATGCTGCATCGCATCAGATGTGGGCATATTATGCAAATTCACGGGGACAGGTTCACGGAGCAAGTAAAAATGATTCAGGTATCTGGCAGAATATCCGCAACCGTGATACGGGAATGCAACTTAATAAGTCTTCATTTACTATGAAGATAAAGGTATATAAGGACGGTTATTATATCCCTAAACAGTACTTTGGCGGAATAACTGGTGCGGGAACAATCGACGTTTATATGCTTAAGGCGGAAAAGAACTTGACAGCAGATGAAATTTCCGCTGCAAGAAACGCCGATAATTTTATTGGTACGCTTAACTGCAACATAGATTCTTCTTATCATATGATTGCGGAAGCCCCCGAAATATTCGACGAGGTTAAGCTTGACCGCGGCGAATACTATGTTATATATAACGCAAACGGTTATGACTCACTTTTTGGTAATCTCATCCTTGACGGCGGTGAAGGTTCTCTTGTAACAGAGATTGCCTTTGATGCCGGGTTGCCGTCAGTTGTTTTTAAGGATGAAACGGTTGAGCTTAAAGTGAATGCTTGTTTTACCGATGCAACGGAAAAAAACCTTGGAAATGCTGAGGTTATTTATGACAGTTCAAATAAATCAGTTGCAAAGATTGATTCAAACGGAGTTCTGACGGCACTTTCCGCAGGAACGACCGAAGTAACCGCTTCTGCAGGAGAAGGCTTTGCAAAAATGAGCATAACCGTAAAGGAGCTTACTCCATCAGGTTACACGATGGCATATAAGTACTCTGATGGAATACAGGGCTATTATGACACCACGCCTTTTGTAAAGATGGATTATGCATCTTCACATCAGATGTGGAGTTATTATGCAAACTCGCGCGGCCAGACTCACGGTGCGCGTAAAAACGGCGAGAATGATACGGGTACTTACCAGAACATCCGTAACCGTGATTGGGGTATGCAGCTTAACAGCTCATCCTTCACTATGAAGATAAAGGTATATAAGGATGGCTTCTATATTCCGCATCAGTATTACGGCGGTCAAACGGGTTCGGGTAAAATTGATGTATATATGTTGCCCGCTGAAAAGGAGCTTACTGCAACTGAAATTACTGCAGCAAGAATTCCGGGAAATCTTATCGGTACACTTAACTGTGATACCGGTGCAGCAGCTCATTCAATGGCAGAAGACCCGGAAATTTTCGATGCAATAGAGCTTTCTGCAGGGGAGTATTACGTTATATATTCCACAAGCGGATATGATGCAATTTTTGGTGACCTCATTCTTGACGGAGGTGAGGGTGCCATTGCTACCGAGATAGGGCTTGAGATAGCATCAACCCGCCTTTTGGAGGGAGAGAAGACAACTCTTTCTACCGTTGCTTATATGACGGATGGTGAAGGAAAAGAGCTTTCTCCGTCAGAGGTTACATATTCGGTAAGCGATCTGTCAGTTGCAAAGATCGAGAACGGCGTTCTTACGGCTTTAAGTGCGGCTGAAGGTTTGGAAATCACGGTCAGCTACGGTGACGACTTAAGCGATAGAAAGAGTATAATGATAGATGCTTTTGTTGCTGCAAACACAGAACTGACTTATGACTTTGATTCTCACCTTAACGGATATTATGATATGACTCCGCTTGTGGATTATACATATGAAAAAACAGGGAACTGGGCATATGTGGATAACTCCGCAGGACAGACGCACGCGGCAGGACGAGTCAATCAATATGAGGGAGATACCCAGAATATCCGTAACCGTGATTGGGGTATGGACGTAAATTCTCATTGGATTGCATTTAAGGTAAAGATTCCTACGCGTGGGGTTTATGCTCCGAAGCAGGTGTATGCAACAAGAAGTCCTCACGGCGGAATTATGACGATGTATATGATTCCGGCAGATGATACCGAGCTTTCGGGAGATGCGCTTGAAGCAATGTTTACTGATGATTATAAGATTGGTGAGGTAAACTGCCTTGGTGGTACGGATGCATATACTCTGCAACCGGTCCCGGCAAGCCTTGAAAGCAGACTGTTTGAGGTGGGAGAGTATTACCTTGTATACGATTGCGTGGGCTATTGTGCGTTCTCAAATCTCACGCTTGACGGCTATGACGGGCTTAAGACACTTGATGTTAAGTGCGAAACAGAGCTTGATGTTGGTACGACCTCTGAAATTGAAGTAAGCGGAAAACTTCTCGACAAGACTGTTGTTCCTGAGGATGATTTAGAGATTACTTACTCGTCTTCTGCTCCGTATATTTTAGCCGCTGAGGGTGATGAGATACGAGGTATAAGTGAAGGAAATGCCGTACTCACTGTATCGGCAGAATACAACGGACAGACAACACAAAGCTCAGTTGCCGTCACCGTTACGGATAACAGCGGAGTTGATTATCCGTGGATTGATGCTCCTGAAACATTGTATTTACGTGACAGCACAGACCTTTCAATGCTTGCTCGTATGAAAAGCGGCAATGATATGGAAATTGAAAATGCAGAAATTTCAATTTCCGCCTGTGAACCTGAGGGTGCGGCAATACTTTCCGACGGTAAGCTTTCGGCGAATGCTGAAGGAATGGTAACGCTTCATGCGGTCGGCACATTCAAGGGAGATAACTACGAGGCAGAATGCACCGTTTCTCTTGAAAAGGGAGCGACAAAAACAGGCCGCTCAATCTATACCGAGGAAATGATTGCAAATGCCCGTGAAAATGCAGAAAAATATGACTGGGCGCGTGCTGAGGTTAAAGCGGCTGTTAAGAAAGCTGATGAAATTCTTGAGGATTTTGACGTATATTACAGCCTGATTATTGGTGAGGGTATTCCGAAAACGGGACAAACCTTCGGTAAAAATAACACTGATATGGATGTTTGCCGCTATTGCGGAAAATCTGTAACAAAATCAGGCGGCTGGAAAGTTGATGTAACAAACCGTCCGTGGAAGGTGCAGTGTACACAGTGTAAGCGCATTTTCCCGTCAAACAGCTTTGAGGATTTTGTAAAGCTTGGTATTGATGAGAACGGTGATTTCAGCCGTGCACAGGCGCTTGAAGTTCACCGCGAAATGCTCATTGCAAAAGGAATAAGCTTGCCTGACGGTGTGGTTTCTGATGAACGCAAGGCAGAAATCAGGAATGGCGCGTTCATAACGCGTGAAGAGCAGGATTACTACGGATACGGAGTAAAGGGCGGATATCTTTATAATGACCTTTATCAGGATGTCGGAAATGAAGCAACCGTGAACTCAGGAAAAGGTCTTTATGAAACCGAGCGTGTTGAAACATGGGGCGTTGATGATGGCTTTGGCTACACTACGGGAATAATTAATGATTGTGACACGCCTGACAACCTTGTTGACGACATTTATGACCGCCATTGTTATATAGCTAGATATAATTATAATGTCTGGCTTGAGCTTACCTGCATTCCCAGAGACCTCGGCTATGCTTATATGTATACTAACGATAAAAAATATGGCAGAGCGGGAGCAGTCCTTCTTGACAGAATAGCGGATGTATACACGAGATTTGACATACACGAATATGAGCATCTCTACCGTATGGTTGCTGCAAATACAGGTTTCGGAAATCTCTTTGGATATCTTAATGACGGTGTTTATGCATCTACGTTGGCGCAGGCTGCAGATATGTTTTTCCCGCTTCTTTATGAAAATGATCCGGAGCTCATAGCAGAACTCAGTGCAACGGCACAAGAGTGGAACCTTGAAAATAAGAAGCAGAGTGGTATGGATATCTGGAAAAACTGGGAGGATAACATCCTGCTTGAAATTTTCAAGGAGATGAAGGTTCATAAAATCGGTGGGAATAACGGCCGTTATCAGATGTGCCTTGCGTATACTGCGCTTGCACTTGACAGAGAACCTGAGTCTGATATGATGTGGGAATGGCTTGCACAATCCGGAGGTTACACAAGCAACTCCATCACGGGCGGAGATATCTTCACAACGATTATCAATAAAGTAGACCGTGACGGACACGGCCAGGAATCGGGTCCGGGATACAACTCAATGTGGTTTGATAACTATATGACGGTTGCAAAGCTTGCCGCACGCTATGGTAAAGATGAATATGACTTATATAAGATTCCGAAGTTTTTAAAGATGCTTGCATCTTTTGCAGAGCTTACAGTCGCGGAGCAGGGAACGGTTCAGATAGGCGACTCCAGTGCAACCGGTTCGAATCAGTTCAGCGGAGCCGACGAAACCCTCGTTGATGCCTTTGAACACATCAAGGATACTCCGCTCGGTCCTGAGTTTGCAGACTATTTCAAAGTCCGTTTCGGAAGTAAGCTTGAGGATGTACACTATGATATCTTTACAAAGAATCCAGAAAGCCTTGCTGAGGATGTTGAAGAATATCTTGAGAGCGTTGAGTATGAGAGAAAAAGCGCGCTTGTTGCAGGCTATGGCTTTGCGATTCTCCGTGACGGTAAAAACTTTACCAAAACAAACGGAGGAAATACACTTCGTGATTTCTGGATGTATTTCGGCGGCGCAACATCGCATAAGCATGCCGATGCCTTAAACCTTGGCATTGAGGCATATGGAATGAATTTCTCGCCCGATCTCGGTTATCCGACGGATTCAACCTATAATTCCAAACGCTTCCATTGGGAATCGGCAACGATTTCGCATAATACTGTTACGGTGAACGGAAGAAAGCAAATAAATGCGGCAAGCGAAAAGTCTAAATATCCGGGAAAAGTTCATCATTTTGATAATTCCGATAAGGTAAAGCTTATGGATTTGTCTCAGCCGAGCATATACGATGCTTGCAGTGAATACCGCAGAAGCGTTGTGATGATTGAAATTAATGACGATGTAAGCTATGGTGTAGACTTTTTCCGCGTAACGGGCGGTGATAGCCACGTTTTCAGCTTCCATCCGCACAGTGCAGAGGATGCTGTCGTTGAATCAGGGCTTTCTGAGCCTGTGGCACAGGTGGACGAAAACGGAAATTATGTCGGAACCCTTGTAGGAATGGGTGAAGATGGTAAGGGCGCTCCATATACCATCACTGTTGATGACGGAAATGGCGGAACACGCGAGGAGACCCGTTACTTTGTCGGTCCGGGAGCTGATCCGCGCTATACTGAAGGAGAAAGTCATGAAAATCTTGAATTCCCGACGGGGTATACATTCCTTGAAAGAGTAAGACGCTCAACTC
This sequence comes from Eubacteriales bacterium, assembly GCA_045614365.1. GTDB lineage: Bacteria > Bacillota > Clostridia > Oscillospirales > JAAYXM01 > SIG480. The sequence goes on along the minus strand of JAZLCV010000049.1, from coordinate 12,437 downwards.
CGACATCAAATCAGTTTGCGGTTGATTTCGATATTACCGACTACAGAAAAACAATCAAGGATAATAAGGACTTAGGCTTAAAGCTTACAATGCTCAATGATTTCACTTTTGATGAGGTGGCATTCGCAAAAGGTCCTGTTCCAAATAAGTCAACGAATAAGCTTATGCCGTCACATCTTGAATATATGATTGCTACGCGAAAGGGTGAGAACTTAGACAGCCTCTTCACAACCGTATATGAGCCGTATAAAGGCGATAATTATATTGAAAAGATTGAAGCAATTACGCCTGAAATCCTTGCCGGAGAGCTTGACGCAACCGATATGGTGAAGGCTGTTAAGGTGACGCACAAGAGCGGAAACCGAGTGGACTATATCATTTATTCAACGAATGAGTCTGTCACCTACAGGCTTGAAGGCGATGATGATATGACCTTCCGCGGCTTTGTCGGAGTCTGGACAAAGAATGTGGGTGCTGATAAGGTAATATATTCCTACAGACATGGTGGGGAAGACACGCTTACCGGAAATGTTAAAGGCTTCACAGAAGAGCTTTCGCTTAAAAATTATATTGATGTAAGTCTCTCGGCCGATGTCGATTTAAACACGCTTGCAGGTAAGCAAATTATCATAAACCATGACGGCATAGGTAATGCGGCATATACTATTTCATCCGCGACAGATGAAGGGGATGGTCTTGCAGATGGTGATGTACGGCTTGATATCGGAACGGTAACACCGATAAGAAGCTATATTGATAATAATGACTTTGATAAAGGCTATATTTACAATATAGGAAAAGGTCAGAGCTTTGTCATACCGATGACAAATGAGAAGAACTTTTCGCCTGATTTTCCGCCGGTTTCGGATTCAACAACAAGTGCGGGAAGTAAGCTTGAAATTGCCGTTTCCGCAACCGGTTATGACGGAGCAGGCGTTACAATCGAAGGCAGAGAATTGCCACGCGGTGCAAGCTTTGACAGCAATACGAACACCTTCTCCTGGAAACCGGATGACAGCCAGGTAGGAGATAACCACGTTTCTCTCGTTGCTACAGATGAGTTCGGCAGAGAAAGCGTTGTTCACTTTACTGTGACTGTTTACGGCGCAACAACCGGAAATAAAAATGAAGTAACCGAAACACCGTCAACAGAAGGAAGCGGAGCTTCCGGCGGTGGCGGAGGTGGAGGCGGCGGTGCCGAACCAACACCTGATAAGCCGGAGGATATAGGAAACACCGACGAAGACAGAAATGAGGACACCGGTGATAATGCAGAAACCGGCAGTGATGTCGCACCCGATGCGTCGGGGGAAACAGATGCTATCCGTTTCACAGACCTTGGTAATTACGAATGGGCAACAGATGCGATAAATGCTCTTGCTGATGACGGGATTATAAAGGGCACAAGTGAAAATGCATTCAGTCCGGCAAGTAATATCACCCGTGCAGACTTTGCGTTGCTTTTAGTCCGTGCATTTGACTTAAAATCGGATAATAGCGAGAATTTCGATGATGTATCTGCAAGTGATTACTTTGCACCGGAGCTTGCAATAGCGCGCAACACAGGTATTGTAAACGGCATTGGTGATAATAATTATGCTCCGAGAAACACAATAACCCGCCAGGATATGATGGTTATTGTCTACCGCGCATTGACCACCTTGAATGTAGGATTCGGCGAGAACATTGAACCGCAATTTGAGGACTTCGACGCTGTTGCAGACTATGCAAAAGAAGCTGTATCAGCCCTCATTTCAGCAGGACTCGTCAACGGCAAGAATAATCTCATCGCGCCGGGAGACTTCACAACCCGTGCAGAGGTTGCAGTGCTTATAAAACGAATACTCGATTATTTAAAATGAGGTAAACGATGATATACGAAAGAGTTTTCTTAAAGGATGTTTTCAAAAGCATAAAAACTGATGCAACCTTAACCTCATATGTGCGTTCAAACAGCCCCGCAATTGAGCCGGACAGAAAGCGCCCGTGTGTGCTTATCTGTCCCGGCGGCGGGTATTACCGGACGGTTGACAGAGAAGCAGAGCCGATAGCACTCGCATTTGTTGCGAAAGGATATAATGCATTTGTGCTTGATTACAGCACTCGTGAGGAAAGTAAAGAAGTGTTTCCTACACAGCTTTTGGAGGTAAGCGCGGCAATGGCTTATATCCGCAGGAATAGTGAATACTATAACATTTTAAAAGATTCGGTTATAGTATGCGGCTTTTCTGCGGGAGGGCATCTTGCGGCGTGTCTCGGAACAATGTGGAATGAAGAGTTTATTTCTAAAACGCTCGGACTTTCCGATAAAGAGAACAGACCTGATGGAATGATTCTCTGCTATCCTGTGATAACGAGCGGGGAATATGCAAACAAAGGTTCGTTTAAGTTTCTTTTAGACGATGAAAACCCACCGGAAGAAATTCTTGATAAGCTGTCGCTTGAAAAAAGAGTTGGCAGTCACACTCCGCCGGCGTTTATATGGCACACACTTACAGACGATATGGTGCCTGTAGAAAACTCATTTCTTTTTGCGCAGGCAATGAAGAATGCCGGTGTGCCATTCGAACTTCACATTTACCCTGACGGCGTTCACGGGCTTGGTCTCGGAAACCGCGAAACCCGTGATGCAGAAGCTTTTCGTGAAAACCCTCACGTTGAATCATGGATCGGTTTGTGCTCTGCATGGATTGAAAGATTTATTGATATCGAAAATAAAGGAGAGTAATTAAAATGAAGAGAATGCTTGCTTTGGCTCTTGCTATTGTTATGATGTTTGCTCTGTGCGCATGCACAGCAGGCGGAAACATTGGTAGCGAAATATCGTATGATATTCCGGAAGGAAAAGCCATCCCAAATGATGCAGAACTTGAAGTTATGGTTACAAGCCACCCTTCATGGCCGTATCAGGAAGATTGGAAAGTTTGGCAATATATTAAGGAAAATGTCGGTGGGAATATTAATATCACAGCAATTCCTGAAAGCGAGTTTTCCACAAAATTTACGCTTGTAATGACGGCTCCTGAACAGATGCCAGATATTTTTGCTGTCGGTGAAAAGCCCGGCAATTTCGAAGATTATTGTGAACAGGGAGCGTTTCTTCCATTTGATGACTATGAGGAATTTTTGCCCGATTATAAAAAGTTTTGGGCAAATGTGCCGGAGAATGAGATGTGGATGTATAACACTCGCAAAAACTCAGACGGAAAGGTGTATTTTTCTCCTATCTATGGACTTGAACGCAGCACCAACATTCGCGGGTGGCTTTACAGAAAAGATATTCTCGATAAACATGGATTAAAAACACCGGAAACGATAGATGATCTTTACACCGTTTCCAAAAAACTGAAAGAGCTTTATCCGGACTCTTATCCGTTTTGTATCAGAACGGCTCAGCGTAACTTTGATGTAATAGGGGCATCGTGGGAAGAATATTTCAATCATGGGGTGTATTATGACTTTGCGACTGAAACATGGAAATATGGTGCCCGAGAAGAAACGATGTATGATATCGTGGAATTTTTTAAAAAAATGGTTGAGGAGAAGCTTGCTCCTTCGGATTGCTTTACTATAAATACATCTTCATGGCAAGAGCTTGTGGCAACTGACAGAGGTTTTATTTTCCCTGAGTATCAGGTCAGAATAGATTTCTTTAATTCGCTTGCAAGACAAGCTAATCCTGAATTTACTATAGCCGCAATGGTTCCTCCGAAAACAGAAGGCGGAGTTGCAAAGGTTAATAAATACAATTACCCGCCACAGGGTTTGATTGTGGCAAACACCAACGATAAGGCAAGAATAGCGAATGCGTTCCGTTATGTCAACTGGTTCTATACCGACGAAGCATGTGAGCTCGTTTCGTGGGGTAAAGAAGGGGAAACGTATGAGGTTGTCAATGGTGAGCGTAAATTTATAGTTGATGGAGCGGGTCAAACTGCACAGAGCCTGTATGGAATAAACACAAGAGGAACTAACATGCGCTTTGATCCAGATGCTATAGGTGCAACAATTTCCAAGGAACAGTACGAAGTTACGGATTTTCTTCTTGAACATACAGTTGATGAGCTCAATCCTTTGCTTTGGATGTCGTTATCCACGGAACAATCGAAAGAGTTGGCAGATTTAACTGTATCAATTCAGACAGTGGTTTCTGAAAATCTCAATAAGTTTGTTATAGGGCAACGTCCGCTTTCTGAATGGGATCAGTTCCAGACGGAACTTTCAGAACTTCCGATTGATGAGGTTCTTGCAATATATGAAGAGGCATACAACAAGGTAAAGTAAAAAGAAAAAAACGAATCCGTATATAAGCAACTATATACGGATTCGTTTGCAAAGCAGTTGGTGACAATATGAAATGTGTAAAAATTTATGCCAAAAGACTAAATACATGGCTCACAGAATATGAAAAAAATACTTCATTTTCCGGAAGTGTTCAGGTAATATCCAAAGGAAATGTCATATTCAAAAAACATATCGGTTATGCCGACAGAGAAAGAAAAATTGCGATTGACGATAATACGCGCTTCCGCTTTTATTCGCTAACAAAGCCATTTACTGCAATCGGCATTATGAAGCTTTATGAAGAAGGACGCATTTCGATTTCGGCGCATCCGGGAGAATACATACAATGTGCGCGGGAGTTGGACACGCGAATAACTATCGAGATGCTTCTTAAGCACATAAGCGGACTTCCGGAGATTGCAGATGCAGATAAGCTGCAGAAAAAAGAAGAGTTTGATTTATCAGCTGAGGTTCAAAAGCTTTCCGGCACACCGTTAAGCTTTGAGCCGGGAGGTCAGGTTGAGTATTTGAATACTAATTTTATCATACTTTCTCTGATACTTGAGAAATTCCATAATATGCCGATTGATAAATATTTAAACGAGAGGCTTTTCCCTGCACTCGGAATGAAAACCGCGCTCTGCGATACGGGAGAAAAAGAAATAGAAGGCCTTGCTATAGGATACGAAAAGAATGAAAACTGCAAGATAGTACCTGCCGGATATGTCAATCAAAAGCTTATGTCCGGAGCAGGATTTGGCGTTGGATGCATTTCGGATGTGATGTGTCTTTATGATGCAATAAAAAATAATCGTTTTTTAAAACCGGAAACATGGAAGAAGGTGTTTACACCAGCAACCGTTGGTGATTTCGGCGCCGGATGCATCGTGTTTGATTGGAACGGAAAGCTTACATATCAGCACAATGGCGGCTTCTTAGGCTTCCGTACAATTCACAGATATTTGCCGAATGAGGATTTTGACATAATAGTATTGTCTAACGTCGGTTTCGTTGACGCAAGAACTGTAATTTGTGATAAAATTCACGAAATATATTTTGGAGATATGGGGAAAAACCAAAATCCGGAAATGGATAAGGGGTTTATTCCTGAAAAGCAATAAAGAAATGGAGAAGTATAAATGAAAGTTTTAGATACAGGAATTATATATCGCAATCCCATTCCACATATATACAGCCGTCACGGATACTTTCCGTCTGCTGTGAAGCTTCCGTCAGGACGTATGGTTGCGACCTTTTCAATAGGAGAAGCATTTGAATCCGCAGATCTTCATGCGTATGCATCGGTATCGGATGATAATGGGAAAACATGGTCCGAGCCGCGTGAGCTTTGGGGAAAAGTTCCGAGTTTTTGCGATTTTTGCCGCATATCACTTCTTGACAGCGGAGAGATAACCGCGATCGTAAGCCGCTGCGACAGAAGCCGCCCGGACTCAGGGCTTGCAAACCCTGACACGATGGGATTTACGGAAACGGAGTTCTGGACACAACGCTCAACTGATGGTGAAAACTGGTCTGAGCCGCAGAAAATAGAAGCTCCGCTTGTCGGGCCGTCGTTTGAATTGTGCGCGCCGATAAGACAGCTTTCGGACGGAAGGCTGATTCTTCCGACATCCACATGGAAGGGCTGGGATGGATATTGCCCGAACGGAATGAAGGCGGTTGCGCTTGTTTCTTCCAATAACGGAAAAACATGGGATGAATATATGGATGTAATGGCGGATACCGAAGATAACATCATATATTGGGAATCACGCATTTGTGAATTGAAGGATAAGAGCCTTCTTGCTACGGCGTGGACATACGACAGCAAGGAGGATAGTGACCTTTCTGTCAGCTATGCAATAAGCGACGGTAAGCTGTTTTCTGCACCTGCCTCTACGGAATTACAGGGACAAACAACAGATATTATTACATTGCCTGACGGTAGAATACTCACAATTTATCGCAGAACTGACAAACCCGGACTGTGGGGGAATGTGTCACGGATTGAAAATGACAAGTGGATAAACGAGGAAGAGCTTCACCTTTGGGGAAATACCGTCTCTGCCAAGGTCGGAGATGACGAAAATATGGTGGCAAACTTCAATAATTTGCGATTCGGTGCGCCAAACACCATATTTATTGATGAAAAAACGATATTTATCTCATTCTGGTGCATTGAAGATAATGTCGGAAACATCAGATATATAAAACTGGAAATTTAAAACGTTTGTTGAAATAAATTAATTTTGACCTTTGCGGCAAAATGCAAAGGTCAAAATTAAGGCAAGCTATAAAGTGAAATCAGGCGTTGTCTGCAATTTTGACGACTGCTTTCATTAAAGCATTGCTGTCGCCAATACACATTGCAGGTGCGTGTGCATCTTCGGGAAAAACTATGCAAAAGTCGCCTTTGTTGAGTGTGACCTTGCACATTTCTCCCTCGAGAAGCAGATAATCTTCAGCGCTATCATATTCCGTTACAGGAGAAAGTGCGTCAATATGCGCATATCCTATAGCCTCGGAACCTTCTATAACATAATGAATATCAAGATAATCTCTGTGAGCTTCAAGCTTTTTGGGAGAACCGTCAGGGGAAGAATCGGAGGTTTCTGTTAGCATAACGTTGCCTCTGAAGCCATCCGATTCGAATGGTCCAACTTGTGATTCATTGCCAAGTGCCTGTAAAAAGCTGAATGCTTTTTCGAAGTTTTTATTAAGCTTAAAATATCTTTCTGCATCTTTTATGTTTCCTATAATCATTTTTTATCTCCTTTACTTATTCCACAGCCTTGCTGCATTATTATAAAAAATGTCTTCAACCTGATTTGCGCTTAAATCCGCCATTATGCAAGCCTGACGGACTGCCATGAGATTCTCAATTCCGAGAACCCATTTTTGGGAGAGTGAAGGAATATCGTTTTCATCTATCCAATAAAATGTGTCTCCGATTGAAATTGCCTTGCCGTGCATATTGCATACAGGAAAATCACTGCCCCACATACACCTTTCCGTGCCGATCTTGCTGAGAGTCTGAAATATGGCAGGCGATTCGCAAACAGCGGAGAAATCGAACCATATATTGTCAAAATGAGCCAATTCATAAACTGCCTCAACGCACGTCCAACTTGCAAATGCACGTCCGGCATGGGCAAGGATGAGTGAGGCATCGGGAAAGCGAGCCGCCATGGTCTTTATGTAGCTCATGTTCAGAGGATCAGACAACGACTTGTCCCTGGCAAGATGAAGAGTTATACACATTTTGTTTTTATGTGCAACCTCCCATGCGCCTTCGGATAAGTATCTTTCCGGAGGTAGTTGCGAAGGATTCGGCTCAGAGGACAAGAGAAAATAGCATTTCAGACCTCGGATACCGGGATGAATTAATCGTTTTTGTATATCATCTGATGTTTCCTCAGGCAGAACGATGATTTCGCCAATGTTGTTATCGGATAAATCCAGCTGTGATATCAGAAACGCATCGCTTTTTCGCAGATTGCCGCAGGATGAATCGGCAAGAGAAATATCGGCAACATACGGAATGATGTTGAGTTTAAGCTCCTTTGGATTACACAACATAGGCATCATTGCTTTTTTGTAATCGGCAATATCGGCAATTATAGTGCTGTTGCTGCCGATTGCATTTGGAAGAAATTCTGAGCTGAAAAGATGAGCGTGAGCATCAAAAATCCTTTCCGGTAAAAAATCTGACAGAACTTTTACAGCTTCAAAATCATATGGTGTGTAATCTATTTCTTTTTTCAGCATTATGTATTCCACTCCCACGGCTTTATTACGACAGGTTCAATTTCTTCTGATATTTCTAGGATTTTATCAGATGTCTTTTTTGGTAGGGGAGGCAGATTAAAAAGAGACAAGCTGTCCTTTAGCTGATCGGGAGTTTCACAACCTAAAACCAGCGAAGTTATATCGGGAACGGCGCGCATATAGGAAAGCGCCAGTGCCGCCACACTCATAGCATTATCTGCCGCTAAAGCTTTTATCTTTTCAAGTGCGGGTTTTGCAGATTTCAGTTTGTCAGGCAAAGCGTAAGTGTCCTTGAAAAACAGTCCCTGAAGATATACGCTTCTTACATACACCGCTATCCCCATATCGGAGAGTGCTTTGATTTTTCCGTTTCTGATTTCGGCGTTGTCAAACATATTCGCAGGAATCTGTACACTGTCAAAAATCTCAGGATTTGTGAGTTCGAGAAGCTTGCTTTTGTCCGAAAACGAAATACCTATACTTTTTACAAGCCCTTCTGCTTTAAGCTCTTTTAAAGCTTTGAGTAAAGTATCACCATAGGTTTCAAGATACTTTTCGGAGTGCAACAAAACAACCGGAATTTCCGAAAGCCCCATAACGCGGGCAGAATCTTTTACTTTTTCAAAAAGACTGTTTTTTATCTCTCCCGGAGTCTCTTTGTCAAACTCAACCTTGGTTATAATAGTTTTATCTGTTGTTTTGTTTGCAAAGAATTTTCCGAGAACAGCTTCGCTTTTGCCGTAGCCCTTTGCCGTGTCAAACGATATTACGCCGCAATCAATGGCGGTCTGCAGAATTTCATGGGCTGCGCTGTAACTCGGCATTCCGTGTGTGTTGTTGATTCCGTAGGGAATACCGAGCTGTACTGTGCCGAGCGTAAATTCAGATATTTTGTATCCGTTTTTCTCTGTTATCTTCATACAGTCCTCCTATTTTGCACTGTAACCACCGTCAAGCGGAATAATTGCACCGGTCATATAGGCTGAGGCATCGCTTGCAAGATATACAATCAGACCTTTAACATCGGTGTCATTTGCCATTCTTCCGAGCATAGTGCTTTTGTTATATCGTTCAACAAATTTTTCATCCTGGGTTCCGTCAAGAAGTCCTCCAAGCTCAATGCAATTTGCTCTTATTCCATATCTTCCGTAATGACCCGCAAGGAACTTTGTATAGTTGGTGATTCCGCCTTTGTGGAAGAAATAATCTCCCAAAGCTCCGTTTTTGTTCATTGCGGTGCCTTCGTATAAATTGTAATCCGGTCCGAGAATTCCCATATATGAACCAATGTTTATGACAGAACCACGTCCTTCTTTTGCCATACGGTCACAAAAGGCACGCGATATAACAAAAAGACCGGTAGCATTTGCGTGCATACTTCTGTCGAAGCTTTCAGCCGTATCCGTGTAGCCGTTCATGCATCTGAGAACAGCGTTGTTCACCAGAACATCTACACGTCCCGCTTTGCTGTATACATCATTGCAAAGCTTCAATATGCTTTTTTCGTCTTCCAGATCAAATTCCAGCAGTGTTATTTTGTAGCCTTTGTCGATCAGCGGACCGAGCTTCTCAAGGTTTTTCTGACGGTTTCTTGATGCAACATACACGCTTGCACCTGCCTCTGCAAGAGCGCGAACAATCTGATATCCGTAAAGCCCTGCGCCGCCGGTTACAACCGCAACCTTACCTTCTAAATTAAACATTTCTAATACGTTCATTGGATTTACCTCCCGTTTATTTCACAAAAAATCTGAATTTTGCTGCGCCGTCATCGTTGTAATATTCAAGCTCAAATCCTAAATTACAGGCTTTTGCAATAGTTGCATATAAAGTCCGTGTTTCTTCAATGTAGTATTTTGAAGGAGATTGACCGAGCGAATGCATATATTCGATAACCGGGCTCTTGTCTATCGTTATTTTAAGTTCGTTATCTGTCATTACGGTATGAAGAACATCTGATGCTTCTTCTGTTTCATAGACCTTCTTTATCCAAGCTTCCAATGCCTTAAGCTCGCTTTGTCTGATTTCTTCTATTATCGGAGCATAATAAGAAACAACATAATTTGTCAGGAACTCGATTACGGCAGAATCACCGTATGTATCGCCACAGTAAGCGAGAGCATTATCTCCGAGAAGATGGAAATCACGGTGCAGATATTTGTTATCCTCTGTCTTGAGGTCAACGATTTCTACATTGTCATCAACCTTGAGCGCCTTTGCTTCTTCGTCGGTTATATTTTTCCAGTCAAAGGAAGGGCGGTTCCCTTTTTCGAAGAGAAGGGACCGACATTCCGCATTTTCAATTTTCGAATTATCCCGTATGTACTCGATTCCATACTTTTCAAGAACTCTGGAATAGATAACATTGCAGTGCTCGCAATAATTATGATATGGCTCTACGTGTTCGAATTCGTTGAGCATACCTCGTGACGGGCAATGACGCATATGACTGTAAATGAAATTGTTTTTGTAGTCGTATACTTTCATGAAATCGCAAGCTTCCTCAGTGAGAGTATGTCCCCAATATGCTTTTGCTCCGCCAAAACCGCCGTAAAGCTCGCATTTGGCTGCAAGGCTGTTCGGGTTTGATTTATCACCTATACTTGTATCTGAGATGTGAATCCAGTATTTCATAACAGCGTCAGGACCGCCGCGTTTTTCGAGAAATTTAAAGAATTCACTGTATAAAGGTATAAACTCTGTACAAGAAATCACGTCTTTTTCCTCCCTTAAATTTCGCCGATTCTTTTCATTGTATCGGATAAGGCTTTTTTCGACTCTTCGCTGATGGGAAGACAGTAGTCTTGATGGAAATTACCGTCGCAACCAAGCAGATTCATACAATGGGTGAATGAATACATAAGGCCGTGAGCAATCATTGTGTTACGCATGAGCAGAATATTATCAAGATATTTGCGTGCGGTTGTGTAATCTTTTGCAGAAATGGCATCAAACATTTTTCTGCCGTTTTTCGGAGTGCATGAAAACATACCGTCAAGGTTTTTGCCGATACCCATCATATTTGCGTAGTCGAATGAATCAAGACCGCTATAGAAGCACTCAAATTCCGCTTCCGGATACTTTCTTCCTATTGCCTGAATCATCTCCCAGTCAGCGGTTTTTATGCCCTTGATATTTGGATGATTTATAACCTTGTCAATTACCGCGAGTGTAATCTTTGTTTTTGTTACAACGGCAAGGTCGTAAAGATACAAGGGATAAGGTGAGCAGTCAGCAATAGATGTAAACCAGTTTATCATCTGAGCGCTATCAAGGGTAGAGTAATACGGAGTGGTAAGAACAACGCCGTCAATTCGGGCATTGCCGAGTAATTCAATCTTTTCTTTTACCTTTACGATTGAATTATCCATTATTCCAACGAAAAGAGGAAGTCTGCCGCTTACTTCATCTGCCGCAACGCGGACGATGTTTGCATAAGATGAGTTTTTGATATATGCCTCAATTCCCATACTTCCCATCAGAAGAAGACCGGAAGCACCGGCATTTATCTGCTGATTGATATGTTTTCTGAGAGAACTTTCGACAAGATTTCCGTTTTCATCGAGGGGAGTTCCAAGCGCTGTGTAAAATCCGTTTTCAAACTTCATGTTTATCTCCAATCCGCTTTATATAAAGCATTTTATTAATTAACGATATTTTACCTTATACGCGGAAATATTTTAATATTTTTACAGCGCATCTTTTCTTTATTGGTGTCCCGAATTTGCAGTTTTTATTGCATTTTTGAAAAATAAGAGTGTAATATACGATATTTGCGAGGTGAAAGACATTGCCAGCGTCGAAAATATATAAGCTAAAAATTGCGGATTTAAGCTTAACCGTGACCATAGACAGTTCGTTCACAGGCAGAGAATCGCATTTTGAGTCTATGTCAAGTGCAGAGAAATGCGGAGTGCATCGGCATGCAGTTCATGAACTGTTTTTTGTGGGAGAAAAGCCTCTTGTTGTTTTAAACGAAAATGCAATGTTGGAATATAAAAATTGCCTTGTGTGCATTCCTCCGCTTTTTGCTCATAATTCAATCCGAAATGGCGATTACAGAATACTGATATCATGTAATGGGATCTCGGGTAAAGCAAACAGCTTTGCCGAATTTGTGTGGAAATTACTTTCGGCAGACGAGCCAACGTCTGTAACGATAAGCAGTGCTGTATTGTTTTATTGCAATGAGCTTGCCGGAATGATGGATAATCCCGATACGCTTTCGTCGGAAATGGCTGAGGCTGTGCTGAAACTGATTTTTTATAATGTCTATAAATTCTTATTATGTTTTGTTTTTGGATATAAGTTATCTTCTAAAATATCTTCTTCTATCTTAGCTTCTTCCATTTGTTTGATTCTTTCGCGCTCTTTTTGGAATTTAA
>JAZLCV010000048.1:0-15483 GCA_045614365.1 Eubacteriales bacterium | reverse complement strand
TATGCTATTATCCATAGGCTAAATTCGACTTATTTTTTAATTTAAAAAGGACGGATACAACCATGAAAGAAACAGGAATTGTAAGAAAAATCGACGAGCTTGGAAGAATAGTTCTCCCTATTGAACTGCGCAAGCTTCTCGGAATCGATCAGCACGACCCTGTTGAAATATTTGTTGACGGAGATGCAATCATCCTGAAAAAGCATCATTCCAAATGCATTTTCTGCGGATCGGATGCTTCCCTTTCCGAATATAAAGGAAAGCACGTTTGTTCCGCGTGTATCAAAAGCCTTGCAAAATAGTTTACGGTATGTACGCAAATCCGGCTGTGACGGTATCCGTCACAGCCGGATTGTTCTTATTTACCGCAACAACCGTAAGAAACGGGCTTACAATCGCACGGCGGGTTATCGGGAATTGCACGGGACGGCGGGAAAAACTCGCCAACCGGGAACTTGATTTTGCGGAAAAGGTCGCAGGGACTGTCTTCGCTTGAACCGACACATTCCTTCTCGGGCATACAGAAATCATACGCCGGAATAAGAATCTGGCTGTCACGTTCAAGACGGACGATAGAAAACTGACCGAGAGTTACAAGAAGATTCTTGCAACCTCCGCTTACAACAAGCTCATCGTCAAAATACTCTTTTATGCACTGCGGCACATCGCAAAGCTCATCACAGTTGCATTCGCACTCAGGCGGAGTACAGCTGCACACAGCCTTTGCCTCACAGATATCCGCATCGAGGAAAATCGGATCAACCGCTTCTACAAACGCAGCAGGCATATTCGATGCGCACTTGGAGCACGCCGGAAGCTCAGAGCTGAAGATCTTCACATCTCCCTCACTTCCGAAGAGGATTACGTTCTTGTCGTAAATTGCAAGACCTTTCACCTTCTGCGTTCTTCCGTTGCATGCGCAGACCTCTACTGTGATATAGTAGAAAAATCTTATATCAACCGAGTAAAAACCGCGGTTGAATGCTACATCACGCACATCTATGTTCGTCCAGAGGAGCTTCGCATCACGGCTCTTAACACTTGTTGCACAGTCGAGAATTTCCTGAGAGCAGCGTGTCGGGTACACGCGCAGGTTCTCTATGCACTCTTTATCACGGCATGAGTCGTAGATTCTTTTTGTATGGATACACACAGCCTCTTTAACACACGGCGGGTTTCCGTGTATCGGGCCGGGCAAAACCTTATCAGGCATTTGCAAATAACCTCCCGTAATAATGTTTTGAAGTCTCCTTCACTACATACTATGCACGGAATCCTTTTCGGTGAAAAAATGCTTCTTCATTTCCTTTTTCTTTTCCCTGCAAATGCAAAAAGCGAAAGCGTCAAAAGTGCATACACCCCTACAACCCATCCCGCTCCGGGAGTCCATTCCACCATACCGCGGAGTGCAGACAAGTCGCGGTAAATAAGCTGTGTCATAGCGGCGCATACGAGCGCAAGAGGAAGGCTAAGTCCCTCTTTTTTTGTTATATTAAACATCCCGCACAGCATATCTTCGGCGTAAAGCAGGCATACCGAGGTTTTGAAAAACAGCGACAACGTCATTGCAATACAAGCAAGAATTTCCGTGTGCTGAATAAACCCGCCCACACCGCGGACGGACATCGCCGTGAACACGGGGTAAAAATCCGTCCCTGCCACCTTTTCTCCGAGAGTGGCAACCGTTACCGCACTGATGAGCGCGAGCGCAAGCGCCGGACCTGCAACCGACCACATAAAAAACCTTTTCCGCGAAAGTCCCTGTTCCATACGCGTATATACCGAGAAAAGCGCGAACACAGTTCCGAACCGGTTTAAAAACACCTCTCCCGCTCCGGCAAAAAAATCAGTAAATTCGTTTCCGGAAGGAATAAGGCGGGAAAACTCCATCCACCTGATACCGAAAAGAACAAAAACCGCAAGCACCCCCGCCGAGAACCAGAACAGAAGCCGTGCCGCACCGGACACTGCACGCAAACCGCTTCTTATTGCAAGTGCCGAGATAATTGCGATGATAAGAGGAAGAACAATCTGCGGAGTTCTGAAAAGTGCCGTTATCTGTACAAAGCGGGAAAAAACGGTAAGCGAAAGCACACAGGTAACAAGCGCAAAAAACGCCGTTGTTCCTCCGAAAAGCCGAGCACCCCATTTCCCGCAGACAACGGAAAGAACATCATAAAAACTCTTTTCCGGATATTTTTCACACACCGATACAATACACCACGCACATACAATCGCCGCCACACCTGCTATTATATGCGCTATCCACGCGCCGTTGCCCGCATCACTCCCCGACATAACGGAATAAGCGTTTGCAAAAATCACAAGAGCACACACCGCCGCGCCGGAACCGTTTGTTATTCTTCCGTCTTGCATACAATTACCTCATAAATATAGAAATCATTCCGGAAAGGGATGCCCCCACATGGTCACTTTCCGCAGCAATACCCGAAAACACTGCCAAAAGAAGCGCAACCGCACCAAGCACGATATACGCTTTTCTTTCTCTGCCCTCACGGGTGCGGAAATCCAAAAACAATACCGCTAAAAAAACAGTGGGAAGCACATAACTCATTTCTTTCCTCCTAGAATATTACTTACCGTTACTTCACACGTCACCTCCGGCACCTTACCGTCAGTGCCGAAAACATCCATCATCCCGTTTTTCTCCGCATATGAAATAAGACCGGAAAAAGCATTTTTAAGGTATTCCTTTGCGCAAGCTTCCATTGCACCGGAATCCGCATCGCCTTTTACACCTGCCGGAGAAAGCACGCACTTTATATGGAGTTTTACGCCGCCACCACTTTCCTTTTTCTTTATATCGTTTGCAAGAATTTCAAAAGACGCACTGCCGCCCTGTGGCAATATAAGCGTTGGCAAATATCCTCCCGCCCCTTCCTTCGTCATCAGCGACAGCGCAAGAATCTGATCACCGTTAAGGAAGCCGGTGATTTCTCCTTTTCTCATCACTGCGCCGCCTGAAAGCAGCATTTTGCCGTTTTCTACACTTGCCGTAGGCAGAATATATTCACCGTCATTCTCGCGTTCCCTGAAAATCTGCCACGTGCGCTTTGCAAAAAAACGCCTTGAATTTTCCTCATTTGCAAACATATCAGAAATACTTTCAAACACATCTCTTCCACCGGGCTGCGCGGTGTCTATAAGTTCTTCAGCTCGGCTTCCGCGCACGATTACCGGCGCAATGTCAAGATAAACATCCTGCACACGCAAAACGGTATCTAAAATTTCATCGGTATAGCGCGCCGCATCCTCTCCGATGAGAATACAGCTTGTGTGCCCCCAGTAAAGTTTTTTATCCGCACGGCTGCCGAGAGCTCTTACCGCTTCAAAGAAGCTTCCTCCTTCTGCTGTGTACCTTGCACCTTCTTTATCATCAATTCCGCCGGTAGGTGCGCACACTACATTCACGCGCACACCCTCTTCTCCGGAATCTATCCCGACACCGTTTACAATCTCCTGCATATTAAGCTCGTTATAGTCAAAGCATCCTACAAGCGTGAGAAGAAGGCACGCAGTGCATAATAGTTTTATAAAGCGCATCAGAACTTCCTCCGGAAGCGAATTTTATCAAGCCGCGATATTGCATACGGACGGTGAATCATCCTCTCACGCAGGACGCGCACATATCCGTCCTTTGCCCCGTCACGCGTGTGAGGAATTATATATGAAGTAAAATCAACGCCGAATGACTTAAGCGAGGATATATACGCCGCAAAGCCTATCACACACACGGCATATCCATATATACCAAGCAGCGCAGAGAAAAGCAGAAAAACAAGCCGCAGAATTGCAATTGCTCCGTCAAGCTTCGGTGTGAGAAACGAAGCTATTCCGCACATTGCTACAATTATAATCATCTCGGCAGATACGATGTTTGCAGTAACTATGCTCTGTCCGAGAACGATTGCGCCTACGGTACTTACGGTAACGCCTATTGCCTTTGGCAAACGAACGCCCGCCTCACGCAGAAGATCAAACAGGAGAAGGAGCAAGAACATCTCCACCGCCGCCGGAAACGGAACCTGCGCCCGGCTTTTGGCTATACTGATAAGAAGATTTCGCGGTATCATCTCTTTGTGATATGATATCAACGCAATATAAAGTGCCGGCAGACTCACCGCCGCAAAGAACGAAACAAAGCGCAGCGCTCGCGTGAAGCTTGCGAAGATGTGGTTTTCGTAATAATCCTCGTTTGCCTGAAAATTTTCAAGGAACAAATACGGAAATGTGATTGCATACGGCGTTCCGTCAACAAGCAGTGCCGCCCGTCCTTCAAAAAGCTTTGCCGCAACAACGTCAGGCCGTTCTGTCTTTCCCGTTGTATCAACAAGCGAAGCGGGAGAGTCTGCAACAAGCTCTGAAATATAATTGACGTCAAGCACCGAATCAATCTCAAACGCTGAAAGGCGCCTTTCCATTTCCTTTATGATTTTTTCCTCACATAGTCCTTCAATATAAACAAGGCAGGTTCTTGTGCGGCTGACATTTCCCACCTCTATAAACCTGAATTTGAGGTTTGGATTCTTCACCTTTCTCCGTATAAGACCTATGTTCGTGACAATAAGCTCGGAAAAGCCTTCTTTTGGTCCGTTCACGGCATTCTCGGTTTCGGGTATGCTTATCCCACGGATTGCGTACTTCTTTGAGTTTGCCGCAATGGCGCGCGGGCAGGTATCAACAAGCACAACTGTGTCGCCTATCAGCACTGATGTTACTGCATCAAAAGGGCTCTCCTTAACACTGACATCATCCGTGCTCACTACCGTTTGTGCAAGTGTTTCCGCAAGCTTCCCGCCAAAAGCAATTCCGTCCGGTTTGAAGTTAAGAAGCGGGCGGACAACATTCTGATCGATAACAATGTTATTTACAAGCACCTCAGTAAAAATTACGCAGCCACGCACTTTTTCATCATATCTGTTACGGAAAGGACGGAAGATAACCGTTTCATCATCGCCGAGAATTTCACGCATAAGCGCAACATCCCGCTCGAGATTTCCGGTAAACTGCATATTTTTAAGCTCTTCGACAGAAAAACCTTTTCGCATCGTATCTTCCTCCGTTGCATTTATGTGGCTTATTTTGCCACGGATGGCGGATTTTATACTATTCCTGCCTGTTCTTTGCGTTTTTTTCGGCGGACACGATTTATATGACGTTCAAAATCTCCGTTGTTTATAAGCTCAGCGAGAACATACTGCTCAAAGCTCGGCACGGTGCAGGAATAGAAACCGAGCTTTTCGTTAAAGCACGGAACAAGCTCTTCGGGCAAAACCATATACCCGACACGCACCGACGGTGACACGGTCTTTGAAAATGTATTTATGTATATCACATCTCCGTTCTTTGAAAGAGAAAAAACAGTTTCCTCAGCCTTTGCCGATACCGAGAATTCCGACTCGAAATCGTCTTCTACAATATATCTTTTTTCTTTTTCCGTCCATCGGATATACTCGTGCCGCTTTGAGGCAGATGCCGAAACTCCGCTTGGAAAGCTACGGTATGGGGTTATGTGAAGCACCTGTGCCAAGCTTCCGTGCAGATGCGTGCTTTCGATGCCGTCATCCCCGAGAGGTAAGCTCTCATACTTTACACCCGACGCGCGGTAAACCTGCTCAATTTTCTCATAGGACGGAGACTCTATTGCATATATCTTCTCGCGTCCCAGAAGCTCTACAATCAATCCGTAAAGATATTCAGCCCCCGAACCTATAATTATCTGCTCCGGAGTTACATAAATTCCGCGGCTTCGCGCAAGATAATGCGAAATTGCCTCTCTCAACTCTTCGCACCCGCTTCCGGGCGAACGTTCAAGAATTTTTTCACCGTAATCGGAAATCACCCTGCGCATAACCTTTGCGAGAACCGAAAAAGGAAAAACATCCGCTGTGGAATTTTCCGAAAAAAAAGCATATTCCTTTACCGTTTTTTCTCTTTCAGGAAAAGAAGCAAAGCTTTCTTCCTTGCGAAAAGATACAAAATATCCGCTTCTCTCCCTTGCCTCTGCGTACCCTTCATCGCACAAAAGAGCATAGCAATGCTCAACCGTTACGGTACTTATCCCAAGTTCCTCTGCCACGGTACGTTTTGACGGAAGCCTTTCTCCAAACAGATAAATTCCGTCCGTTATGTCTTTTCTTATCTGCTCATACAACTGCAGATACGCAGGCTTCCCTGCGCCCCGTTCAATAAAGTATTTCATCTGGTATTATAATTTTCTCCAATTCTGACTATTTTAATATAACCAAAAATATTATATCCTATCTTTGGAAATAATTCAATAAAGGATGCGAATTTTTATGAAAAACAGTAAAACAAAGCTCGTCGTTCTCTCGGCACTGCTCGCCGCGGTAATTGCGCTCTGTACGCGCTTTACCTCAATTCCCATTTTCGGCGGAATGGGTTATGTACATATCGGCGATGCATTTATTTTCCTCGCCGCGGCAATTCTTCCGACGCCATATGCGCTTCTTTCCTGTGCCTGCGGCGGTGCACTTGCCGACCTGATGTCAGGCTTTGCGGCATACATGCTCCCGACAGCAATAATAAAAGCTCTTATGGCACTTATGTTTGCCGGTAAAAAAAGCGAAAAGCTTCTCTCGGGCCGCAATTTTCTTTCAATACTTCCGGCAATCGCTGTTCTCGTCGGCGGATACTACGTTGCCGAGGTTATTATGTACCAAAGCTTTATAAGTCCTTTGATGGGAATGGTGTGGAATCTTGTTCAGGGCGTTTTCTCTGCAGCAGGCTTTGCAGTTCTTGCCACTGCACTTGACAAAACACGTCTGCGCGACCGCCTCGGCGTATAAAATTTATATATAATATTGCTGATATCAGATGACGGTTGTTTTTCACGCCGCCATCTGATTTTGTTTTCATATACCGAAATTGTGTAAAAACTTTGAATATTCTGCGCTTTTGATTGACGTTTCGGGGAAATTGTGGTATCATATAAAATTGATATAATATCAATGTAAATAAAGGAAATTTTGTTATCATGTGGATTGCCGAAAATTTTGACGATT
The DNA here is from genome assembly GCA_045614365.1 of Eubacteriales bacterium. Classification (GTDB taxonomy): domain Bacteria; phylum Bacillota; class Clostridia; order Oscillospirales; family JAAYXM01; genus SIG480. The sequence goes on along the minus strand of JAZLCV010000048.1, from coordinate 8,437 downwards.
ACAATGTTATAGACTGCGGAGACGGCGAAAAGCTTGAACGCTGGGGCGATTATTATCTTGTGCGCCCTGAGCCTCAGGCAATCTGGTCTTCCCCGCGCAAACATCCGCGCTGGAAAAAGTATGATGCGCTTTATTCCCGCTCTTCTTCCGGTGGCGGAAGCTGGACGAACAGAACTCTGCCCGCTTCGTGGTCAATCAACTATAAAGACCTCACATTTAACTTAAAGCCGATGAATTTCAAGCACACCGGCATTTTCCCCGAGCAGGCATCAAACTGGGACTTTATTATGGATATGGTCTCAAATGCCGGCAGACCTGTAAACGTGCTTAATCTTTTTGCGTACACGGGTGCGGCTACCATTGCGGCGGCAAAGGCGGGCGCTTCCGTCTGCCACGTTGACGCGGCACGCGGGATGGTTGCATGGGCGCGCGAGAACGCGGCAAGCTCAGGGCTTTCCGATGCACCTATCCGCTGGATAGTTGACGACTGCGCAAAGTTCGTTGAGCGCGAGATAAGACGCGGCAGAAAATACGATGCAATCATTATGGATCCGCCATCCTACGGACGCGGGCCCACAGGTGAGATATGGAAGATAGAAAACAATCTGTTTGATTTCGTAAATCTCTGCTCAGGTGTTCTTTCGGATGAGCCGCTGTTCGTTCTCATAAGCTCTTATACTACGGGGCTTGCGCCGTCCGTTACAAAATATATGGCAGATATGATATTCACAAAAAAATACGGCGGGGTAAGCGAATGCGACGAGCTTGGCCTTCCGGTTTCCGAAACCGGGCTCTACCTGCCGGCAGGAAGTGCCATGAGGTGGCACGTTTAAGAGGTTTTCACGTTATGAAGGATATTATAAAATCGGAAAATCTTACATTCAGATATAACACGGGAGAATCGGGTGGAACAACCGCTCTGTCAGAGGTCAACGTTTCCGTCCGCGACGGGGAATACCTTGCTATTCTCGGTCACAATGGCTCGGGAAAATCCTCGCTTGCAAAGCATTTCAATGCTGTCCTTCTCCCCTGCGGCGGGAGAGTTCTCGTCGACGGTATGGACACACTTTCCGAAGAACTTTTGTTTGAGATACGCAGAACATGCGGAATGGTCTTTCAAAATCCCGACAACCAGATTGTCGCAACGATAACGGAAGAGGATGTTGCCTTCGGCCCGGAAAACCTTGGTCTTCCAAGAGAGGAAATCCGCAAGAGAGTCGATGATGCTCTTAAAACGGTCGGTATGTACGAATACCGCGACCACGCGCCGCATCTTCTCTCCGGCGGTCAGAAGCAACGCATAGCAATTGCAGGAATCATCGCAATGCGTCCGCGCTGTATCGTTCTTGACGAGCCGACATCAATGCTTGATCCGTCAGGACGGCGCGATGTTCTTAGAATAACAAAAGAGCTTAACGAAAAACACGGCATCACAATTGTTCTTATTACGCATCATATGAACGAAGCCGCAATGGCGGACAGAATAATAATTATGGACCGCGGAAAACAGGTTTTAGAGGGAACTCCCAAGGAGATTTTTCCTCAGACAAAGCGCCTTCACGAACTTGGTCTCGCTGTTCCCCAGACCGTTGAGCTTCTTTCGGAGCTTAACCGAAACGGTTTTGATTTACCGCTTGATAGAATAAGCATAGAGGAATGTGCAGACGCAATAGCATCTGCACTTAACAGATAATCCGGAGGTATTACGTAAGGTGAACGCTATAATGAGCATACGGGGACTTTCGCATATCTACAGTCCCAAAACGCCCTTTGAATGTTCGGCAATAAACGACATAAATCTCGATATATATCCCGGCGAAACGCTCGGGATTATCGGTCATACCGGTTCGGGCAAATCCACGCTCATTTCACATCTGAACGGACTTATAAAACCCTCTTCCGGCAATATAACCTATTGCGGTGAGGACATCTTCAAATCAAAAGAGTTCACCCACAGCATCCGTTTTAACGTAGGTCTTGTTCTCCACTATCCGGAATACCAGCTGTTTGAAGAGTCAGTGTATATGGACATTGCCTTCGCTCCCGGAAACATGAAGCTTTCACAACCGGAGATTGACGAGCGCGTCCGCGAAGCCGCGCGCTTTGCGGGTATAGACGAGTCACTTCTTGACTGTTCACCCTTTGAGCTTTCCGGCGGACAGAAGCGCCGGGTTGCCATTGCAGGAGTTATTGCAATGCGCCCGAAGGTTCTTATACTTGACGAGCCGACCGCGGGACTTGATCCCGTTGGGCGAGAGGATTTATTGCGTCAGATACGCAACTACCGCGACGAGACCGGCGCCGCAATAGTCATTGTCTCCCACAGTATGGAGGACGTTGCAGTAACAGCAGACCGCCTGCTTGTTATGAGCGGCGGCAGAGTTCTTCTTCAGGGAACGCCGGATGAGGTTTTCTACCACTCTGATGTTCTTCTTGATGCAGGGCTTGACATCCCTCAGATTGCACACATCGCAAATGCACTTCGTTCCCGCGGGATAAAGCTTCCCGACGGTATATACACCGTAAAGCAGGCTGTCGACGCTATCACAGCACTTGGAGGTGGAAGCAAATGATAAAAGACGTAGCGCTCGGTCAGTATTTTCCGGGCAACAGCATAATCCACCGTCTTGACCCACGGGTTAAGATTATTCTCACAATCGCTTATATAATCGCACTTTTCATCTGTAAAGGAGCTATCCCTTACTGCATTGCAGGTGCGCTTCTCATTTCAGTCATTCTCATAACGAAAATAAGTGTACGACTTATTTTTAAAAGCCTAAGGCCCATTATGATTCTGCTGGCATTTACTGCCGTTCTTAACGTTTTTTACACAAAAAGCGGAGATGTTCTTCTTCAGCTCGGTGCAGTTTCAGTTACGACCGGAGGTATCGCAACCGCGCTTTATATGACGGTAAGGATTATTCTTCTTGTCGCCGGAACGTTTGTGATGCTGACGTATACAACGTCTCCAATAATGTTAACTGACGGTCTTGAAGCTTTGCTTTCACCATTAAAGAAAATACGTTTTCCCGTGCATGAGCTTTCTATGATGATGTCGATAGCTCTGCGCTTTATTCCCACGCTTATTGAAGAAACAGATAAGATAATGTCGGCGCAGAAATCCCGTGGCGCAAGCTTTGAAACCGGAAGCCTCATCTCCCGCGCACGCGCGCTTGTTCCCATCCTTGTACCACTTTTTATAAACGCTTTTAAGCGTGCAGAGGACCTTGCACTTGCAATGGAATGCCGCTGTTATCGCGGAGGCGAAGGACGCGTAAGGCTTCGTGTTTTTAAGCTTTCAGCAATTGATATTTGCGCATGCATTCTTTTCTCTGCTGTGTTTGCGGCTATTATCGTAAGCTCTGCTACGGTAAGCTTTGGAGTTGTGTTATGAGCAGAAACATTGCCCTTTCCCTGTCGTATGACGGAACAGAATACCACGGATGGCAAAGCCAAGCAAACGCTGCAAGCGTTCAGTCTGCGCTGAACAGCGCCGTCTCCTCCCTTTTCTGCGAGCCGCTTAAGGTGGTCGGCTGCGGAAGAACGGATACAGGCGTTCATGCAAAAAGGTATGTGGCATCGGTCCGCACCGAATCCGATATCCCCGTATCGCGCATCGCTTATGCGTTAAGCTCCCTTTTGCCAAGGGACATATCGGTAAAGAACGCTTTTGTGGTTCCCGATGATTTTCACCCCGTTCATTCCTGCATCGAAAAGGAATATACTTATTATATATATAACACGCAGATGAGAGATCCGTTTTCTGACAGATACGCTCTGCATTACAGATATCCGCTTGATACCGGTCTTCTCAGCGAAGCCGCGGCTCACTTTGTAGGAACCCATGATTTTGCCGCAATGCGGAGCCTCGGAACACCGGTTAAATCAACGGTGCGCACAATATATAAATGCAACGTTCAAAGAAACGGAGATGTTGTTTCATTCACGGTTTCGGCAGACGGATTTTTGTACAATATGGCGCGGACAATAGCCGGAACGCTCCTCGATGTTGCGTCGGGAAAAATCTGTGCTGGAGACATCCCCGACATATTGGAAAGCGGAGATCGCGGTCGTGCCGGTCCTACCGCTCCTGCGCACGGACTGCACATGACAAATGTTATATATCCCGAACGCTTCGGAATACAAATCTGATTTATTACGGAGGCTGCAATGTCTGCAAAAAGAAAAGGAAGCAAGCACCTTTCCGGTCGCTTTGCCGTATTTATCACAATACTGCTTTTTGTTTGCAGTGTCATATTTTTAAACAACCGCATAACCTCGGGCTCTCTAAAACGGATTTCTTATTGGATATTCAACGGTGTGCGCGGAGATGCAACGGAAGCATCAATCTCATTTGATGCAAACGAATACAACAAATTTGCCATTATCAACGGAAATATGTGCGTCATCTCTCCAGAGAAGCTTATGTCCTACAAGCTTTCCGGCAAATCAACGCTTAATGAAGCCGTGCTTTTGCGTTCCCCTGCCGTATCCGCATCAAAATCACGCTTTGCTGCATATGACCTTGGCGGACTTAACTTCTATATCGCCACCCCCGAAAAGCTTTTATACTCCGGAACAACCGAAGCACAGATTTTAAACATTAGTATGAACAATTCAGGTGATTTCACGGTCGTTACGGATGACAATGACTGCAAATCCCTTGTAACCGTATATAATTCAAAATTTGAACCTGTTTATAAATTCCATTCTTCCGAAAAATACATTTTTGATGCCGCCGTTTCTTCCGGCGGAAAGTCCGTTGTGATCGCAGCATACGGAACTGTTGACGGAAGCTTTAACGCCGAGCTTCATCTTGGAAAAACCGGTGAAGACAGCTTTTATGCAACAATTCCGCTCGGAAGCTCAATGCCGCTTGACCTCACATACAGAAAAGACGGCAAAATATTTCTCATCTGCAATGACAGAAGCCTTCTGTTTAAAGACGACGGAACTCTTATTTCCGAAATATCTCATGAAGATATGCCGGTAAAAAGCTTCACCTCGCTTGACGGCAAGCATATCGCCATTCTTCTTGATAACTACCAGAACGGCGGAAATTCAAAGCTTCTTTTCATTTCAGGAAACGGAGCTTCGAAATTTATGGATATTGAGCAGGATGTATATTCAATCTCCTGCGCAGGTGATTATGTGTCAGTTCAGTATGCCGACAAGTGCGTTGTGTATAACGACGAGCTTGCCTCAGACTGTGAATTTATGATTCCCGCATCAATCACACATTGCATTGCAAACTCTGACGGCTCCGTTCTGTCTATTGGTGATAATTTTGCAATGCTTTATGTAAAATAGAATGTACCGGAGGTGTTTACAATGACTTTAACTCCTTTGATTATTGACCTTGCCGCCGCGGCAATACTTATCTTCTCGGCACTGCGAGGAAGAAGCCGCGGGCTGATAAAAACGCTTGCAGGAATTCTTGCCGTTATCCTTGCATTTTCGTGCGCAGGCTTTCTTGCAGAAAAAGCGACTCCGTATATTTCGGAAAAATACGTTTCTCCTTACATAACATCGGCAATCGAGCCGAAAAGCGGCGAACTCACTCCGCAAGAAGCGGCATCCGACCCGACTGCCGTGGGCGAAATTTTCCTCGACCTTGGTTTTTCCGAAAACATAGTCCGCGATGCAATTTCGGATTTTACGGCAGCAATGACGAAAAGCATTGTAACACCTATCGTTGCAATGACAAACAGCATAGCTTATAAAATCACCTACTCCGTACTGTTCGTAATTTTCTTTCTTCTTTCACTTCTTGTTCTTACTCTATTATTTAAAGTTTTGAACTTGGCATCAAAAATTCCCGGAATCAATTTTATAAATAAAACGCTCGGACTTATTTTAGGTATTATATTGGGTTATCTTATATTAGTGGCGCTTTCTTTCGTAATGCTAAAATTCGGAATAGTTCTGGATGCTGAAACGGTGGATAAAACATTCTTACTGAAAAACATCCTAAATTTTTCTCCGATAACGGCACTTTCAGGCGCGCTGAAAATATAGTCAACAAAAAGAATGTCAATCTTATATGTCAGGAAGTTAAACAATATGAATATACCGAATTTATTATCAATTTTCAGAATGTGTCTTGTTCCCGTTTTTGTGGTTGTCTTTTTCTCAGACAATCCGCACGCTTACGCTTATGCAGCTTGCGTGTATGCACTTGCAGGGCTAACCGATGTTCTTGACGGAATTATTGCGCGAAAATTCAATCTTATAACTAAGCTCGGCAAAATTCTTGACCCTCTTGCCGACAAAATGATGACAATCACGGTCTTCGTGTGCATATCAATCGCAGGACTGATTCCATGGTGGATAATTGCGCTGATATTCGCAAAGGACATTCTGCAGATTATCGGCGGCGTAAAGCTCTATAACGAGGTTTCCGCAGTTTTCCAGGCAAATGTTTTTGGAAAGCTTGCAACGGTTGTTCTTGTTATCGGCGGAATACTCATTCTCCTGTTTGACGGAATAATTCCCGCCATTGTGAGAACCGTTTTCGCCTATGCAGCGGTAGTAATTTCTTTTGTCGCATTTTTCAGCTACCTCTGCCAGTATCTTAAATTCAAAAAAACACACGATACTACATCGTTTTAATAAACAACAAAAAGTGTAATCTATAAAAAGGATTGGTAACTACTATGCAGCCTACTTTATGCAGCAGATGCAAGAAAAACCTTGCTGTAATATTTATCACAAAGGTCGAAGGTGACAAGACCACGAGCGAAGGAATCTGCCTCAAATGTGCGCGTGAGCTCGGCATAAAACCCGTTGACGATTTTATGCAAAAAATGGGAATTTCCGATGAAGAGCTTGATGCTATGACCGGTGAAATGATGGGTATGCTCGGAGAGCTCGGCGGTGATGCACTTCCGAGCCTTACCGATGAATCCGAAGCTGAAGATGCTGACGGAAAGACAGCAACCTTCCCTTTCCTCAACAAGCTTTTCGGCGCCGTTCCCCATCAGCCGGAGCAGCCGCAGAATTCAGCACCAAACAGTGCGGAACCGCGCAAGGGTGAAAAGAAGCCGCCGAAGTATAAATTTCTCGACAACTTCTGTATTTCGCTTACGGACCGTGCAAAAAGCGGAAAGCTTGACCGCATCGTCGGGCGTGATGCTGAAATTGAGCGCGTTATCCAGATACTTAACCGCAGACAGAAAAATAACCCGTGCCTTATAGGCGAGCCGGGTGTCGGTAAAACGGCAATCGCCGAAGGTCTTGCAATAAAGGTAAGTGAGGGCGATGTCCCCGCAAAGCTCTGCGATAAGGAGATATATCTTCTTGACCTTACAGCGCTTGTTGCCGGCACGCAGTTCCGCGGTCAGTTTGAAAGTCGCATGAAGGGGCTTATTGACGACATAAAAAAGAAAGGCAATGTCATTCTTGTAATTGATGAGGTTCACAACCTTGTCGGAGCAGGTGATGCCGAAGGCTCAATGAACGCGGCAAACATCTTAAGGCCAGCCCTTTCCCGCGGTGAAATTCAGGTTATAGGCGCAACTACCTTTACCGAGTACAGAAAGCACATCGAAAAGGACAGCGCACTTGAGCGCCGTTTCCAGACGGTTATTGTAAATGAGCCGTCAATTGACGAAACGGTGGAAATCATCCGCGGTATCTCGCATTACTATGAAAGCTTCCACGGAGTGCGCATAACCGACAAAATAGCACGTCTTGCCGTTACTCTTTCGGAAAGATATATAACCGACCGTTTTCTTCCCGATAAGGCAATTGACTTAATCGACGAGGCGTGTTCGGATTTAAATCTCAAAAGCAAATCAATCACAGAGCTTGCTCTTGTAGAAAAAAAGCTCCGCGAAATTGAAGCAGAGCGAGAGACGCTCCTCTCCGATACCTCTGAAGAAGGCTTCGAACGCCTTGCGCTCTTAAAGAGCGAGGAATGCAAGATGAACGAGCGAAAGGCTGAGCTGTCAAATGAGCCGATCCCCGAGCTTTCTGAGGAGCACCTTGCAAAGGTAATTGAGCTTTGGACAAAAATCCCGGCATCCGCAATATGCGAAACAGAATTCAAGCGTTTATCCGAACTTGAATCCCGCTTGAAGAAACGCATTATCGGTCAGGACGAAGCAGTTAGTGCCGTTGCAGCCGCAATAAAGCGCAATCGCGTAGGTATCTCACCGAAGAGAAAACCCGTTTCTTTTCTCTTCACAGGTTCCACCGGTGTCGGCAAAACCGAGCTTGTAAAATGCCTTGCTTCCGATTTGTTTAACTCGCCTGAATCTCTTATCCGTCTTGATATGTCCGAGTTTATGGAAAAGCATGCAGTGACAAAACTTATCGGTGCACCTCCAGGATACGTCGGTTATGATGAAGCAGGACAGCTCACCGAAAAAATACGCCGCAAGCCGTATTCAGTCGTCCTCTTCGACGAGATTGAGAAAGCACATCCCGATGTTCT
>JAZLCV010000047.1:0-4721 GCA_045614365.1 Eubacteriales bacterium | reverse complement strand
GCAGAGTTTGAAGCAACGGTTACCGAAAACGGAAAAGAATTCAAAGCAACCTTCTCTATTTCCGTTTCCGACAGCAGACTTTCCGGAATAACGGTTACATACAACCTGGGAGCATTTCTTAAAAACAACAAGACAACCGTTGGAAGTGACGGCTATAAAACCGTAAGCTATGCAAACACAAACGGTTTTTATGAGTTTGCAGCAGCGGGATACGGTGGTGATCAATACAGCTGGGCGGAAAAGCCACATTCATATACCGTCAAACCAAACGACAGCTCAGTCAAGATTGACTCTTACTTTGGCGGCGGACTTATAATGGACAGTAAGTATAGCTCTTGGTTTGCAATTAAGATAAATGTTCCGAAAAAGGGCATATACACTCCAAAGGTCGACTTTACGCAGTATAAAAAAGCAAGCACTGAGGTGTATCTTGATTACTTCCTTATAAAAGTTACAGACACACCTGTGAGCGAAGCTCTTAAAGAGTCGGGGCTTACAACCTCGCATCCCGGCTATGTAGGAAGCCAGCGTTGCGACAGAACAGACGGTAACGAACCGTTTTATGACGAAACCTTTGGCAACCCGAATAACCCAACGACCGTGGAGCTCGATGAGGGTGAATACTATCTCGTATACAAGCCGCGTAACGTTGTCGGCTCTTGCTCGGCCAGAGCTGCTGACTTCACCCTTGACGGCGGCAATGTAAGTGACCCTGCTGCGATGATGGCACGTTTCTCTGTGGATAAAAATGAAATCTATTCAAGCGGCGGAACGGCAAAGGTATATGCAACTGTATACTTAAGCAACGGAACAACAAAGCGTGTTGATGATGTTACCATAACTCCGCTTACTCCGGAGTATGGTGGAGCAAACAATGATTTTGGCGTAATCGTCGGAAAGGCGCTCGGAACAGCGAAATTCCACGCCGAGATAAATTATGGCGGTAAGTCTTTCTCGGATGAATTTGAAATAGAGGTTGTGCAAAACCCGTCGCAGCCGGGTGACGGCTCCGTTATCTATTATGATATTTCGTCGTGGCTTGATAACTACAAAGAAGCCGACAGTAACGGCGCGGAAAGCTTTGGTGGACTGGGGTACAAGGCGATTACATATGCCTCAACCGATAATATGTTTGAATACGCAGCAAATAAAACTGAGGGAAAATACAGCTGGCAGGAGGGTGGAATAGATTATTCCACATATGATAACAGCTCTGTTTCCCGTTTCCGCATAGCAAAAGGTTCAAAATATAACGGACTTCAGATGTACGTAGCAAAAAAAGGCTGGTGGGCGCTGAAAGTAAAGGTTCCGAAGAACGGTCTGTATATGCCTGCAGCTACGTATTGGGGATATAACAGAGGCGGCGAGTCCTATATGGATTATTTCCTCATAAAGAATGACGGGACCGAAATGAGCACGCTTCTTGCGGATGCAAATCTAACAACTCAAAGTTCCGGGTATCTTGGAAGCATAAGAAATGAGAACAGAACGATCAAAGGCTCACAGGACTATTTCTTCGATGAACCGCTCGGAAATATCGTTTATCTGGAAGCGGGAGAATATTACCTTGTATATAAGCCTCGCGCGGTAAGCGGTTCGGATACATATGGAATGGCATCTAATTTCTCTCTTGACGGTGTAAACTGCATAAAGAGCTTGCTTATTGATGCAGACACAGAGCTTAATTGGAACGATGAGACCGAAATCAATATCCTCCCAACACGCCTTGACGGAACGGTTATTGATGAAAACGATCTCGAAATAACCTATGCGTCCTCTGACAGCAATATCCTCACTGTTGATAAAAATGGCAAAGTAAAAGCTATCGGCGACGGAGCGGTAACGGTTACGGTAACTGTCGGTGACGGCACCAATACAATAAGCAAAAAAATTGATTTTAACGTATATGATAACACCGGCGTTTCTGATTTTATTCTTAATGCCGAGGATAAGGTTTATGTAACTCAGAAAACCCTTCTCGATGTTGATGCAAAAATGGACAGCGGAAATATTCTTGACGTTCCGGATAATTGTATAACTTATACGGCGGAGCCGGAAGAAATTCTCACCGTTTCAAACGGTATGCTGACGGCACTTCAGGAAGGAAAGGGAACCCTTAAAACAAAAATAAGCTTCCGTGGTAAAGAAAAGGAAGTCACAACGGAAATAACAGTTCTCCCAAAGACAGGGAAAACAGCACCTACAATTTATACATATGAAGAACGGCAGAACGCGCTTGACAACGCAAAGAAATATGACTGGGCGAAAACATCTGTCAGAGGTTACACCAGAGCGGGTGACAGTGCAATAGAAATAGCTGAGGCAATGATACCGCAGATTTACGGTGAAGGCCTTCCACGCGGACGTCAGCTCGGTACTCCAAAGGATCTCAATTATAAATATTGTCGCTATTGTAAAGCAAACATAGAAGGCGAGAACTCATGGAAGTGTGATTACGTAAATCGTCCATGGAAGGTTCAGTGTTCGGCGTGTAAGCGTCTTTTCCCGTCAAATAATTTTGAGGGATTTTTAAAGCTTGGTCTTGATGAAACGGGGCTCTATTTCGATGTAGACCGCGCGCGTCAGGCACACCACGAAATGCTCTTCCATCCGGACGGTGAAGAATGTGCGTGCAAAAAGCCTGCGACGGCAAACACTCCCGAATGGTACATCTTCTATGGCTATGGTAATCCAAACGGCTATCTCTATAACGAGCTTTATAAAGAGATAAGAGAGAGTAATACCGACCCATGGGGAGATACTGACCCGAGGGGATACAAGATAGAATACAAAAACGGCGGTACGGATCTTGGCACATACACCGATGAAACAGGCAAAGTCCTCTGGCGTGGCGGAGATATGTGGGGCGTAGATGACGGCTGGGGATATCTTCCCGGACGTGTTGATTCCACAGGTGTTGATGAACGTCATGGTTATATAGCTCTCTACTTCCACAATATGTGGATGAAAATGTTTGCTGTTGCAGAGGATTTGAACGAGGCGTATGTCTATACAAGTGACCCGAAATACGGAAGAGTCGGTATTATGCTTCTTGACAGAGTGGCTGATGTCTGGGATAGCTTTAATATGTATTATTTCAGAGATAAGTTCCTTAATACGCACGGCGGCTCAGGTTACGGCGCAGCGACGGGAAGAATTAACGACTACGAGATTGGAAGACGCATTGTTCCGGCTGCAGATGCTTTCTATCCGATGATATATGATGACGAAGTGATAAGAACGCTTTCTGAAGATGCAGAGAAAAGGGGACTCGAAAATCCAAAGACAAGCTCTGAGCTTATATGGCGTAACATAGCAGATGGCTTGCTTATCGCAATGGCAGATATGTGTAAGGACGGACGTATCAACGGAAACTATGGTCAGGCGCAGTCCGTTGCGGCGTTTGCGGCAATCGCTCTTAATGAACAGCCCAAGACCGATGAAATCATAGAATGGATTTATAAATCGGGCGGTGAGCAGAGTAACGGTACTGTAACGGGCGGAAACTTTGAAGCCAAGATTATAAATGATGTTGACCGCGACGGTATGGGTGATGAAGGTGCGCCGGGTTATAACACATCATGGGTAAAAACGCTTCGCTTGTTTGCGGATGTACTTGGAAAATATCAAGGAGAGAAAAACTACAACCCGTACGAAAATCCGAAATTCGTGAAGATGTTTGACCCGCAGATGAATATACTTCTTGCACATTCAAAGGATCCGAACATCGGAGATACGGCAGGTACTGCTTCAACAGAAATAAGTGGCGGTGCAATCATATGGTACAGTGCCTTCCAAAAAGTCACAAATGAAGAATACAAACGTAAAATAGCACAGCATCTCTGGTACGTAACCAACGGAAATCTCGCTCAGTTTGGAAATGATATGCTTTCGGAAAATCCCGAAAACGCAGAAGAAGAGCTTATGAAGTATGTCGACGTTAATGCCCGGATAGGAAGCCAAATGCTTGGTGGCTATGGGCTTGCGCTGCTTCGTGACGGTAATAACTATAAATCCGCAAACGTAGCTACCGCGAAGAACACTCACCGTGATTTCTGGATGTGGTTCGGCAGAACAAGTGCTGCCCATTCTCATCAGGATGCACTCAATATTGGTATTGATGCCTTCGGTCTTGATGTTGCTCCAGACCTTGGATATCCTGAGAACACCAGCTATCAACCAAGCCGATTGCAGTGGGTAAATGCAACGATTTCTCACAACACTGTTATCGTTGATGAAAGAAATCAAAGCGGATTAACGGGAATTCATGGCTATCCCTATCACTTCGACGACAGCGGAAAAGTAAAGCTTATGGATGCTGAAGCCAAATCTGCATATTCGCAGTTAGAAAACTACAGAAGAACGGTAGTTATGGTACAGGCAAACGACGATGTTGCATACGGAGTTGACTTCTTCCGCGTAACGGGCGGAAGCCACCATCTCTTCAGCTTCCATTCTCAGGCAGAAAACGCTTATCCGGTAGATGGGCTTACAATGACAAAGCAGGTTGACGAAAACGGAGAATATAAGGGAACGTATGCAGGTGTAGACGGCAAGGATCCTGAAACGGGCGAGTGGACCGAGTATAAAGATGACCCTTGGACCAAGCCTGCGTGGAGTTATTCCACCAAGTATCCGCGCGGATATACATGGCTTGAAAATGTACGCCGCGATAAAGAACCGGAAGCTCAGTTTACGATAGAGTTTGATGTGAAGGATTA
>JAZLCV010000046.1:0-9596 GCA_045614365.1 Eubacteriales bacterium | reverse complement strand
ATATGGCTTGGAGAATGCTTCAGAATACTATACTTCAGATGAAGGAGGCAACCGACCGCACAATCGGCGTTATGAACGTTGTGGGTGAGGTTGTTGCGTGCACCGACCAGAGCCTCAAGGGAAGCCTTCGGGAAAGTGCGCTTGATGCTCTTGAGGAAATGATAGGCTCGTATATTGTTTTTGACGGAGATACATATAAGCCCGTGGCAACGCCCGGAGCAAGGTTTGAGTATGTTGTGTTCGTTTCCGGTGAAGACGAATATGCGCGTAGTCTTGCGATTATGGCGTCGCTTGCGGTTGGAAATGCAAAAAAGTATTATGATGAAAAGCATGACCGCGCAACATTTATCAAGAATATAATACTGGATAACATTCTCTCCGGTGATATATATATGAAGGCGAATGAGCTTCGCCTCCCGCTTGATGTTCCGCATATTGTTTATCTCATCCGTCAGGTTGACGGTGCGGACACTGCGGCGGTGGATATTGTATCCAATATGTTCCCGGATAAGGATAAGGATTACGTTGTAAGCGTAAGCGAAACCGAAATTGCTGTGATAAGTGAGACTGCGGAAAACGCAGAAACCAAGGATTTCATAAAGGTTGCGGAAAGCATCCGCGACACGCTGAAAGCCGAGCTTCTTGCAAAGACCGAAATCGGCATAGGAACGGTTGCTCTGTCTCTTAAGGATCTTGCGGTTTCATATAAAGAAGCGCAGTCTGCAATAAACGTCGGTAAGATGTTTGACACCGAGCGGGATGTTATGAGCTATGAAAACCTTGGTATCGGCAGGCTTATATATCAGCTTCCGACAACGCTTTGCCAGATGTTTCTTTCTGAGGTGTTTAAGGATAATTCTCTTGAGCAGCTTGATTCCGAAACGCTTATGACGATACAGAAATTCTTTGAAAACAACCTGAATGTGTCGGAAACATCGCGTAATTTGTTTGTTCACAGAAATACGCTTGTTTACCGCCTTGAAAAAATCAAGAAAATAACAGGGCTTGACCTTCGCGAATTTGACCACGCAATTATTTTCAAGGTTGCCCTTATGGTAAAGAAATACTTGTCAATCCAGGGCACGGCATTTTAAAATGTTGTGCTCATACCTGCTTTTTGCGGAAAGGAATGTGTAATAATGGTTAGGCTTCTCGATGTTTGCAAGGTGTATGAAAACGGGACACCTGCGCTGTCGGGTATAAATCTGAAGATAGATGACGGTGAGTTTGTATTCCTCGTCGGTTCGTCTGCTTCGGGAAAATCAACTATAGTAAAAATACTTACAAGCGAAGTTAAAATGACCTCGGGAAGAGGTATTGTGAACGGATTTAATTTAAACAGAATAAAGACGTCAAAGGTTCCGGAGCTTCGCCGTACAGTTGGCGTTGTGTTCCAGGATTTCCGCCTGATTGACAAGAAAACGGTATATGAAAATGTAGCGTTTGCAATGCGAGCCGTCGGTGCGCCTCCAAGGATTATAAAAAGCCGTGTTCCGTATGTGTTAAAGCTTGTCGGTCTCGAGCGCAAGATGAAGTCGTTTCCTAACGAGCTTTCCGGCGGGGAGAGGCAGAGGGTTGCGGTTGCGCGTGCGCTTGTAAACAACCCCAGCATGATAATTGCGGACGAGCCTACGGGGAACCTTGATCCGAAAATGTCAATTGAGATAATGAGTCTTCTTGAAAAAATCAATGAGCTTGGCACAACTGTGCTTGTTGTTACGCATGAGCGTGAACTTGTAAACGAATTTTCAAAGCGCGTTATCGCGATAGACAGCGGTCGTATCGTGAGCGACAGAACAGGCGGGTACTATCAGAATGAGACTTTATAACATTACATATTTTCTCCGCGAAGGAGTATCAAGTATTTTTTCTCACCGTCTTATGAGCTTTGCGGCAATGAGCGTTATAACGGCGTGTCTTTTGCTTATGGGAAGCTTTTCGCTTGTTGCGGTGAATATAGACAAGGTGCTTGAAGATGTTGAAAACAAAAACGAAATTGTTGTTTTTATTGATGAGAGCTATACCGGTGAGCAGGCAAGAGCACTGGAAAGCGAGATTGTCGCAGTGGATGAGGTTGAGTCTGCCGTGTATATGACAAAGGAACAGGCTCTTGAAAACTTCAAGAAGGATTTCGGTGATGACAGCGGTATTCTTGAGGGGCTTGAGGCGCGAAATCCTTTGCGAGACCGTTTTACGATAAAGCTTCACGATATCCATTCCACAAAGCGCGCGGCAGAGGCGCTCCGCGGAATAGAGGGCGTTGCCAACGTCCGTGCGCGAAGTGATATATCCGACAGGATAATTCAGGTAAGGGACGTTGTGACCGCAATATGTGCGGTGCTTATCCTTATCCTTGCCTTTGTATCGGTGTTCATCATATCAAACACGGTAAACCTTACGATGTTCAACAGACGTGAGGAAATCGCCATAATGAAGATGATAGGTGCCACAAACGGATTTGTCCGTATTCCGTTTGTGATAGAAGGCCTTCTTATCGGCATTGCGGGGGCTACGCTTGCACTGTTTCTGCAGTGGGCGGTGTATGAGTATGTTGTTGCCGCGGCACTGTCATCCATAAGCTTTATGCCGAACGTGTCTTTTGGAGACAGTATCGGATATATACTTATGATGTTCTACGGCGTCGGTGTTCTTGTCGGCGGTGTGGGCAGTGCAATTACCCTGCATAAGTTTTTAAAGGTCTAAAACCCACCAATAAATGGATATAATAAAAGGAGGGCTTTTCTGTGAGCCAAAAAGCAGTTCGCATAATATCCGCAGTGATTGCGGGAGCAATAGTTTTTTCTCTTGCATTTGCGTTTATTGCAGAGATTGTTTCGGTAAATTCCGCAGATGCGGCAGAGAGCGTTTCAAGCCTTAACAGTAAGCTCTCGAGCTTGGAGAAACAAAAGTCTAAAATACAAAAAGAGTTAAAGGCGATAGAGTCCAAAAAACAGTCTACTATGACGAAAAAAGCGGCTCTTGACCAGCAGATAGATGTTACGGAAAAAGAAGTTGACACAATAAACGACCTTATTTCCGCGCTTGATACGAAAATTGCTGCCGCGCAGGAAGAGCTTTCTGCGGCACAGGCAGAGGAACAGAAGCAGACGGACGATTTTCTCAAGCGCGTGAGAATTATGGAAGAAGAAGGCTCGGCATCAATGCTCGGCATAATTCTTTCGGCAGACAGCTTTTCCGATATGCTTACAAGAACGGAGCTTATAGGAAGTGTTGTAGAGGGAGACAAAAAGCTTGTTGCATCCCTTGCGGCAACGCGTGAGGAAATTGCGGCAAAAAAAGCGACGCTTGACGCGGCGCGTGCCGAGCAAACATCGGCGAAGAAAAATCTTGTTGCAAAGCAAAACTCGCTTGAAAGCCAGTATAAAGATGCAAATGCACTTCTTAAGTCTCTTAACACCTCGGCTGCCGAATATGAAAAGGCATTCAATGAAGCGGAGCGGGCAATGGATGCGGCGCGCGCATCGCTGCAGAAGCTTCTTTCAAATTCCAGCTCTTCAAAGTATGTGGGCGGCGAGTTCCGCTGGCCGACAAAGGCAACAAGAATAACATCGGCTTATGGAACGCGCAAGGACCCGATAACGAGAAAGACCTCCATGCATACCGGTATTGATATCGGTTCTGGTATGGGAACGGAAATATATGCCGCAAACAGTGGTACGGTCGTTGTCGCGGGATGGTCAAGCAAGGGCTACGGCAACTATGTTGTTATCGACCACGGCGGCGGAAAGTCCACGCTGTATGCACATATGAGCAAGATAAAAACATCAAAGGGAGCAAAGGTAACAAAGGGTGCCGTTATCGGTCTTGTCGGTTCAACGGGTTACTCAACGGGACCGCATCTCCACTTTGAGATACTTATAAACGGTAAACACACAAACCCGATGAATTATTTCAATAAGGCATAACTTAAACGGGGCGATGCACTCATCGCCCTGTGTGATTTTATAAACAACACGGGAGGTAACCTATGCGAAAAAAACAACTGATGACAACCGTTGCGCTTATGCTTCTCACTGCGGCGCTGACGTATTGTATAACGCTTTATGCGTCGGAGCGCGAGTATAATGCAAAGCTTGCCGGGCTTTCCGACAGAGAAGCGGAATATGCAAAAATTGCCGAGGTGCGTGGATATATTGACAAGTATTTCGTTGAAGACTATGAGGACAAGGATATCACAGATGGTGCGCTTTTCGGAATGGTTGCATCCCTCGGTGACCGATGGTCATATTATCTTCCTGCCGAGCAATTTGCATCTGTTGTAAATTCTACAAACGGAAAAATTGTAGGCATCGGTGTTAATGCTTCATACGATTCTGACCGTGGCGCAGTTCTTATTCTTGACGTGTACGAAGGCTCTCCGGCAGAGTATGCAAAGCTTCTTCCGTTTGACAGAATTGTCAGCGTAGACGGTGTTGAAGTGGCACAGATAGGGTATGATGCCGCGGTGAAAAAAATTCAGGGAACAGTCGGTACTCCCGTATCGCTTACGGTAGAGCGCGAGGGCGTGGCGGAGCCGATAAACTTAAGCATAACACGCCGCGAGATTGACGTGCAGAGCGTAAAGGCTAAAATTCTTGACGGAAACATAGGCTATATAAAGATATCAAGCTTTGATGCAAATGTAGACAAGGATTTTGCAACGGCGCTTGCAAATCTCAAAAAGGCAAATGTGACCGGCATTGTGTTTGATGTTCGCAATAATCCCGGTGGACTTCTCAGCGTGCTTGTAAATTCGCTTGACCCACTTCTTCCGGAGGGGATTATAATCCGCGAGGAAAACAAAAGCGGAAAGGCGATAACGCACTATTCGGATGCAAATGAATTAAATCTCCCAATGGCTGTGCTTACCAATGAGTATTCAATCAGCGCGGCAGAATTTTTTGCCGCTGCACTGCAGGAGAGCGGGAAAGCAACCGTTGTAGGTGAGCCTACCACCGGAAAAGGGCTTGCACAGAGCCAGATTCCATTATCCGACGGTTCGGGAATAATCTTATCTGTCAGCAAGTATTACACCGGGCGCGGCGCAAGCCTTGAAGACAGCCGCGGGATAAAGCCGGATAAGACGGTTGAACTTACGGCTGAGGAAAAAAAGAAGTTTTATCTTCTCGGCGAAAAAGAGGACAGACAGCTTCAGGCGGCGATTGCGGCAGTTAATGAACGCAAAAACGCACCTGCCGTGACAGTGGAAGAGCAATAAAAGCACCACACGATGTCCCCGTACTTTGTGTTGGAAGGAGATGGGAATATGGCCAGACAAATAGTGCGAGAGTCATTTTATATTTACTGTAATAGATTTCGTGAATTTTTCCCGTTTGCATGCATTTGCGTAGGTATTTATTTTACCCTTTATTATTTTTCATCGCTGTCTTTTCTTCTTGCACCCTTATTGATTATAACATGTGAAATTCCTTGTTATTGTTTGTACTACAACAAACCAATTCAGGCTTTGTGTGAAAATCCCGGAACAATCTTGTTTTTTGCGATATGCAATATTGCCGTTGTTTCGGTTTCAAGATATTCCTTCGCTTTAATTCAACAGTTAATGAGTTCCGGAATTGAAATATTTATCACAAAGTTATTATTTAACGTTATTTTAACTGTCTTACAGGTTAGTGTTACGTTTTTGCTGATATATTCAGTAAAAAAGAATTGCAAAATGAAAGAATCTCTTTCAAAATATGCAGATATTTTTTCAAGTAACAGAGCGTGGAAAGTCTGGCTTTACGTGAGAGTTTGTTTGGTGGAGATTGGATATATGCTGGCGTTTATTATAGTTATACTTATAATCCCGTTTTTAATCCGAGCATTTCTTCCTTTTACCGAAAATCTAATAACTAAGATGGTAGTAATTTTCTTTTTAATATTAGAATATGCGTTTTTTCCGTACACATATATCCGAATGTGTAATTATTGCGAAGAAATCTGTTAGCAAAAAAGTGAGTTTGTCCGAAAGAATAAACTCACTTTTTTGATGTTTGAATTACTGTTTATTTTACTTGTGGGATATAAACTCCTCAAATGCTTGGATGAATACAATTGAATAAAGCGGAAAAAGAAAAAACAAAACAATTAAAAAAATTCTGCTTTCCCATATCTTTGTTACTTCCTCGGGAATAATTAAAAGATTTGTTCTGGTTCCGCGGGTGTTTACAGGAATAAAAGCGGCAATACAAACTGCAAGTAGCGTAATTATGCTGTATACAACGATTTTCACAAATGAAAATATATTTTTCAGTTTAAATAGAACAAAACGACTGCTATAATCATAAATGATTTGACAAAAAGATAAAATCATGATTCCCAAAAGAACAGCGGTGACAACAGTGTCTATGATAAATAAAATATTATCGGCAATTAAAATATTTTCGCTTATGTAATGTACAATTACATCTTTAATAAAAAACAAAACACTCCATAATGAAGCGGTAGCGCAAAGCTTTTTGAGTTTGGACAGTTTTCTTTTGACAATGATGTAAACATACGCACAAGAAAAAAAGCATATAGAAAGATCACATAAAGCAAAAAGTAGAATTGCAGGTGTGTTAATGTTGTGAATCTTTAAAAGACAGTGTCTGACATAGAAGGAAAAGAAAAAAGCACTTGAAAAAGCAACATTTACAAATATATTTTTAAAATACTTTTTTCCAACTTCAATTCCAAACATTTTTTCACCATCCTTATGTAAAAGTATAGCACAACCGATCAATTACGTCAAGAAAAAGGGAGCTTGTAAAAATCAAGCTCCGTAAACACTTACTTATTTCTCAGTATGGCATTACGCTCGACAGCGTATTTATCATAGTTTTGGTTTAAGTAAACAATGCGCATAATTGCTCTTATTGCTTCTTCTTTGTATTTTTGGTTTATCTCAGGTGGTAGGTATCCAAACTGCTCTGCGTTTTGAATATTCGAAACCTCGGACAAAAGCGTATTTATAAAATTTTTCTCTTGCTTTTTCTCATCAACAAGGTATTTAAGTTCACTATTGCTTAAATGTTCATATTGCCTTTGGCTTTGAGCTGCACGTGCGTTATTGCTTTTTAAGTTTTCGTATGTGTTTGCAACTTCGGAAAGGCCACCTTTTGATATGTTATACGCAACACCTATTAATGGAGCCGCTTTACTGCCTATAGTTGCAACACCTTTCAATAAAGAATTTTTGAGCACAGGATTTGCTAAATTAAAAAATACTTTTGTACCATCGATTACAGAAGAAGCCTCATCTATGTCCATAATTGAGTCAACTGCGAACTTTCCGGTTGCCCCTAAACCTGCAACGAAGTCTGCTTTAGCATTATCGGTTACGGAATCAATTAATACGTCTTTATACCGACTGTTGTATATAGGTGAGGAATAATCATAAATGTTTTCCTTACCCAGAGCATAAAGCCAGCCTTGATTAAATTTATTGTCAACTATGCTAGAGGCATATTCACGTCCCGCATTCACAACATTGTCGCTACTTTTTTCAAGCGGACTGAACTACGATGGTGCAGTATGAAATTCAGTGCGCGGAGCAGTTGTGCTTTGCGCATTGTCTTTTGGGAATTGAAAAATATTCTTGGTGCTTCGCAACATATCTCCTGCTCTGCGGTTGCGCATATCCTGTAAGGCTTTGTCTATCTGTGCCATACGCTCTTCTCGTTCCCGGTCCGACATTGCTCCGTCTACTTCATATATGGTTTATTTAAGGGGTTCGCAAGAGAACCCCTTTTAAAAATATATTGTTTTGTGTAATATATCCGGAAAAATATAATATCATATCAATAAGAAAGTCGGAACGGAGGTGTGCGTTGAAAATCGGAGTGGTGTGCACAGAGGATAAGGTGCAAAATCACGGCTTTGAGATGCGTAAAACGGCGGAATTCGGTGCAGTTGAGATATACAAGGCGTCCTTCTGTAAAAACAGCGGAAAACGCCGTTTGGTGCGTCGATTGAAAAAATGCATAAAAACCTTTTCGGATATCGGCGTGTCGGTTTGCGCAACAGAGGCGGATTTTGCACATTTGTATACCGGCAAAATGCCGCTCGTCTGCGATGGTGAGAGGGTTATAAGACGGAGAGCGGGATTTGCTGCACAGAGCTTTGCGGAGATAAACGGAATCTGTGCCGATATTGTGATATGCGGAGGAAGCTTTCCGGAGGCGGTGGAAAGCGCAAAGCAGGTATTGAAAACACGCAGAAACGTGTATATCAGAAACTCCGCGTTTGAAGATATAGCCGAGGTGATATACCGTGATGTCGGTGTAAGCATCGGGCGAGACCGCGGCGGGAATTTTCTTGAAGTAAACCTCACGGGCGAAGGGCATTTTTTAAAATTCGGGGAAAAGTTTGCGGATTTCGGTGATATCACGGTGACGGTGCCGGAAATATTTTCGGAAGGCATTCCTGCAAAAATAATTCCGCAACTTGCCGAAACACTCGAAATAAGCGGATTTCTGAGAAAAAAAGAGATAAAAGTCGGATATTTTTTGAAATAAAAATTCAAAATTTAAAATCTTTTGCTTGACATTTTGAACTTATATCACTATAATATGATACATTGCAATTACATTTTTATTTTATATAGTAGAAAAGAAAAATACAATAGGAAAATGAGGGACAGGAAATGGCTAAAACATTCAAACTTACAAAAGAGCGCCTGGAGGAGCTCAAAGCTGAGCTTGATTACCTGAAAAATGTGCGCGAAAAAGAAGTTGCAGACCTTATAAAGGAAGCCCGCTCATTTGGCGACCTTTCGGAGAATGCAGAGTATGACGAAGCAAAAAATGAGCAGGGAAAGCTTTTCTCACGCGAAGCGGAAATTGAAAACATCATTTTGAATGCAGAGATTATCGAAATTTCCGCAAGCACGGACGAGGTTCACACAGGCTCGCACGTTAAGGTTGAGGATATCTCCGACGGCTCTGAAGAAGAGTATTGGATTGTCGGCTCACAGGAAGCAGACCCGTACAAGGGGAGAATTTCCGACGAATCACCGTTCGGTCACGCACTTATCGGAAGCCGTGTCGGCGACATCGTAAGTGTCGAAGCACCGTGCGGGGAAATTGAATACAAAATCATCGAGATTGGAAACTGATTTTTTTCGCCCGGGGCAGAGTGTATTTTACACTCCGTCCCGGTGCGTTGGAATTTGACCGGGAGCAAAGTGCTGTCCGGTCTGGCATAAGATAAAAAATGGAGGACACTTAAAATGGCAACGGAAGAAATCAAGGTAAACGAAGCACCGGTTGAGGATTTAAATGAAATTTTGCGCGTCCGCCGCGAAAAATTTGCAAATCTGGTCGAGGCGGGGGAAAATCCGTTTGAAATTGTTAAATACGATCAAACGCATCATTCAACCGATATTATCGAAAATTATGACGAGCTTGAGGGAAAAGAAGTCTGTGTTGCAGGGCGTCTTATGAGCCGCCGCGGAATGGGCAAGGCTTCCTTCTGCGATATGCAGGACTTAAAGGGAAGAATCCAGCTTTATATCCGCATAAACGACATCGGCGAGGAAAACTTTGCAAAGTTCCGCAAATATGATATCGGCGATATTGTCGGTGCAAAGGGAACTGTATTCAAGACGAGAA
>JAZLCV010000045.1:0-1988 GCA_045614365.1 Eubacteriales bacterium | reverse complement strand
AAATGTATGAAGATGTAAAGAGCGCTCTGCACACTGCGGCGCAGGAGCTTATCGAAAATGCGGGGCTTTCCCGCGGAGATATTGTAGCTGTTGGCTGTTCCACCAGCGAGGTTATGGGTGAAAAGATTGGCACATCAAGCGTTGCAGAGCTTGGCAAGCTTATCTATGATTCCCTTGCAGAGGTTTTCACCCCTGCCGGAATTTATATTGCGGCACAGTGCTGTGAGCATTTAAACCGCGCAATCATAATTGAGCGCGAAGCAGCAAAGGGGGCATACATATGCAACGCTGTTCCTCAGCCGAAAGCCGGTGGCTCGTTTGCCACTGCGGCATACAGCGCAATGCGTGATCCGGTCGCGCTTGAGGGCATATCTGCCGATGCGGGTATGGATATCGGAGACACGCTTATTGGTATGCACGTTCGTCCCGTCGTCGTCCCCTGCCGTCTGTCAGTAAAAAATATAGGCTCAGCGCACCTTGTCTGTGCAAGAAGCCGTGCAAAATTTATCGGCGGTGAACGCGCACACTACGACGATAAGCTGAAATAACGTATTTTACCAAAAAGCAGCTGTGGAATTCACAGCTGCTTTTTCACGCATAAAATATCTTCTTTAAATCCTCCGGAAGTTCACACGTTATATCCGCCTCTCCCTGTTCAAACGGCAGACGCATGTGAAGGCGGTGAGAATGCAGGGCACATCTTCCCTCAAGCTCCGGATGTTCTTTTCCATACAGAAAATCACCAACAAGCGGGCATCCGATGTACGCCATATGAACTCTTATCTGATGCGTTCTTCCTGTCATCGGCAAAACTCTGACAATGCTCATTTCTGCGCGTGTTTCAACAACCTCATATTTCGTAAGTGCAAAATCTCCGTCCTCGCGCACCTCCCGCTCAATAACTGAGCCATCGCGCCGACCTATTGGTGCGCAGACTTCGCCGCTTGCCTGTGGCGGTCTTCCATCAACTATCGCAAGATATTCACGGTAAAACTCTCCGCTGTGCAAAAGGCGTGCGGCAAAGGTGTGGGAATACGCATTTTTTGCAACTGCCATAACACCTGAAACCCCGCGGTCAAGCCTGTTTATCGGTCTGAAAACGAATTTCTCACCTCGGCTTGTGTAATACCACATAACGATGTTGCCGAGAGATGTGGAAAAATGCCCGTGCGACGGATGCACTGCAAGCGTTGCGGGCTTGTTGAGGATAAGAATATCCTCATGTTCAAAAAGAATA
The DNA here is from genome assembly GCA_045614365.1 of Eubacteriales bacterium. GTDB lineage: Bacteria > Bacillota > Clostridia > Oscillospirales > JAAYXM01 > SIG480. Next base: position 751 of record JAZLCV010000045.1, on the reverse strand, counting down.
TCCAGCTTACCTTCAGTCGGCACAACGCTGTCCGAGCCGCGTTCTTCAGGCTCAATTATTACCTCAATGCAGTCACCCTTATGTGCAATGTCAATAGTATATACACTTTTGCCGTTTAAAAGTATTCCGTTTTCAATACGCTTAATCCGACGCAAAAGCATTTCAGAAACACCAAAACGACGCTTGAGAATCTCGGAAAGCTTTTTGCCTTCGTCCTTTTCATCGGCAATATGGCAGAGCTTACGGTTCATTAAAGCGGCTCCCCTCACGTCTTAAAAATGCACCGATTGGGGTTTTACACGGAAGCTTTACCTTTACCTTGATTTTCGCCTGACCAGCAGATTCTATTTCCTCACCGTCAAGGGTTATCATCTTTTCAAAAATCACCTTCTGGGGCTGAGCTTTTGGCTGCATAAGCTCATATTCAACTCCGCGTACAAACTTATTCTTCTGCTCGATTACAGCATTTCCTTCATCATCACATTCGACAACTGTTGCGACAACATCCCACGTGCGAATGTAGTTTGAGGTTTCCTGTCTCTGGATATTCTTTTCGCCAAAATAGAATCCCGTGCAATATTGGCGGTGACTGACCTTATCCGCTTCAACGGTCCAGAAGCCATCACGTTGCCATGTGTCGGGGCTTTTTACATATTCATCAATCGCCATTCTGTATGCATTGGTAACTGCCGCGCAGTAATACGCAGATTTAACTCTGCCCTCAATTTTAAAGCTGTCAATTCCCGCCGCC
>JAZLCV010000044.1:0-1845 GCA_045614365.1 Eubacteriales bacterium | reverse complement strand
CGTGCGGACATAATCATCCGCTATTGCACAAGCTTCGGAAAGGATTCCGTCAGCATCAACGGAGGATGAATCCGTCACGTTGTCACCAAGAATAAATATTGCCTGTTCAAACATTCCTGAAACAGGAGTTTTTACCACAATTACCTGTTTTGTAATTCCTTTGACCATAAAGCATCGCTCCTTATATGGTTATTCTAACCGGAATAAGAATGGTTTATTCTTCCGCTTCAATTTTTATAACAGCGACGGTCATATCATCATTTTTTCCATACACGGCAAAGGAATACGCAAGTATCGCATCGGCAAGAGCTTTGGGAGAAGTTTCGTCTGTTTTTGACAGAAATTCAAGAAGCTTGTTATCGTCGTTTCCATCAGAAATTCCGTCGCTTGCCATTATTACAAAATCGCCCTCACACAAAGTGATGCAGGTGCGGTCGGGAGAGGTGCCGTCTCCAATGCTCATTCCGGCGGGGAGGGAGGATGCTGTTATACGCCGCATCTGCCGTCCCCTCTTTATATATGTAGGCGCGCCTCCGAATTTGTAGAACTCACACGCGCCCGTGAACATATCGGCATACATGAGATCAAGAGTTGCAAAAGCGCCTGTGTATTCCGCCTTGAGCGTCAGTGCAGCCTGAAGTGTTGCAAGCGCATCTGAAGGCGCGATTCCGGATTTGAGAAGCCCTTCAAGAAGCTTAACGCTCTGCGCGCTTTCGTGGGCGGCAAGCTTTCCGCTGCCCATCCCGTCAGAGAGAAGAAGTGCAAGGTGTGCGTTTGTAGGTCGGAAAAAGCTTCCGGAGTCGCCGCTTACCTCCGCGCCGCTCCTGCGCTTGACTGCCGCACCAAAAACTCCGCGAAGGCGCGGTTTTTCGCGGATTACCATATCATCAAGTGCATCTCCGCGCGTGTATTGCGGAGAAAGAACCTCTACACCGCAAAGCTTTTTTATCTCTGCGGAGAATTTGTCAAATTCGTTTGCTATGCGTGAAAGGTCCTTGCCGCACAGATGGATGTTTATATGATTTAAGTTGTCACGGTACACCGCCGTGTCGCACAGTATTCCGTAAGAGGTCAGCAAATCGGAAAGAGCAAGCTCGGCTTCTTCGTCAAAGCGTGCATTGTCTGAAATATCAGAGGATAGGCAGGAAAAGACCTGAGATGCATCGGAGTATTGCCGCGTAAGAAGTGCATGGCTTTCGCGAAGCCGTCCCTCAAACTGGTTTCTGTAGCGCATTGAGAATATTTCGCGGTTTACGGTGTTGACAAAGCTTTCAATGTGAATGCAACGCGAGGAAAAATGAATGGGAAAGTCCTTTGCGGAGAGTGTTCCGTTTTCGCGTATAGCACCGGATGCGTTGTTTATCGCATCGCGCGTCGCTTCAAAATCGCGCTCCCAGCATATTTTTGCGAGGGTGCATTTTTTGCATACTTCGCGGGATGTCTTTTCAAAAAGGCCCTTTTCGTTCTGCGGGAAATTTGAAGCACGCCCGCGCACATCTCCGAGCAGATGCGCCAGATTTCGGAAGGATTCTGCGGCAAGCTTAAGTCTCTCCGAGGTATATGCACGTATGTGGACATCACGCCGCGATGCCTGTTTTACGAAAAAACGGCGCGAGTAGCGCGCGAAAATGCTTTGCGTGAGAAGAAAAATTATGCAGGAAAGCAAAAACGAAATGCTTGCAGAGGTTAAAGTTGCCGTGTTAAGACAGACGGAAACGAACAGCGAAAGCAGGCAGGAAAGTGATGCGGCAAGATATTTGTTTTTGCCGGCAAGCAGTGCTGTGCAGACTCCAAGTAGCCCGTACACCATGCAAAAGTCAGCCGAAACTTCGGCAAGAGAGACTG
>JAZLCV010000043.1:0-3560 GCA_045614365.1 Eubacteriales bacterium | reverse complement strand
ATTACCTCCCGGTATTTATATTTGAAACGGAAAATCCGTATTCATTCAGCTTGATTTAAATAAATTCCTTATAAATATCCCTTGAAACGTATATAGGATTTACGTCAAATTCCGCCGTGTCTCCGATTTCACACGGGATGTCGGTTATATCGCAGACTGTGTGCGTCATGCCGATATGCCCCAGCACCTTTGCGTGCCGTCCGTTTATCTTTACGTATACGCTCTTTTTTTCAAGAAGGTGCTTTATATCGGAGAGTACATAGAAAATCCCATCGCGGAGTCTGTATGTATCTCTTGACTTTTCCGTGCAGAAGCCGTCTGCGTATCCAACGGGGATAACTGCGGTTTTTACGGCTTTTTTTGCGGTATATGCTCCGCTGTAACCCACCTTTGAACCGGGGGAGAGCCAGCGTATCTCGCATACATTGCTTTCCAGATGACCGACTCTTGTAAGTCCGCTTCTTCTTGTTTTGCACGGGATTCTGCCGGTGAATGCCGAGCCTATTCTCACTGCATCTCCAATTGGTTCGCGAAATCTGAAAAGGTATGCGGAGTTGGCAAAATGAACCGTGCCGCAATCAATTCCGCGAGCAATAAGCTCATCACGCAGCGCAAGGAAAGTATCGATCTGTGTGTCTGTTACACGGCGGCTTTTGAAAGCGGAGGTAAGATGCGTATAAAGACCGCAGGGGGAAAGCGCGCAAAAGCTTGTAAAAGCAGCAACAATCTGCTCTGTATCAGATGGAGAAAAACCATAACGTCCCATACCTGTATCGACCTTTATATGAACACGTGCCTTCTTTTCTTTTTCAATAGCAACCCTGTTAGCAGCAACGGCAGCATCTGTGCTCCCTATTGTAAGAATAACATCATTTTCAACAAGTGAGGAAACTTCATCTGCAAGAGAGGTTGAGCGAAGCATAAGAATATCGGTATCGGCAAGCTCCACCTTCTTTATTGTGAGAGCATCGGAAACATCCGTTACGGCAAAGTGCCGTATTCCGCAGGAGTAGAGAATGGAAATATACTCATCAAGACCGAATCCATAGCCATGACCTTTAACAACTGCAAAAACGGTTGCATCGCCTGCGCGGGAAATAATCTCACGGGCGTTCTGCTCTATCTTTTCTCGCTCAATAATAAACGAAGTCATTTTTAACACATCTTTTCTCTATTTGTGATGCTTTAACATGAAGAGCTGTTTGCGAAGCTTTCTGTAAATAAATTCGCCCTTTTCAATCATAAAGTTAACCGGCTTGTTGAATATATAATCGTATTCGCCGCAGAACTCCACGAGATCGCCGTTAAAGCCTTTTTTAAAGCGGTACAAACCGTAGAGCGGATTGTCCTCTGAAAGGTCTCCGGAAACGCCGCGAAAGTCGTAAATGCGGCATCCTAGCTCAACCGCCCATTGAATCATATGCCACTGAAGCAGGTAGTTAGGCATAAAGTTGCGGTATTTGTTTGACGATGCGCCGTATAAATACCAGACCTTATCACCGTAGTGTATTGCAAGTGTTCCGGCAATCGGGATATCACCTGAATATGCCATGTAAAGTCTGCAGTTTTCGCCAAGGTTTTTGAGCATATTTTCAAAATACTCGCGGTTTCTCACAACAAATCCGTCACGGACACCTGTTTCAAGCATCATATCGGAAAAATCGCCAACTGCTTCAAGACCGCAAAGCTTAACCTCAACACCTTTGCGTTCGGCAACGCGTATGTTGTAGCGTGTTTTTGAATGGAAAGAAGCCATAAGCTCTTCCGTGTCTCGTCCCTGAACATCAAGACGGAAAACAAAGCGCGGTTGGATGCCCGAAAAGTTTTTTCCCGTATCGCGGTGACGGAAGCCAAGGCTCGTCATGATGTCGGCAAATTCCGTATCAGTAAGAAGAACATCAGGGTCAAGCTTGAACACATACGCACGGTATTTTGCTGCAAGCTTTTTTGCGCCTTCAAGAAGCTTTGCAAGAGTCTCTTTGTCGTGGATGTCACACACAGGAGCGCGTGCCGCGTACATAATGCTGTAGGGAAGAGAGGGGGCGCGGCGGATAAGAACAGACATCGCACCGCGGAGATTTCCGTCTTCACCGCGTACAATTATTCCTTCCCACGTCCACTCGGGTTTTTGCTTGCTCCATGCATGAGACTGAAGAAAATGCCCCTTTGGATGAGAGGTAACAAAAGCTTCATATTCTTCAAGCGTTTCTTTGGTGACAAACTCGACCATAAGAACCTCCGGTTAATATCTTAATAAATTGAATACACTTATTCAACAATATTATAACATATTTTTTTTCGGCTTACAAGAACAAATTGCACACTTGCGGCAAAAAATTACAAAAAACAAAATAGCACAGAAAACCAATATTTTGTTTGTGTTTTTCCTGGTTTTATGATATTACATATGGAAAGACGGAGGGGCGATGAATATGTTTGATAATGTAGGAAACGTTAGATTTATGCAAAAGCTCAACCGTGAAAAGGCACTGAGTTTTATCCGCAAGAACAGCCCGGTTTCGAGAAATGAGCTTGCCAAGGTTACAGGGCTAAGCTTATCCTCTATAACTAATATAATAAATTTCTTTATTGATTCAAACCTCGTTACGGAAACGGGAAGAATAAAAAATGAGGGTGCGGGGCGTCGTGCTGTTATGCTTGAATTTAACGCAAGCGCGTATTCCCTCATTGCAATAAATATAGAGTCTGATGAAGCCACCATTTCAATCACAGACCTTGTTGGCGGTATTTTGGAGAGCGAAAGTGTTGTAATATCAAAGAAAGAAACGGCAGATAAAGTGCTTTCCGTCATTGAAGAACGGGTTATGTCCATTATCTGCAAACGCAATGATGTAAAGGCGATTGGCTTTGCGGTATCCGGACACGTTTCCTCTGACGGAAAGGTAAGCTCAAGTATAATGAACTGGGACAGAGTTGACGTAAAATCACGTTTTGAGAAGCGTTGCAGCGTGCCCGTTTATATATCAAACAACACAAAAACCAAAGGTCTGTGGACAATACGCGCCTTAAATGACGAAAAGCGTAAGAATATTATTTTTCTCGATATGTCCTCCGACGGAATAGGTATAATAAATGAATATGACGGCGAGATAAATGCCACCGTTGCCGGAGAGTTTGGACATACGGTTATAGCTGCTGCAGACGGAGAACTGCGCTGTCTTGAAAACGTCTGCAGCGTAAGGTATATTGAGTCACGTTATGAGGAGATTTCGGGAGAATCGGTTTCAATTTCAGATATACACAAGCGCGCTTGCGTAGGAAATAAAATTGCGCGCAGCGTGATTGATGAGGCATGCGGTTATATGAGTGCAGCTGCTATCAATCTTATTATGATGTTTGAGCCCGACCTCATTATTGTGAACGCATCGGGGCTTTTTGAGATTGAGGAAATGTATAATGCCGCAATTGATCTTGCAGTTTCACATACAGCGCGTCTCGCGATGAAAACGCCGGAGTTTAAAAAGGTATTTGTTGCATCAAGCCAGTTCGCTCAGGGCGCGGCGCAGATAGCTTCAGATGAGCTTTTCGGCATCTCAGCT
>JAZLCV010000042.1:0-2548 GCA_045614365.1 Eubacteriales bacterium | reverse complement strand
AAATAATTCGTGTATTTATTTTGCTTTAACTCAGAATAAATATGCATTCGAATAAAGTGTACCCTAAAAACACAGAGCCTCACGGCCTCCCATAATCCAAGTCGAATTAAACAAGCGGTCGCATTTTGCGACCGCTTATCTTATACTTTACAGCGTATACGTCATATATACCTTGCCGTCAAGGCTTTTCCATTCAAGAACATTTCCGTCAAGCGTCATATAGCTGTGCTCGGAGCCGTTCTTCGGAATTGATACAGAGCCGGGATTGCAATAGAGCAGTCCGTCTCCGAATTCTTCACATTTCGGAATGTGCGTGTGCCCGTGCAAAAGCACATCTCCGCGCTTCATAGGCGGAATGTTTGATGTGTTGAAGTTATGACCGTGCGTTGCATAAATCATTCGCTCGCCGGCTGTGATAATGGCATACTCCGCCATTATCGGAAAATCGAGAACCATCTGGTCAACCTCGGTATCGCAGTTTCCGCGAACACAGAGAAGACGATCCTTCATAGCGTTCAGCATAGCGATAACTTCTTTAGGATTATATTCTCCCGGAAGATTATTTCTCGGTCCGTGATAAAGAATATCACCGAGAATGAGCATCCTCTCGGCACCCTCACGGTTGTATGCATCAAGAAGCTTTTTGCAAAACTCCGCAGAGCCGTGTATGTCGGATGCAATTACCCATTTCATAAACTTTCGTCCTCCTGATTTTTATAAAGGCTTTTAAGAAGCGCAATCTCCGCCTGATAACCGTCCAGCTCATTGGGAGTTTCAAGGAAAAAGGGGAGAGAGCGAAGCTTTGGGTGATTTATAACCGCGCGGAAGGTTTCTGTTCCCAGAAAGCCTTCGCCGATTTTTGCGTGGCGGTCCTTGTGGCTTTCATATCCGTGCAGGCTGTCGTTTAAGTGAACGGCATAAAGCTTATCTACGCCGATAATTCTGTCAAATTCGGAAAGAACAGAATCAAGATTATCCTTGATATCATATCCGCCATCGAAAATATGGCATGTATCCATGCAAACGCCAAGCTTGTCAGGGTTTTTCACTCTGGAAATTATTTCGGCTATTTCTTCAAACTTCCCGCCAACCTCACTGCCTTTTCCCGCCATGGTTTCAAGAAGTACGGTTGTGCTTTGAGAGGGCGTGATTATTTCATCCAGAAGAGATACTATAAGCTCAATGCCACGCTCCCTTCCTTGACCGACGTGAGAACCGGGGTGAAAGTTATACATACTGCCCGGCGTGTATTCAAGGCGCTCCATATCGTCGCGCATTGTCATAAGGGCAAAGTCGCGAACTCTGTCATCCTTTGCCGCTGCATTGAGGGTATAGGGGGCGTGAGCAAGAATATGCGAAATATCATTTTCTTTTGAATATTCAAGAAATGCCGCAACGTCATCCGGGTCAATGGGCTTTGCCGCTCCACCGCGCGGGTTTCTTGTGAAAAACTGAAAGGTGTTGGCGCCTATTGATTTTGCGGTTTTTGCCATTGCGAGATAGCCTTTAGAGGAAGAAAGATGGCAACCTATTCTTAACATAACTGTAACCACTCCTTTTGTTGCGATCAAGGCGCAAAACAAAACATAATATAATCAAAATGCGCTGCATTTTGCACCTTACCTATTCACTCTTCACTTTTCTCTCTTACTTGTCTGAATAAATTCAGACTTTATGACAACGGTATTGCGTAGTTTGAACCGTCTTTAGCAATGTAGAGAATGTTGTTTGCCAAGAGGAAAGTGTATTCTGCACCTTGGGTGGTGAAAGAATTCGTCACAAGTGAACCGTCATAGTATATATCATTTTCGGGGAAGTCAATCTCCGCATCGCGCTGCTTCGGAATATATCCGAAACGGCCTTCCTGAATGTCCTGAACAAGGATATGATATTCGCCATCCGGAATCCATACCTGTACCGCATATCCGCCTGTAATACGGCGTGATGCAAGCATCATATTCGGCTCTTTGTTTATAGAAAGAGTAAAACGGTATGAGTCAGACTGTGAACCATACATGATTGTGTATTCGTATTCGTTAACAACTCCGTTTTCTTCTTTATTTGCTGTTATTTTCCAGGTGTTTTCAAGGTCGAGAGGAGAAATTTCAATGTTTTTAAATCCCGCCTCGCGCATAAGCTTTTTGGCGGTTATGCTCGGCTCCATTTCCATAACATACGATGCGGCAAGAAATTCTTCGCTGCCGAGTGCGTATTTGCTTGCGGCAATCGGAACCCATGCGGAATCTTCCGAAAAGCCGACAACTGCAGAATACATATCATCGCATACGGAAATACGGAGTGTATTCATCTGATTGAAAGAGTCGGCAAGGGACAGCTGGCTGTCGTACATAAATTCGCCCTCCGATGCAATCGGAGTCGGCGTTACGTCAACAGATGAAGGGGCAACGCCGGAAAGAGCTTCGGGCTCGCTTGTGCAGGAACAAAGGGTGAAAAGCATGCAGACAAGACAGAGTATAGCTGTAATTCTGATATTCATTGGTATATTCCTCCGTGTTTGTTATAGATTTATAAAATGCCGAGCGTTTTT
>JAZLCV010000041.1:0-12503 GCA_045614365.1 Eubacteriales bacterium | reverse complement strand
GGCGTTCTCTCCGAGCTGCGTAAGCGAGAGCATTATGAAAGCCCGAGCGTAAAGCGCCGTAAGAAGAGCGAAGCCGCACGCGCAAAGAAAAAGAGATATTAAAAAGAAAATCGCAAGGCAAATCTGCCTTGCGATTTTTGCACGCCCGAAACAGCACTTGAAGAGAGTAAAAAAGAACTGTGACGAATTTCGTCACAGCTCTTTGAAGCCTTCGGGGGATTATTCCTCGGAGATAGCCTCTACCGGGCAAGCGCTTGCACACTCACCGCAGCCTGCGCATGCGTCCTTGTCGATAACGTACTTTGTATCACCTTCGGAGATTGCACCAAGGGGGCAAGCACCTGCACAAGAACCACACATTACGCACTCGTCGCTAATTACATATGCCATGTCAATAACACCTCCATCTTTTTCAATATATCTATTGTAACAATGAATAAGAAAAAAATCAATAGGGTAAACTAAAAAAATTTGAAAAATTCAAAAAAAGTTTATATTGACGAAAATTGTAATGTATAAAAAGCTGTCTTCAAAGGTAAAATTTAATCTGTGGAATCAAATACAAATCGGAGGAAACCATGTTTTTTGACAACAGATTTACACTTCGCGCAGAAAACGTGCTTCGGTGTGCACACGAATGCGCAGCAGAACTGGGGCACGGATATGTGGGAAGTGAGCATATTCTTCTCGGTATACTTCGCGACGGAGAGGGGAAAGCTGCAAAATTACTGACTGCGGAGGGTGTTTCCGGCGAAAAAGTAAGAAACTCGGTAATTTCACGCACCGGTATTGGAAAAGCCCATAAAAACACACTTCAGGGGCTTAGTCCATGTTCTCGGAGGATAGTGAAGATCGCATATAACAAATCGAAAAGCACGGGGGACGGTTTCATCGGAGACGAGCATCTTCTTGCCGGAATTCTTTGTGAGGAATCCGGCAGTGCTAAAAAGCTTTTAAAAAGCATGGGGGCAGATACTGATAAGCTTGCGCGACTTATAATGCCTTCAGGAGGAGATAATAGTGCGGATTGCCGGAAGAATTCTGATAATCGCCGAAGCTCCGAGAAAAACGAAACAAAGCTACTTAAAAACTACGGGAGAGATTTGTGCGAGCTTGTGCGTGAGGGAAAAATTGATCCGGTGATCGGAAGAAAAAAAGAACTTGAACACGTTGTAGAAATACTTGCGCGACGAACAAAGAACAATCCGCTTCTTCTTGGAGACCCGGGTGTCGGGAAAACTGCTGTTGCAGAGGGTCTTGCAGAGCGGATTGTAAAGGGTGATGTGCCGCGTGTTCTTTCGGGGAAAAAAATTTTCATGCTTGATATCTCCGGAGTTGTTGCCGGCACAAAATACAGAGGAGAGTTTGAAGAACGCATACGCTCGATATTGCGCGAGGTAAGCCGTGCGGGAGATATAATTTTATTTATAGACGAGATTCACACCATCGTCGGTGCAGGTGCGGCAGAGGGGGCAATAGATGCCGCAAACATATTAAAGCCTGCGCTTTCGCGCCGCGAAATCCAGCTTATAGGAGCAACAACGCACGAGGAATATCGGAAGTATATCGAGCCTTCTGCCGCCCTTTCGCGCAGATTTCAGACGGTAAGGGTGGAAGAACCGTCAAAAGAAGAAAGCGCCGAAATTCTTGCCGGACTGCGAGAAAAGTATGAGCAACACCACAAAATAAGAATTACGGACGAGGCGATAGAAGCCGCAATTGAACTCTCACAAAAATATATACCTGAGCGCCGTTTGCCGGATAAAGCGATAGACCTGATTGATGAGGCGGCAAGCAGGGCAAAGATATATGCATCATCGCCTCCTCCGCGTATGCGTGAGCTTGAGGAAAATATAGTAAACGCCGTCGGTATGAAAGAAAAATGCATTCAAGCAGAGGATTTTGAGGGAGCGGCGCGTTTTCGTGACAGAGAAGAAAGCTTAAGGAGTGAGCTTTCTCAGGTAAGCGAGAGTTGGCAAAAGGTAATTGAAGGGCGTGCCGAGATCAATTTTGACAGCATTGCAGAAACGGTGTGTGCGCGCACCGGAATACCGGCGTCGAGGATAACTCGCGAGGAAAGCCGAAGGCTTCTTGAGTTTGAGTCACTTCTTCGGAAAAGGATAGTAGGTCAGGAAAAAGCGATTGCGGCAGTGGCACGGGCAGTGCGCAGGGGAAGGCTTGGCTTTTCTGATCCTAAGCGGCCTATAGGCTCGTTTTTGTTTGCAGGACCGACGGGCGTGGGAAAGACGGAGCTTTGCCGTGCGCTGGCTGAGGCGCTTTTTGACGATGAAAATAAAATAATCCGTATGGATATGTCGGAATATATGGAAAAGCATGAGCTGTCAAAGCTTTTAGGTTCTCCGCCCGGATATGTGGGGCACGACGGAGGAACAACACTTGCCGACCGTGTATGCGATGCTCCGTATTCGGTGATTCTTTTTGATGAAATAGAAAAAGCGCATCCGGATGTGATGAACATTCTTCTTCAGATTCTTGAGGACGGAATGATGACGGATTCTCACGGCAAAAAGGCAGATTTCAAGAATACCGTGATTGTAATGACTTCGAATATAGGCGCAGAGAGAATGTGCACTACGGGAGTGGGCTTTGGGAAGGATGGTAAAAGCGGATTTTCCGAGGCGGCAAAAAACGTGGTGACGGATATAAAAAAGAGCTTTCGCCCCGAGCTTTTCAACCGTATTGATGACGTTATCGTATTCTCCAAGCTTTCGAAAGAGGAAGCGGCAGGCATATGCGATATGATGCTGTCGGCGCTTTCGGCGCGGCTGTTAAACCTCGGGATTACCATTGACGTGGCGGATGAAGCAAAGCGATTTATTGTATCGCACGGCTTTGATGAGAAGTACGGCGCGCGGGGGTTAAGACGTGAGCTTCAAAGCAGTGTTTCGGATGTTCTTGCAGAAGAATATCTCAAAAACGGGTGTCAATCCGGCACTTACCGGATATATTGTGAAAACGAAGAAATAAAAGCACAGCGTGCAGTGTAATTGTTACATTGCACGCTGTGTTGAGTTTTACTTAAATAATATCACATTTGTCAAGAATGTTGTACATAAGCTGGATAAGCTCGGCGCGGGTGACGTTTGCTTTCGGATTAAGTCTTCCGTTATTGTCACCGTTTACAATGCCTGCTTTTACGCATTCTGCAATGTTTACCTTTGCCCAGTTATCAACCGTTCCTGCATCCGTAAACTTGGAAAGAATGCTTGTTGCTTCGGAAAGCGTCATATCGGAGGACTCGGATACGCTCTTGCCGTTCATAAATCTTATAGCGCGTGCAACGATTGTCATCGCCTCGGCGCGTGTAAGCTTGTTAGACGGCTTGAATGTAGAGTCGGGATACCCTGATATAAGCTCGAGAGAAACCGTAGACATAACAGCGTTAAAATAGCTGTCAGTTGATATCATATCAAAGAACGGGCTTGCGCCTTTGCTGTCGCAGAGGATACCGAGAGTCCTTGCCATAATCGTTACGGTTTCGGAGCGTGAAATAGCTTCCGAACCGTTGATACTGCTTCCTGATTTACCTGTGAGGATAAGGCGGGAGGCAAGTGCATTTGTCGGAGACTGTGCCCAGTTGAGTGTTGAGAGCGTTCTGGAGGAAGATATTGCTGCATAGTCGCCGTCTGTCATAGTTTTTCCTGTGAGATAAACAACTCCGCTTGTGATATCCGATGAACTCGGAACCGGGACGATGTTGCCGGATTTCTCGATTCTCACGGCAGTGAATGCTGTTTTGCTGCTGCTTGGTTCTTTGATAAGGAAACGCTTTTCTGCAAAGGTCTTGTGCGTGATTTCCGTGCTTGTGCCGGAAGAGGAGATGAGCTTTGCGCGGAGATTCTTTGCGTGGGACTCGATAGTGAACGAATCGGACGTTGAAGCACTTGCAAGTGCGCTTGAAACATTTGATGCAGAATCGCTTACCGTGATTGAAAGCGTATCGGAAGATGAGATTTGCGAGATGTTGCCTGTCGGGAGATGATAGGTTGCATTTCCGAGGGAAAGAGCAACAGTGCTTCCGTAACGTTTGAGGTTTTCAACGATATCGCCCGTGATGTTGAGCGTTGCGCTTTTTGCGCTGTCCGGAACCTTTACAAGAAATTCAATTTGCTTTGCATAGGTGTTAAACTTGGAAAGACCGGAGATCGATATAACGGGGGAATCTCCGCTTGCCTGTTCTGACGCAAAACCTGTTACAACAGCATTGTTGATGTAAGTTCTGATGCTGCCTTCGGCTTCGCCGAGCGGGAGGGTTGTGATTGCTGTAGAAACGGAGCTGCCGTCTGCGGTACGAAGTGCACCGGAAAGAAGCTTGATCTGTGAGAAATATTCATCAGCCGGCTCTGCAAGGACGATGAGAAGCTCGTTTGTTGCTGTGTCAAGACGGATGTAGTCGTTGGATGTAAGTGTTTCAAATCTTCCGTTTCTTGATATCTGAATTTTTTCTTTCAATTCATCAAGGGAATCCTTGTTGTTGTAAAGAACTTCGTCAAATTTAAGCGTAACGGTGTACAGATCATCAGAAAGCGTTGCCGTTACATCGCCGCTGTAATCTGCGCTTCCGCTGCTTGAGTTGTTTGTGTTGTTTGAAGAAGAGGAAGAACTGCTTCCCGATGCGCTGACGTAATCGGTAACGATGGTATTGTTCTGCACATATCCGGATTCGTAGTCTGCAAGTGTGTTTCCTGCAATGCGGAAACGGTTCCGTGTTCCTTCAAGCGGCTCGGCGAGAAGAATTGTAATTGCATTTGACGGAGAAATGGTTATAACATCGTTGGATGAAAGGTTTTCATACGATCCCCCATTGCGGGATACGGAAACATCGTCGTAAAGATCCGCTCCGGAAACCTTCTTTATATCACGATCGAAGTAGATGCGTGCACGCTGTGCGCTGCTGTCGTAGGTAATTCTGGAAAATTCAGGAGCCACTTCTTCGTCATAATAGCGGTCATCGTCATCGTTGCCGTCTGCCATTCCTGCGGTGAGATATCCTGTGGTGAAGGATGATGTGAGAAGTGCCCCGGTTTTTGACGAAACGGTATTCCCGGTAACGCGAACTCTGTTATACGAACCGGTAAGCTCTTCACGGAGAGAAATGGTCATCATATTGTCCGAGAAAGAAACGCTGTCATAAGATGAAAGAGTTTCAAATGTGTTGCCGTTTCGTGAGAGCGTTATACGTGAGCGAAGCTCGCTTGTTGTAAGTTCTGAATTCTTCTGGACGGGGAGAGTGAAGTAGATAACAATCTTTTTGCTGCTGGAGAGAAATGCGCTTGCATATGCCGGAGCTGTTGATGCGGATACTCCTTTTGTAACATCGTCGGTGATGATGTCTGTAGCGATTATTTTTCCGTAGTAATCTGCAATGGTTCCTCCGTTGATTTTGATGTAGTTTTTAGATGAGGAAAGCGGTTCGCTGAATGTGATTCTTATGTAGTTTGAACCAACGGAAACGGAATCATTTCCGGCAAGAGTTTCGTATTTGTTCGCACTTCCGCGGCTTACCCATATATTTGATTTGAGAAGTGATGTTGCAAGTGTTGAGTTAACTCCCGAGGTTGCGAGTCCGTTTTTGATTCTCTGCGTGAAATAGATGGTAACAGAGTTTCGTGTATCGTTTATATTAGTGTAATCAATTTCCGGAGTTGCAGATGTTGCGGAAGCATCAATTGCGTTGGTTGTGATTTCGGTAAGGTTGATGTTTCCTCGAAGATTCTGAAGCTTTCCTGCGGCAATTCTGAATTTTGAATACTTGCCGGAAAGCCATTCATCGAGATAGATTTCAATCTCGCCTTTTTCGTTGTCTATTGTTATGTGGTCTTCCGGAATGGTTTCGTTAAAAGAAGACCCGTTGCGGGCAAGCGTAATATATCCGTTTTTGAGCGATTCGTCATTAGGATAACCGCGCACGCCGGTTTTGAACTTTATGGTAACCGTCTGCTCGTCGCTGTTGAGTATAACACTGTTTTCTTCGGCAAGCTCGGGACCGCGAGCATCAAAGAGCGGGGTGTCAACATCTTCCGTCTGACCTGAAAAGGTGCCCTTGGCTATTCTGAAAAAGTTGTCAGAAGTGGAAAGAGCGGAGGTGAGCGTTATGTAAAGACAGCTTCCCGAAACGGAATATGCAGTGGATGAAGGTAGACTCGAAAGAGAGGCGCCGCCTTTGCTGAGCTTAACCTTTCCGGAAAAGCTCTTCGGGGACAAGGCTTCGATATCCCGGTCAAACCTAACTGTTATGTATGAGCGTGTCGTGTTCATAGAAACGCCTTCAACAACCGGATTCACGCCGGATGCGGCAAAAGTTCCTAGCGGAAGCACGGATAGGAGCAGTGACACGATTAATAATAAATTCACAGCCCGTTTTAATACATTCCTCACTTTTCTCATAGCAACTCCAAAACCGAAATCATAGGATTTACGGCACCGTTTTTGCGGCAAACGGAAAGCCGAATTTTTGCGTGCGTTTTTCACTGATAATTGTATATGTAAAAACTGCACAATACCATATATGTATATAATAAGCGAAAATCATCAAAATGTCAATGAGTGTTTACTAAAAATTAACTGATAAATTTTGAATTATTTTATTGACTGTATGAAGAAATAAAGTTATAATAATTATAAAAAAGCAGACCGGATTCACATAAGGTCTGAAAGGAGTATTTAAAAATGATTAAACAGAGCAAAAGATTTTTATCTGCATTTCTGGCATTGCTTATGATTGCAAGCCTTGCAGGAGTTGCAGGCGCAGCCGATGTAAGGTACAACGTTATACCGGTAACTGATGGCGGTGGATACATACTTATGGTAAAAACGCAGTATTCTCCGGGTGAGAAGGTTGTTGCACGCGCAGTTCCGAATGACGGCTTTGCTTTTTATGCATGGTCATCTGATGATATTTTTGATCCCAATTTCCAGACCTACAAGGGCAACGATATGATAGAGTTTATCATGCCGGCACAGGATGTAACCCTCGGCGCGATATTTGCTATAAAGCAGCCGGAGCAGAAGACCACCGTTTCCGTAACGTATGACAGCATGGGCGGAACGGATTTCGGTACTACATACGTTGATATCGGTTCTCCGGCACCGATGCCGTCAAATGTTCCGGTAAAAGAGGGCTACACATTTGACGGATGGTACACCGATTCTACCTGCACACTTCCGTTTGACTTTACAATCCCGCTTTATGCATCAACCTTTATGTATGCAAAGTGGGCACCGGTTCAGACTATCCCGACTGTTGAAAACGGATTTTCGGATGTTAAGAGCAACGACTGGTTCTACAACTGCGTTATGACGCTTGCCGAGCGAAATATCATTTCCGGTATGGGAAAAGGCATCTTCGCACCGCAGAAGAACATCAGCCGCGCACAGCTTGCAACAATTCTCGCAAACCTTGCAAATGCAAATCTTGCAGATACCGCAACCCCGTTTGAGGATGTACCGGCAGATGCTTGGTATGCAAAGGCAGTTTCGTGGGCATATACAAATGGCGTTGTAAACGGTCTTACAGAAAAGACATTTGCACCGGATGCTAATGTATCACGTCAGGATATGGCGGTTATGATTATGCGCTATGCAGATAAGGTTGCAAAGGTAACGCTTGTAGAGTCCAATGCTCCGTCGGAGTTTGCGGATGATGCAGCGATTGCAACGTATGCAAAGGAAGCTGTTTATAAAATGCAGCGCGCGGGAATCATCGGCGGAAAGCCGGGAAATCTCTTTGATGCAAAAGCATATGCAACCCGCGCAGAAGCAAGCAAAATGATTTTCGTTCTTTTAAATCTTCTTGAAATGTAAATAATGGTAATTAAGCAGCAATCCACCCGCCGAGCGGGTGGATTGCTGCTATATATTCACTTTATCTTCATTCTGCCAAGTCTCAGTGCGTTTGTCACGACAGTTACAGAGCTTAAAGACATCGCTGCGGCACCTATCATTGGATTGAGAAGAGGACCGCCGAATGCGTAAAGCACACCTGCTGCGATGGGAATACCTATCACGTTATATGCAAATGCCCAGAAGAGATTCTGACGGATGTTCCGCGTGACGGCTGATGATATCTGTATTGTGCGCGGAATATCCAAAAGGTCGTTTTTCATCAGGATTATATCCGAGGTTTCTGCCGCGATATCAGTGCCGGATGATACTGTTATTGCAACATCCGATGCGGCAAGAGCGGGGGCATCGTTTATGCCGTCTCCGACCATACAGACGGTTTTTCCTTTGCTTTTTAAATCTGATATGACCGTAGCCTTGCCGTCAGGCTTTACATCGCTTATAACGTGCTTTATTCCCACTTGCGCGGCAATGGCACGTGCTGTACGTTCGTTATCACCCGTAAGCATATAAACGTCAATTCCGCGGTTGTGAAGCTCATCTATGCAGTCTTTTGCGCTGGCTTTTACAGCATCTGCTATGGCTATTATACCGAGAGTCTTTTCCTCGTCGGCAACATAAACCGAGGTCTTTCCTTGCTCTGCAAGAGCTATTGCTTCATTTTCAAATTTTCCGGGATTTTTAACAAAGGCTTTGTTTCCGACGTATATTGTTTTTCCATTTGTGTTGGCTTTAACGCCGGAACCGACCGTGTATTCAAATCCATCGGCATCCGGAACGTTAAGTTCTCTATCTTTGGCATATTCAACTATTGCTTCTGCCAGAAGGTGTTCGGACGAGCTTTCGCACGCCGCCGCAAGGCAAAGAAGTGTATCAGGATCAATGTCGGAAACTATATCCGTGACAACCGGCTTTCCTGTTGTTATTGTTCCGGTTTTATCGAGAACAACGGTATCAATCTTGGAGGTGTGTTCAAGCGCGGCACCGTTGCGGAAAAGTATACCGCGTGTTGCTGCGGCTCCGGTACCGACCATAATTGCAACCGGAGTTGCAAGGCCGAGCGCACACGGGCAGGAGATAACAAGAACTGAAATGAATACGGATAATGTGAAGCTGAAATCCTTGCTGGAAATAAACCATATAATTGCTGAAATAAACGCAATTGAGATTACCGTGGGGACGAAATAGCCGGCAACCGTATCTGCAAGCCGTGCGATCGGAGCTTTTGAAGCCTGAGCTTCCGATACTGTGCGGACAATCTGCGCGAGTGTCGTGTCGCGTCCGACACGCGATGCTTTAACCTGAATATATCCGGTTCTGTTTATGCATCCGCCGATAACTTCATCGCCGGATGCTTTGCTTACCGGCATGCTTTCTCCGGTGACCATTGATTCATCGGCTTCGGTAGTTCCGGAAATTATTACGCCGTCAACAGGAATTTTCTCGCCGGGACGTACAGCTGCAATGTCTCCTACTTCCACATCCTGAATGTTTACCTCAATCTCTTCTCCGTTGCGGAGAATAACTGCCGTGCTTGGGGTAAGCGAAACGAGTTTGCGTACAGCTTCGGAGGTCTTTTTAGTCGCGCGCTTTTCCAAAAACTTACCAAGCTTGACAAGTGCAATAATCATAGCCGCTGATTCAAAGTATAAACTGTGTAAGGCGTGCGTGTCGCCACAGCATACCAATATGGTTGAATAAACGCTGTAAGAAAGTGCCGCGAGAGTTCCCACTGCAATGAGTGTGTCCATATTCGGTGAGCCTCGGAAAAGCGACTTAAATCCCGAAAGGTAAAAATGAAAACCGCATATAATTACGGGAATTGTGAGAACAAGCTGTGTGATGGAAAGAATTCTTGGTTCGGAAAGAGGATAAGGAAGCGTGAAAAGCCCCAGCATAGGTCCCATAGCAACGATGAAGAGCGTTGCGGAAAAAATGAGGGAAATGATAAGAGTTAGTCTTTCCCGGCGGAGTAATGCGTTCTCTTCGCTGTCATCGTTTCCGGTCGGAAGTGATGCGCGGAAGCCGAGCTTATTTATTGCAGATATTATTTGTTTTTGCGATATGATATCTGCATCAAAAGAGATTGCGGCGGATTCTCCGGCAAGATTTACAGAAACCGATTGAATGCCGGAAAGCTTACCGATATTTACTTCGACGCTGCGGGCGCATGATGCACAGTGCATACCGCGCACTTTGAAAACAGTTTGAGTGTTGGTCATATTTTACCTCTTGATAATGAATAGATTTTTTGTGTGTTGTCCATAATATGTATGGAAAATCTTACTTTGAAAGGATGAAAAGTATATGAACCTTACAGGGACAAAAACGCTTGTTAACCTCGCGCGCTCTTTTGCGGGCGAATCACAGGCACGCAACAGATACCATTTCTATGCTGAGAAGCTTCGTAAAGAAGGCCACGAGGCACTTTACCGCGCAGTAACAGAAATCGGAAACAACGAGCTTGCCCATGCAAAGCTTTTTCTCAAGTACCTCACGGATAATCCGGATTTTGGATATAAAAACATTGATATCGACGGCGGGTATCCGTATATACTCGGCACGCTTGGCGTAAACCTCGATGCCGCGGCTGCGGGAGAGCATGATGAAGCAACTATAGTATACCCCGAATTTGCAAAAATTGCAAGAGAAGAAGGCTTTATAGAAATCGCTTCAACATATGAGCTTACGGCAAGTGTTGAAGCGGAACACGAGAAGGTTTTCAAGGCTATGTCGCAGCATCTGAAAGACGGAACGTTGTATAAGAGAACCACTCCCACAAAGTGGAAGTGCGAAAACTGTGGTTATGAATATACGGAAAACGAAGCCTACGATGTCTGCCCGCTGTGTAGTCACCCGGTAGGATATATGAAAAGCGAATTGCAGTAATTGGTCAAGGCTCACGGTGTTGCGTTAACAGCACCGTGAGCCTTGTATAAGGGGGATGAGTATGGGGATGCTTATCAGTAAAGCGTTGCAGGTTTTGTCTGCAATTTCGCCTCCTGAAGCCTGAAAGAAAGTGTAAGGCTCTGACCGTTACGGTATACGGTAAATGAAACCGTATCTCCGACGTTGTGCGAATCAATAATTTTCTTGATGTCGGCAAAGCCTGAGATTTTGCTGCCGTCAACCGCGATGACGATATCTCCGCGTCGAAGGCCTGCGTTTGCGGCATTGGAGTTTGAGGTAACATCTGCTATATATACGCCGCCGCGTGTCCATACACCGGTAAAAAGATTAAACGAAGTGCCCTGTTCTTTAAAGGTAAGGCCGAGATCTATTCTTCCGGATACATAGCCCTGAGAAATTATTTGATTTATAACATTTTTAGCTGTATCAATCGGTATTGCAAATGCAAGCCCCTCGATATCACTGCCGGAGGATTTCGCGTTTACAATTCCGATAAGCTGTCCCTGAGCATTAAAAAGCCCGCCACCGGAATTACCGGGATTAACTGCAGCATCAGTCTGCAAAAGTGTCATTTTTTCATTGTCAATCTCAATCTGGCGGTCAAGTGCGCTGATCATTCCGCCTGTGACCGTTCCACCAAGCTCGCCGAGCGGGTTGCCGATTGCCACAACCGGTTCGCCGACCTTAAGAGAAACCGATGTTCCAAGCGTTGCGGCTTTAAGTGTGTTTTCTGATATTTTGATTACAGCCAGATCTGTTTTCGCATCCTTGCCGATAAGAGTTGCGGCATATTCTTTTCCGCTTGCAAGCGTAACGTTTATTTTCGAAGCGCCGTCAATAACGTGGTTGTTTGTGGCGATATATCCATCGGCAGTTACGATGACACCGCTTCCTGCACCTTCGGAAACAAACTGACCGAAGCGGATATCATTCTGAACGCTTTCCGTTCTTATTTCAACAACGCTGTCGGCACAGGCCTCTGCAACGCTTACTGCATTGAATTCTGCACCGGAGAGCGAAACCGGAGTTGCGCTTATTGAATGAACGGGGATGCTTTGGTCATTCAGCCTGTTAGCAAGAAGCCCGCCGCCGAAGCCCATCGCGCCTGAAAGAAGGGAAACCGAAAGGATCATTGCGGCAACTTTTGTACCGTGGCTTTTTTTATGTTGATGTGAATTATTTTCTGTTTTTACTATTTTGAACATCATAAAGCCTCCTTTGCTGTTTGTGTTTTTATTGTATCACGTAATTTTTGAAAATGTTTGAAGCGTCTGTAAATAAAAGTGAAATAAACAGTGAATAATATGTAAACGACAAATTTTCCTTGAAAAAGACTCGCAATTGGTGTATTATTATATCTATGAAGGGAGCGGTTTACAAATGATTAATGTAGACATCACAAGGACAAAGAGCCTTGTAACAGACAAAGAACTTGATTTGATTTCTCCGCGTCTTGCGGCGGCACATGACACGCTGATTGGCGGAACAGGTGCAGGTTCTGATTTTCTTGGTTGGGTTCGCTTGCCGGACGAGATTGACAGGGAAGAACTTGCCCGCGTAAAAAAGTGTGCGGAGAAGATAAAAAAGGATTCCGACGTGCTTGTTGTTATCGGTATAGGCGGTTCATATCTTGGCGCCCGCGCTGCAATTGAGTTCATTAAAGGAAATACATACAACCAGCGCACAGGTGGTTGCCCGGAAGTGTATTTTGCAGGCAATAACTTAAGCAC
>JAZLCV010000040.1:0-18060 GCA_045614365.1 Eubacteriales bacterium | reverse complement strand
AAGAAGGACGCAGAGAAGGTTATCAACGCTACAGTTGATTCCATCACAGCAGCACTCGTAGCTGGCGATAAGGTACAGCTCGTAGGTTTCGGTGCATTTGAGGTCAAGACTCGTGCAGCTCGTCAGGGCCGCAATCCGCGCACAAAAGAGACCATTACCATTCCGGCTTCCAAGAGCCCGGTATTTAAGGCCGGCAAGGCTCTTAAGGACGCTGTTTCGAAGTAAGAAACACTTCGGCGACTTTATCGGGGCAGGAAAGCTCCTGCCCCGGTTTGGCATTAATTATAAAGGTTGAAAAAATTACAGTATGAGAATTGATAAATATCTCAAGGTTTCACGTCTTATAAAAAGAAGAACAGTTGCAAACGAAGCATGCGACAACGGCAGAGTCTCGGTAAACGGAAAACCGGTCAAAGCATCTTACGACGTTAAGGTTTCTGATGTTATTGAGATTTCTTTTGGTACACGTACACTTAAAATCCGTGTTCTTGCCGTATCCGAGCATATGAACAAGGATGAAGCGCACACCATGTATGAGGAAGTGCGCTGATTTTTGATTTTGAGAATAAAACTGTGCAGCGGCTAATATACTTTACTGAAAAGTATGGAGGTGCGCATATGCAGTTTGACGATAAAAACATTTCACGCGATGTTCCGCAGAACATCATTATTGAAAACAGATCGAGGATGAGCGTTTCGGGAGTTTCGGATGTTGAAAATTTCGACGAAAATTCCGTTGTGCTCTATACAAATCGCGGACTACTTACCGTAAAGGGAACAGGGTTGCATATAGAACGCTTAAGCCTTGAAACGGGAGAGCTTGCGCTAGAGGGAAGCATTGACGGTATTGAGTACAGTGAGGCTGAGGTCGGTGGTGGCTTCTGGTCGCGCCTGTTCAGGTAAAGAACTGTGATTAATTCAGTTTCTGCGCAAACGATAGAGTTTCTGTTTTCTGCACTTTTAGGGCTTTATTTAGGCGTGTTGTTTGACGTTATACGTACCGTTCGCACGTATATGCCCAAAAAACGGTGGATAACAGCGATATTTGATGCATTATTCTGGTTAGTTGCGGTCATATCCCTTTTGGGGTTTGTTATGACGGTCTCCGGCGGCAAAATGCGCTGGTATGTGCTTGCAGGTGCTTTCTGTGGCGGATTCGTCTATATGGCGGCGCTTAGCGAAATTGTATATAAGGTAC
The DNA here is from genome assembly GCA_045614365.1 of Eubacteriales bacterium. Taxonomy (GTDB): domain Bacteria; phylum Bacillota; class Clostridia; order Oscillospirales; family JAAYXM01; genus SIG480. The sequence continues at coordinate 16,862 of JAZLCV010000040.1, read as the reverse complement.
TTGTTTGCGTTATAGCGGCGATGAAGAAGGTTCTTCATCTTATAACAAAACCCGTATATTTGCTTCTCGGATGTATATGGAGAGGCGCGAAGAAAACCGAGCACAAGGCAGAAGTGCGATTGCGCGAAAGAGTTAAAATAAGAAGGATGAAAAAAAGGAAGGCGGTTTGTGATGGCAGCAAAAAAAAGAAAAAAAAGAGCGGGTCTGTTTCCTAAGCTGCTCCTTTTTGTGTTTGTGGTATATGCTGCCGGTATTCTTATATCAAATCAGATAAAGATAAACCGGCTTGAAAGTGATACAAGTGCTCTTGATGAGCTTATAGCTACGGAGTCAATGAAAAAAGCACAGCTTGAGCAGATTCTCAGCGCAGAGATAGATGATGACTATGTCACCAAGGAAGCACAGAACCAGGGCTACGCCGCGCCGAATGAGCGCGTTTTTGTAGATGTTTCGGGAAGCTGATAAAAAGGAAAGCTTTCTAAAAATACAAAGGAGGACGCAATACGGAGTATGGGACTCGAAGTAGGTACTATTTGCAACGGGAAGGTAACATCTATTGCGAAATATGGAGCGTTTGTCTCGCTTGAAGAGGGAAAGAGCGGGATGGTACATATTTCCGAAATTTCGCACACTTATGTTAATGACATAAGCGAGCATCTGCAGGTCGGGCAGGAAGTAAAGGTGAAAATAATCGGCATTGACGAAAATAAGCGCATTAGTCTGTCGATAAGAAAAGCCGAGCCAAGGCCTGAAAGACCGGCGCAGAGCTTCCGGACGAAGGAAAATCCTGTACGCGAACAGGCAGAAATGTCGTTTGAGGATAAGCTTAAGCAGTTTATGCAGGACAGCGACAGTAAGATTTCCGGGATAAAGCAGTATTCCGACAGAAAAGCGGCAAACAGACGGCCGCGCAGATAAAACAAGCAGATACAAACAAGCTGTAAAAGTGACAACTTTTACAGCTTGTTTTGTTATTTTTCCGTGGCTTTTCTAATATAATTAAGTGTCGAAGGAAAAGAAGATACTTAAGTCTGAAATAAATTCAGTCAGATAAAAGATAAAAGAGAATAGTGAAGAGGTATGATCATAAAAATGAGAAAGAAAAGAAAAAAAGGCGGTTTTTTGCTGCTTGCGGCAGTGTTTATTTTCAGTGCGGCGGGAATACGCCTTCTGTCGGAAAGCAATGCAGAAAAATATATAAAAGAGAAGATTGTTAATATGATATCCGATGAAGATTTTGTAAGGTATGCGATGTCAGGAGAGACTCAGCTTATAAAGAGTGACAGCGAGAAAAAGCTCTTGCATGCATTTGCCTCGCAGCTGCCGTATACGGATGCAGAATCGGAAGATGAAGCCGAAACCGAGATAGAGACGGTCGCGGGTGAAAAAGCGCAGGACCCGGAAAAAGAAAGCCTCACAGTGTGGGAGTACACCCCGGGTGGACAAAAGAAGGAGAACACATATCCGATAGAGAATATAACAATAAATCCAAATTCAGATAAGGGATATGTGCATCACGGGAATATATGGGTAAAAAACGACAGCACAAAAGGAATTGACCTTAAATGGTTACTCTCGGCAAAGCTTCCGTTCAAGCTTACCGGAAACGGTCCGCACGTGCTCATAGTGCACACCCACGGCAGTGAAAGCTATCTTCCGCAGGGCAGGGATACATACACTCTCACGGATGTAGAGCGTACCTCGGACAAGAAATACAACGTAATACGCGTCGGAGATGAGCTTGAAGCGGCTTTGAAGGCGGAGGGGCTATCAGTTATCCACGACAGAAATATATACGACAGCCCGTCTTATAACGGCTCATATACGCGGACGCTTGAAAGTATCGGTCAGGCACTTAAGAAAAATCCTTCAATCAAGGTTGTGATAGATGTCCACCGTGATGCGATGACGGCAAACGACGGAACAAAATACAGAACGGTCGCCGAGGTGAACGGGCAGAGAGTTGCCCAGCTGATGCTTGTTATGTCAACCGGAGAGAGCGGGCTTCCGCATCCTGACTGGGCAGAAAATTTAAAGCTTGCCGTAAAGGTTCAGAACGCAATGGCAAGCAAATATCCCGGCATAATGCGCCCGATAAATCTGCGTAAGGAGCGATTTAACATGCACGCGACAAAAGGTTCTATGCTCATCGAAGTCGGAACAAGTGCGAATTCGCTCTCGGAAGCCATCGCCTCCGTAAAGCTTCTCGGAAAAGAGCTTGCAGGGATATTGAAAACAGCAAAATAACAGGGCGTTCTTCTAAACCCTGTTATTTTCACGTGGACAACAAAGAGTACAGCTTTTATATGCCGTACTCTTTTTCTTTATCATCTATTTCCCGACGCAGAAGCGGCTGAAGATTTCGTTGATTATCGTATCCTGTGCGGAATTGCCGGTTATTTCGCCGAGCGTGTTTATCGCATCCTCAATATCGCTTACTGCAAGGTCAGCGTATATTCCGCCGGAAAAAGCGTTGGCGGCAGAGCGTATGCGTTCCTCTGCGCGGATAAGGGTAGACGCGTGGCGCGGGTTGGTGAGTGTTCTTCCGTCGCAGGGGATGTCGGAAACGTTGAAAATCTCACATATCTTGTCGACAACGGCTTGCGTTCCCGAATTGAGCTTCGCGGATATTTCAACGACCGGAAGGTCGCCGAAAATGCTGCGGTCAATAATTGTTCCGAGGTCATTTTTATTTATAACGCAAAGGCTTCTCGTACTCTTTGCAAGGTCAAGCGTCTGCATATCATATTTATCAAGAGGTGCGCTTCCGTCAAATACTGCAACCACGATGTCGGCATCACGTGCCGCAGCTTCGCTTCGGGCAATTCCAAGTCTCTCCGGCTCGGTATCGGCGTTGCGGAGTCCCGCAGTGTCGATAAGATGGAGCGCAATGTTTCCTGCGCGGAGAGATTCCTCAACCGTATCGCGCGTTGTTCCCTCAATGTCTGTTACAATGCTTCGCTCGGTGCCGAGAAGTGCGTTCAAAAGTGAGGATTTTCCGACGTTCGGGCGTCCGATAAGAACAACGCGGATTCCTTCACGGAAAATTCTGCCCGAGGAATACGTTCCGGCAAGCGCTTTTGCTGAATCTGCGCAGGCGTAAAGTCTTGAGGCAAGCTCGTTTCGCTCTGTCTGTTCGATTTCATCATCGGGATAGTCTACAAATGCATAAAATTCTGCCGCTATGGAAGTAAGCGCAGACGAAATTGCGGAAATTTCATGCCCTAACCGCCCGTTCATCTGCTCTGCGGCATTTTTTGCAGCAAGCTCGGTTTCCGAGTCTATAAGGTCGATTACCGCCTCTGCCTGAGTTAAGTCCATTTTTCCGTTAAGAAATGCGCGGCGAGTAAATTCTCCTGCTGCTGCAGGGCGTGCGCCGGCACGGAAGAGTGCTGAAAGGACTGTTCTCAGAACAGCGGTAGAGCCGTGGCAGTAAAGCTCGGCAGAATCTTCCCCCGTAAAACTCGCAGGAGCCTTAAAAAAGACACCCATACCGTAGTCACAGACCTTGCCGTTTTCAGAAAACATTTTTCCTGTTACCATTTTGCGCGGTTCAGAGATGTCACCGGAAAAGACTTTTTTTGTGATTTCAAACGCATTGTCACCCGAGATTCGTATTATACCTATTGCGCTTTTGGCAGGCGGGGTGGCAACTGCCGCAATTGTATCGCTCATAAATGATCTTGTCTCCCTCTGTATGGTAGTTAATTACGCCTTGCAACGTAGAAAATGCGCTGTTCGTCAGTTGCCGGAGGATTTTCGGAAAGCTCACCGAAAACGGAGAGAAGCGTGAAATCTGCGCTTTCCAGTGCGCTTTTTATCTCATCATAAGAATGTGCGCGTTCCGTATGCTCCTCCTGCTCTCTTGACCACAGCTCACCGCAGTTCTTGAAAATGTCATAGAAAAAGGTGCACAGGCGGCTTCCTTCGTCGTATTCCGCGCTCCATGTGCAGAAAAAGTCATCATTTTCGCGAAGGAATACAGAACCGTCAAGATTTTGAAATTTCGCATCTGTGTTCACATCAAATATAAAAAGACCGCCCGGACGGATAAAGAACTTAAGCCGCGCAAAGGCCTGATTTAAAAGATTCTCGCTTGTGAGATAGTTTATGCTGTCAAGGCAGCACACCGCGGCATCAACTGTTCCGTAAAGGTCAAGCTCTTCCATCGTCTGATGGAGAAACATCGGAGGGGTGCCGGAAACCGACCACGCCTTTGTCTGTGCCTCGGAGAGCATATCCTCGGAGGCATCTGTGCCAATGACCTCAAATCCGCGCTCAGCAAGGATTACGGAGAGAGAGCCGGTGCCGCAGGCAAGGTCAAGAACATCGTGCGTGCCGTCTTTGTCGGAATATTTATCAAAAAGACCGGTGAGATAGTCTGCCCAACGCGCATAACGGACATCGCCGGTAAATTCGTCATAGCATTCTGCAAGTGAAGTGTAGCTGCTCATATTTCATCCTCCGGAATAGTTTGCTCTTTTAAAAATTATATATTATCGAAACAAAAAAGTCAACAAATCGCGAAATATATACTTGCACAATTGATGATATACATATATAATATACAATGGATAAAAATAAAGGACGTGGAATTGTATTGACCTATATAATAATCGACCTTGAATGGAATCAGGCAAGAAGCAACCGCGATGTCGTTGAAGACAGCGCGGGCAATAAGCTTTACGGGGAGATAATTCAGATAGGAGCGATAAAGCTTGGTACTGATTTTAAGATTGCGGACGAGCTTAAGATAAATGTACGCCCGAAGTACTACAAGCTTATTCACAGAAAGGTGCACCAGATAACGGGCATAAATCAGGATGACCTTGAAAATGGCGAAGAGTTTCAGAATGCGATGCAGACTCTCCGCACGTGGTGCGGGGAGGATTTTGCGTTCCTTACATGGGGACCTGATGATATAAGAGTTATGCAACGCAATATAGAAATGTATGGTGATGACTCATCGTGGGCGGGAACGTGGTTCAATCTTCAGGCGATATATAACATCCAGACGCAATCCGGGGACAATCAGAAATCGTTGTCTACGGCAATGGAGCATTTTAATATTGTACCTGAAGAGCCACTTCACGATGCTCTCAATGATGCGTACTATACAGCTCTTGTTGCTGAGCATCTCGATATTATACAGGGAGTTGCAGATCTTCTTCAGGCAGAGCGCCAACGCGCTGTTCTTGATGAAAACCGCCCGCTTCTTGCGGAAATTTATTCCGGATACAAGCTGCGCCGTGAAATCTTCCGTGATAAAGAGGCTGTTGCGGTAAAGTGCCCTGAATGCGGAAACGTATGCACAGATGTGAAAAAGTGGGTAAGTGAAAAAAACGACAGCTATATCACGCTTGCCTCATGTCCGGAACACGGCGAATATATTGCGCGTATGACCGTTACGAAGTCAAACGGAATAAACAACGTGTCGAAGATCATTTATGAAGCAGGCGGGGGTGCGGCACTGTTTTATTCAAAACGGGCAAAAAAAGAAGATGCGCGTAAAAAGCACAGAAAAAAGAAAATAAAAAGCGCATCACCGAGAAAAAAGGCACTTCCGGTTGAAAAAAGTTAAATTTTGTGATACAATATAAAATGGGCATATGGGGATGTGCCGGGTGAAAATAGCAATTTAAGGGGAAAAGAGATATGGGAGAGTATAACAAACGCAAGCGCCGTCTCGGGGATAGATATGACGGCTACAGGGTGAGAAATCTTGATCCGATTTTCACGCTTATTCCGCACATTATGCGCACGCGCCTTGACAGCCAGATTTTCTTTGAGGAACAGATTGACATTACGGGGCTTCGCAAGTTTATCGTAGAGAACAGAGAAGATATTCCGGGGCTTTCGACGTATCATTTTCTCGTTGCGGCCCTTGTTCGCACGATTTCTCAGAGACCGCGCATTAACCGATTTGTAAGCGGAAGAAAAATTTATGCACGCAATTATCTGCGTGTTTCGCTCACGGTTAAGAAATCAATGAATGAAGACGGAGAGGAAGGAAATCTCAATCCGGATTTTGAACCGACAGATACCTTGCGCGACGTTGTTGAAAAGTTCAACGCTGCATTGGCTGAGGTCAGAGCTGAGGAAGAAGCCGCAACTGCAGAAGGAAATGGCACGGATATGATAGTAAGGCTTTTCAATCATCTTCCGGGTTTCCTTATAAAGTTTATCGTGTGGTTGCTGCGCTCGCTTGACAATCTCGGTCTTATGCCGAAGATTATCAATAAAGTAAGCCCGTTCCACTCTTCGGCATTTGTTACAAACGTCGGTTCGATCGGGTTAAATCCGGTTTACCATCATCTTTATGAATTCGGAACAACGTCTGTGTTTATGGCAATCGGCAAAAAGGAAGTTATAAACACGATAAACCGAGACGGCGAGCTGGAACACAAGCACGTTATGAATATACGCTTTGTTCTTGATGAGAGAATATGCGACGGATATTACTTTGCATCGGCGATAAAGGTGTTTAAGCATTATGTGAAAAATCCGGAGCTTCTTCTCACACCGCCCGAGTACATAAGAGAGGATGTTTAATTTTCTCGGAAAACAATCGCAAAAGTTTTAAAAGAAGATAATAGTTAACCCGCACAGCCGGATAATTCCGACCGTGCGGGTGTTGTTTACGTTTTTTTACCTTTTCTCCGATATGTCATTTACGGGAGAATCGAGGAAGGTTATAGTATAGGTGCGGTAATTATTGGTGTTGAGATAGCGCAGAAGGCGCGTCAGCGCGCCGGTGTGGATATCGGAATCGGAAAGCGTTAGAACAGGGATTGAGGAAGCTGTTGATTCAAGGCGCGAAACAGCAGAGCTGTATACTCGCGATGCGGTATTTCCCTGCGGGGCAATATGTTCGTCCCAGATGCGATAGCCGAGCGAAATAATATGGTTAACCGTATCTTTTGAGAGTGATTTACTGCCACTCGGAACACGGAGAAGGCGTGTCTTCGTCTTTGCGGCCTCAAAAAGGGTTTCGTTTGCAAGGTCAAGTGAAGCAGTCAGAGTATCTCCTCCGGCGGAAAAATCCGAATCACCGTTTTGGGAAAGCGTGCCGATTGCGTGTCCGGCACAGACAGCGCGGCGAAGCTCGTTATCACATTCCGGGATTGCGTTGCCTAGCACAAAGAAGGTGGCACGGTAACCGTAACGCGAAAGTGCGTCAAGTATGCTTTTGAAGTTTTTGCTGTCGGTAATGTTAAAAGAAAGCCTTATGTTTTTTCGCGCCGTTCCGTCTTCGGGGTTATCATCTTCTGAGGGCTGTGTTTGCTGTGGAGGCGTAACGCTTCCTGTGTCCTGTTGCTCCTTGCTTGCATTGTATGCGGCAAGAAGATCGGGGATTTCGTTCTGCGCAATATATGTAAACATATTGTTCGGAATATCGCTTGAGCGCTTTATGCGTATCATCGGAAGCTCGGAAAGATAAGAGTATTCAAATCCGAGCATCTGTGCCGTGAACTGAACGGGAACATAGACTGTACCCGATGCAGCGAAAGAGACCGCCTTATACGGAATTTTTTCAGCGGCGGTATAGGCGACTGTTTTGTTAAGGTCAAAGATAAGAGTTGTGTCCCATGTGTACAGAACAAGCATTCGCTCTGCGGAGTTATAGGAACTGTTGACACTGAGACTTCCTTTCGTGAAGCACTGATAATCTATATACCATACTCCGCTGGAACGTATCGGCATAGCATCCGTAAGCGGGAGTACCGTATTTCCCGCGGCGACAAAAACCTCGCCGTCTGCACCTGCCGGCAACGCAAACAGCAAAGTGAATATGCATATTGTAAGAATTAAAGCTACTGTTTTTTTCAATACAAGTCACCCCTTTACACCTTATATTATACAGTTTGGAGCGCAAATTTGCAATATACAAATTTTTTCAGCGCGGAGTTTTTATGATATAAAAAGCAACAAGACGAACGTTTTGAAATGTTCGTCTTGTTGTTTTTTCGGGAAAACTATTTTGTGAAGTTAATAAGTGCCGCGGCATCAAGCTTATCGTATGCCTTTATAAATCCGGCAAGCTCTGTTGCAATCTTCTTTGCACCGCCGACCTCGTCGCTTTCGATGTTGAGCGGAAGAAGCGGATCGTGGAGCGATAAGCGGAGAAGGAACCAGCCGTTACCGTGCTCTTTGTCAAGGTTTACGCGCACACCCTCAAAATTGCTCGGAGCAAGCGACCAGCCCGGCTGTTTTTCTGCAAATGCAGAAAGCTCGTCGATAACGTTCTGACCATATGCCTTGAAATCATCAAGGAGAATATTCATACGGAACTCAACGCTCTCTGCCGGTTCATCAAGTGAGCTGATAAGAGATTCGAGCGTGTAACCTTCCTTTTTGCCGCGGGCAAGCTCGATAAGGAGCTTTGTCACGAGATATGCACCGTCGTCAAGGAAATAGTTTTCCTTGAGTGCGCCGTGTCCGGAGGTTTCGATTGCAAGCTGGCTGTCCTGACCTGCGCGGTTTAAGCGGACGGATTCGTTGATAACATTGCGGTATCCGCGCTTGAAGCGGTGATGAATGCCGCCTTTTTCTTCAATGAATTTTGCGAGACCGGTGGATGTTATGGAGTCGGTAACAATGGTTGTTCCCGGATGTTCACGCAGAAGAATTGCAGAAAGAAGTGCGATGATGCGGTTGCGGTTAAGCTCGCTTCCGTCGGAGAGAACAGCGCCTGCACGGTCAACGTCTGTGTCAAAGATTATACCGAGATCGGCACCCGTTTCGCGAACAGCTTCGGTGATGCTCTCCATAGCTTCCTTGTCTTCGGGATTCGGGATATGGTTCGGGAAGCTTCCGTCCGGATCGAGGAAACGGCTGCCTGCCGTGTTCGCACCGAGCGGAGCAAGAACCTTGTCAACAAAAAATCCGCCTGCGCCGTTACCTGCATCGACAACTATGCGGAAACCGGAAAGCGGCTTATCCTCACCTGTTGCCTTACGGATTTTGTTCGCAAGGATTTCTGCATATGCGCTCATAAATTCGCCACCGGTGAGCTTGCCGGCAGGAAGACCGGTCTTTTCATTGCTTTCGGCAAATGTGAGAATTTCTTTGATGTCGGAGCCTTCAAGACCGCCCTCACTTGTGAAAAATTTAAACCCGTTGCGGTTGAAGGGCAGATGGCTTGCGGTAATCATAACCGCGCCGTCATAGTTATATCCGTCCGTTACGGTGGACATAAACATAGCAGGGGTGCTTGCCATACCGAAATCGCATACGTCAAGTCCTGCTTCCGTCATGGCAGAGCAAATCCAGGAAGAGAGCTTCTCTCCCGAAAGACGCGAATCGCGACCTACCGAGACGCGAAGACCTGATTTTTTTCCAGTCTTCCTTATAAGCCACAGCGCAAAGCCGCGGCCGATGTCACGGCAGACGTCTTCAAAAAGAGTTATCGGCTGACCTTCAATTCCGTCAAGTGCAACTCCGCGGATGTCGCTTCCGTTGCGAAGCTTCTGATAATCCATATGTATAACCTCCTAAGGTTTCAAGATTTTATGTCATGTGTATATTTTACCACTTATCCGCAATTTAATCAACAGTTATGTTTGTGAAATATAAACTTTCAGTTCTATTATAAACGGCCTGTACATAAAATGTTGGTGTAAAGACACAAAGGAGAGGGTTTGAATGGATTATAAGATAAAAGCATTCAATGAAGCGGCAACGTTTCTTCCACGGAGACTCAGATCTTTCGCGGAGATGCTTTCCGATGAAGAACAGCGAAACGCGCGCGAACTTCGCTTGCGTGCGGGAGTTGGTTTTTCGGTGTTTGCAAACGGCGCAGAGAGGCTTCTTTCACGTGAGATTACGGCGGAAGACCTTTCCGATGTTCTGGAGCTTGCGACGGAAAGCTCGCTTCACTGTGCGAGGGAGAGTGTGGCGCAAGGGTTTGTTACCGTTCGCGGCGGGCACAGAGTTGGGCTTTGTGGCAGTGTAGTAAAAAGCTCGGACGGGGTTTCCGGTATGCGGGAGCTTTCCTCTGTTTCAATACGCATAGCAAAGGAGATTAAAGGTGCATCGGATGATATATATGATGCCGTGATGCGGGATAGTGTATTCCGGAATACGCTGATTATCGCGCCGCCGGGCGGGGGAAAGACAACGCTTTTGCGTGACCTTGTACGAAGTGTTTCTGACCGAGGTGTGCGCATATCTCTTGTGGACGAGCGGGGAGAGCTTGCCGCAAAATACAGAGGGGTTCCTCAGCTTGATGTCGGAAGGTGTACGGATGTGCTTGACGGTATAGATAAAGCGCGGGGAAGTATGATGCTTTTGCGGGCGATGACTCCGGACATTATTGCAATGGATGAGATATCCGATGAGGCGGACTGTAAAGCTGTCAGGAGCATTTTAGGATGCGGAACAGGCATTCTTGCGACTGCACACGGAAGGACATTGCCGGAGATTCTGCGGCGTGATACATACCGCGGGCTTTTTGATATCAAGGCTTTTGAATGTGTAATAACTCTTGAAAAAGACGGAAACGGCTTTTTGAAAAAAATTGAGGATGTGCAGAAAGGAAGGTAAAAATGATAAAAGCTATAGGGGTGATTCTTCTTGCGGGAGGTGCGACGCTTATCGGTATTTCGGCATCGTCAGAGCTGTCGGCACGCGTACGTACGCTTTCTATGTTTTGCCGCGCGCTTGAAATTATGCGAGCGGAGATTGCAGAACTGTTAAGCCCGCTTGAGTCGGTTTTGCAAAAGCTCGGAAGGGAAATGCCGGAGCCGTTCTGTGCCTTTTTCTCCGAATGTGCGGAGGAGATGAGGCGGCGCAGGGATATTCCGTTCGGAATTATCTGGAAAAAACAGCTTTCACATAACGCAGCTCTGACTCTCAGTGCGAGGGAAAAGGAAGAGCTGGTATCGCTCGGAAACGTACTCGGAAGATACAGTGCAGATGAGCAGAAAATAAGCATTGAGAGAACATCGCGCACACTGGAGTCGATTTTGGCAGTTGCAGACAGCGACAGGCGCAGGCTCGGAGGGCTGTATGCAAAGCTCGGCATAATATGCGGGATATCTGTTGTTATAGTTTTTATCTGAAGAGAAAAGGGATTGTAAAAATGCAGGTTGATTTGATTTTTAAGGTTGCGGCAATAGGAATACTTGTGGCTGTTCTCAATCAGCTTCTTGTCCGCTCGGGGCGCGAGGAGCAGGCGATGATGACAACGCTTGCCGGACTTATAGTGGTACTTATGATTATAGTACGCGAGATAAGCAATCTCTTTGATCTGGTGAAATCCACCTTCGGCTTCTGAGATTATGGGAGAGCTTGTTCGTGTGTGCGCTATTGCGCTTGTTGGAGTTATAACGGCATCGTTGCTTCGAAAAAGCGTTCCGGAAATGGCAGTGGTTATGACGCTTGTGCTGATTATCGGAATGGTATTTGCGGCATCGGGGCTTCTCGGTTCTGTGATAAAGTTTATTCATGAGCTTGCAGGCGGTGCGGGGATAGCGCGCGAGCTGATGGCTCCCGTGCTGCGATGTGTCGGAATAAGCATTGTGTCGCGCATCGGGTGCGATGTGTGCAGGGATGCGGGCGTAAGCTCCGCGGCTTCTTATATTGAGCTTGTGGCAGGAGCAGCATCGGTAATGTGCGCGGCGCCGTTGATGCTTGCCGTGCTTCGGCAAATAGGTATGTAGTGTCCGAATGAATTCGGACAGGTAAGAGATAAGAGTTAAGAGGTAATAGTTGAGGTGCAAAATGCGTTGCATTTTGGATTTATAAATATGTTGTGCGCGTATGGAGGCATAGATACATATGAAAAAAGTTCTGTGTTTTGCAGCGGTAATTATTCTGCTTGCGATTCCGTGCAGGGCGGCGGAAAAGAATTTTTACGAGAGACAGATGGATGCGCTCGGCGCGGACGAGCTTGCGCGTGCCGTTCCGGATGATGCATCGGACATTGAGCTTTCGGCTGATCTTTCCTTTAAGGACGGGCTTGCGGTGATATGGGATAAGTTATGCCGGAATTTAAGAAGCGTTCTGACGAGCGGGATGAAGTGCGTGGTGTCGGTTGTTGCGGTGTCAATGCTCGGAGGCACGGTGAGTGCTATGGGGACAGCGAAGGACTCAGCCTCGGTAAATCTTGCGCTGTCGCTGACTTCGGCACTTGCGGTAACTGCGGCGGCATCGGGAACCCTGAGGAGTGTTATCGGGATGGGACGTGATCTGATTTATCAGATCGACTCTTTTTCAAAGGCGCTTCTTCCGACGATAGCGGCGGCAGAGGCTGCAAGCGGAGTTCCGGGTGCGGCCATTGCAAAGGCGGCGGCATCTGCGTTTTTTGGCGATGTGCTCATTTCGTTAATCAGCAGTGTGCTTCTTCCTCTTGTGTATATCAATATCTTCGCCGCAACGGCAAATGCCGCGGTCAGAAACGATTCACTCCGCAGAATAGGAGATATGGCGACGAAGATAGTTTCAGTTTCGCTTAAATTTCTTCTTGGTGCGTTTATATCGTACATAACCGTTGCAGGCATCGTTTCCGGAAGCGTGGACAAGGCGGGATTGCGCGTGATGCAGCTCGCGGCAGGAGGTGTGCCGGTTGTCGGCGGGATAATGGCAGATGCGGCGGAAACAGTGCTGTCGGGTGCAGCAGTGATAAAAAACACTATAGGTGTTTTTGGTATGCTTGTTGTTCTCTCTGCGTGTGTTGTTCCTTTCTGCTCGCTTGCGGGAAACTATATTCTGTTTAAGGTTTGCGCGGTATGTGCATCACCGATGATCGGCGGGAGTATTTCGGAGCTTTGTGACCGCCTGGGACAGAGCTTCGGACTTGTGCTTGCGATGGCATCATCGTGCGTAACGGTTATTTTCATAACGGTTGTTGCGGCAATGAGCAGTGCGGGGGTGGGATAAATGCAGTTTGTTGAAGATTGGGTAACATCAATCGCGGCGGTGACGCTTATTGTATCCGTTATAACTGCATTGTGTCCGAAAAATGCTGCAGGAAGAGCTGTTTCTCTTGCATCGTGTCTGCTTATGACGGTAACGCTTCTTTCACCCATAAGCCGGGTGGATATTTCTGCCTTGTCTGCTGAGATGGAAAAATACTCACTTAAGGCAGAGAAAATATATGAAAAAATGCTTGGGGAGCAAGATAATATCAGGGATGAGCTCATAGAAGAAAATGTACGTGCATATATATTGCAGAGGGCGGAAAGCCTGGGTATAAAGTGTGATATCACCGTAAGGTGCAAAGACGGAAAACCGGACAGTGCGTATATAACAGCCGGAAGTGATGCAGAGCTTATTGCAGCAGCGGAGCTTGCCGTGAAGGAACTCGGGATTGCGCGTGAACGTATAAAAACGGAAAAAGAGGGAGAAAAATGACGGATGTAAAATGGGATTTCGGAAAAATCACAGGCTTTGCAGGAAAGTACAAATACATATTGCTTGTCATTGCGGCGGGATTTCTGCTTCTGACCTTCCCGGGCAATGAAAAGAACAGTGAAGAAGGAAAAAAGACAGAAAGCTTCAATCTGCAGATGTTTGAAAAGCAGGTTGAGCGGACTCTTTCCGAGTGTGAGGGGGTGGGAAGATGCAAAGTGATGCTTTCGGTAAGCTCGGGACCGGAAAGCGTTTTTGCAAAAGAATCGCGCGAAAGCCGGCGCGAGGATGAAAGAGCAAGCGAGAGCGATGTTGACACAAAGCCGAGCATTATGAACGGCGGTTCGGGCGGTGAGAGTCCTGTTCTTGTAAAAGAGCTGTATCCGGAGTTTCGCGGTGCTGTGATCATATGCGACGGAGCCGGAAGTGCAACGCTGCGCGAAAAAGTGATTGGTGCGGTAAGCGCGATTACGGGACTGGGAAGCGACAGAATAAGCGTTATAAAAATGAAAGAATGAAAGGTATGGTTATAAGTATGAAGAAGAAAAATCTTGTGGCTACGGTAATTATCTTGTTTGTGTGCGTGGCGGTTTATCTGAATATGAACACGGTCAACCCGGAGGAGGATTCGGAAAGGATTGAAGGAAATCTCGGGCAAAGCAGTACGGTTTCGGGGACAGAAGAGCAGGTTCGGGAAGGTGAAGAAAACGTGAAAAAAGATGCAAACGGAGATGTTGCGGAGTATTTCAGCCGTGCACGTGAGGAAAAGCAAAAAGCACGTGATACCGCGCTGACAACACTTAAGGAAGCTCTTTCTGAGGAAAATCTTTCACAGGCATCGCGAGACAGCGCGGCAGAGAGCATCGAAACCATTTCAACGGGGGCAGTCAGCGAAACGCGTATTGAAACGCTTGTAAAAGCGAAGGGATATACAGACTGCGTTGCGCTTATAAATGACACGGGCGTGAACGTCATCGTCACGGCTCCGGAGGACGGACTTTCGGCAAGTGATACAACAAAAATAAAGGATATTGCGGTGAGCGAAACAGATTTTTTGCCGGGACAGATAAAAATTATTGAAATTAAGTAAGAAATGAGGTATACTATAGATATAACACAGTAGAAGGAGTGTATCTCATTATGGCTGAAATTAAAGAATATGTAGCAAAAACAGACGAAAACGGCAGCGTTACGATATCTGAAGAGGTTATAGCATCCATAGCATCCATTGCGGCGTTGGAAATTGACGGTGTTGCGGCTCTCGGTGCCTCGACGGTTGCGGATTTTCTCGGAAAAAAAGCAACGTCAAAGGGTGTTAAGATTACGATAGGTGAGGACAGCGCAGAGATTGCACTTACACTGACCGTGAAGAAAGGCTTTGTAATTCCCACGGTTGCAAAATCTGTTCAGGCAAATGTTATAACAGCGGTTGAGTCCATGACAGGGCTTTCGGTGAGCGCGGTAAACGTTAAGGTTGGAAACGTTGCATTTGAAAAGGAATCAAAAAAGAAAAAGGTTGCAGAAGAAGTATCTGCAGAATAAAGAAAGCTTTCGCGCGGGTTTAAAAATAATTTACAAATTAAGGCTTGAAAAATTTTCCGGAATGATTTATAATTGGTTTATCAAAAGGGGAGTAATCGGCGCTTTGCGCAGTAAAGTCAACAACCGTGCGTTTTTCGCTCTGGCTTTATTTTAAATGATGAGACTTATTTGCATTTTTTGCAGATAAGTCTTTTTTATATATAAAAAGCATATAATAAGTCTGAATTAATTCAGACAGATAATAGATAAGAGAGAATAAAAAAGGAACAAAATGCTTTGCATTTTGATTTTATAATATAATAAAATTAAGCACAACAGAAAGGAATGACTACAGGTATGAAAGAGTATTTAACCGATGCAAGCGAGGTTCTGCGCGGGTTGTCTGCATCTGAAAATGGACTGAGCACGGCTGAGGCGCAAGCAAGACTTGCGAAAAACGGCAAAAACAAATTGCGCGAAGAAAAAAGCGAAGGCTTGCTTCACCGCTTCTTCAGGCAGCTTGCCGAGCCAATGACAATTATTTTGATTGTTGCGGCGGTTATCGCCGGTGTGATGGCGGTCTATGAGAATCATTTTCCGACAGACGTAATAATCATTATGGCGGTTGTACTTATAAACGCAGTGCTCGGCGTTGTGCAGGAAAGCAAGGCGGAAAAATCTATTGCCGCACTGCAGGAGATGGCAGCGGCAACATCCAAGGTAATGCGCGATGGCAGAATTATAACCGTACACAGCGAGGACCTTGTTGCGGGTGACGTTATTGTTCTTGAGGCAGGCGATGCAGTCCCTGCGGATGCAAGGCTTCTTGAAGCGGTGAGTATGAAGGTTGAGGAAGCGGCGCTTACGGGCGAATCCGTACCGGTTACAAAAACATCGGAGACTCTTGCGGGAGAAAATATCTCGCTTGGTGACAGAAAGAATATGGTTTTCTCCGGCAGTACGGTTGTTTACGGCCGCGGGCGAGCTGTCGTCACGCAGACGGGAATGGACACCGAAATGGGCAAAATTGCCGATGCGCTTACACAGGCAAAAGACGGTAAAACACCGTTGCAGTTAAAGCTTTCCGAGCTTTCCGCTATTCTCACAAAACTCGTTATCGGAATTTGTATAGTTATTTTTGGTATAAACATTGTACGTGCATATTTTGCGGGCGGCGGTGTGCGTCTTGATACTGTGCTCGATACGTTTATGATTGCGGTTTCTCTTGCTGTTGCGGCAATTCCCGAGGGACTTGCGACGGTTGTTACCATCGTGCTTTCAATCGGTGTGACCAATATGTCAAAGCGCAATGCGATAATCCGCAAGCTTACGGCGGTGGAAACGCTCGGATGTACGCAAATTATATGCTCCGACAAAACCGGAACGCTTACGCAGAATAAAATGACGGTTGTGGAGAACTTCGGAGAAGACGAAGAGCTTCTCGCAACCTCAATGGCTCTCGCATCCGATGCGGAGCTTGATACGGAGCTTTCCGAAGCTGTGGGCGAGCCGACGGAATGTGCGCTTGTAAATTATGCACACAAGCTTGGCTTTGATAAAAACGAAAAGAAAAACGAATATCCGCGCGTGGGCGAAGCTCCGTTCTCATCCGAGCGTAAGATGATGTCAACCGTTCACAAAAAGGCCGACGGGAGTATTGTTCAGTTTACTAAAGGTGCACCGGATGAGGTTCTGAAAAGATGTACAAAGGCATATGTGGACGGCAAAATGGTTGATGTGACGGATGAAATCCGCGAGAAAATTCTCCAGAGCAACAAGAATATGGCGGACCGCGCGCTTCGCGTTCTTGCTGCTGCGATGAAAACGCACGACTCTGTTCCGGCGGATTTTGAACCTGAGACGCTTGAGTGTGAGCTTTGCTTTGTCGGGCTCGTCGGTATGATTGACCCCGTGCGTGATGAAGTAAAAAGCGCGATAGAGGAATGCAAAAACGCAGGCATCCGTCCGATAATGATAACAGGTGACCA
>JAZLCV010000039.1:0-3530 GCA_045614365.1 Eubacteriales bacterium | reverse complement strand
TATTATAGAACCAAAATAAATATCCCATAACGAAGAACGCACGGCAAAATCCGTGCGTTCTTCGTTATGGGAACACTATTTAACACGAGAATAAGCTGATTCATATGCTTTCAAAACTTCGTCAACGCCCAT
Organism: Eubacteriales bacterium; assembly: GCA_045614365.1. Taxonomy (GTDB): domain Bacteria; phylum Bacillota; class Clostridia; order Oscillospirales; family JAAYXM01; genus SIG480. The sequence continues at coordinate 3,398 of JAZLCV010000039.1, read as the reverse complement.
TTCCTTAATGGTTTCTCTGAAGGTGTCAAAGTTTGAAAGCGGCTCTTGACCAAGCATGAATTTGAGAAGCATCTGTTCGATATAAGTAGCAATACCTGTATTATACATATCAATGGTATCCTGTTCCTCATCGTTGAAATCAAGCCAGAGAGTTACCGGATAATGCGGAAGCGTGTGTGCAACAACAAGCTCCTCGCTTTCATGAAGTAGTAAAATAATAATCCACCCGCATAGGGTGGATTATTATTTTATATTCCTTTATAACGTTACGCCATCCTTGAATATTGCAATATCGCGGATATTCTGCTTTTCTGTGGCGGTTTTCTCCCCGCCCGCAACGGAAAGAATGTAATCAAAAAACTTTTCCGCCGTATTTTCCATATCAAAACCGTTTGTTACGAGAACTCCGGCATCAAAATCTATCCACGCACGCTTTTTATCACACAGCGCCGTGTTGGTGGATATCTTAACCGTGGGCACGGGACAGCCGAACGGCGTTCCGCGGCCGGTGGTGAAAAGAACGATGTGCGCACCGGACACCGCAAGCGCGGTGGATGCAACGAGGTCATTTCCCGGTGCAGCGAGAAGGTTGAGCCCCTTTTCCGATACCGCCTCACCGTAGTCAAGGACTCCGCAAACCTCGCCAAGTCCGCCCTTCTGAGTACAGCCAAGCGCTTTGTCCTCAAGCGTGGTTATTCCGCCCGCCTTATTTCCGGGTGACGGATTTTCGTCTATTTTCTCGCCGTAACGCATGTAATAGCTTTTGAAATCGTTTATCATCTTTACCGTCTTATCAAAAAGCTCACGGTTTTTGCAACGGTTCATAAGAAGCGTTTCTGCACCGAACATTTCCGGCACCTCGGTAAGTATTGTCGTACCGCCCATACCGCAAAGCATATCTGAAAAACGCCCCACAAGCGGGTTTGCCGTGATGCCCGAAAGTCCGTCGCTTCCTCCGCACTTAAGACCTATCACAAGCTCGCTTGCCGGAATTTCCTCGCGCTTTAAATCCTTTGCCGCATCAATGAGTTCTCCGACGATGCGGACTCCCTCGCTGATTTCATCCTCAACATCCTGAGAGACAAGAAAATGCACGCGGTTTTCGTCATAACCGCCTATCGCTTCCTTCATCTGCTCGACCGTGTTATTCTCACACCCAAGCGCAAGCACAAGTACACCGGCAGCATTTGGGTGATTCACAAGACCTGCAAGCGCGCGCTTTGTCATTTCGTGGTCACCGCCAAGCTGTGAACAGCCGTAGGGATGAGTGAATGCATACACCCCGTCAACCGAGCCTTGCGGCTTGGATTTTTCTGCGATAATCTCGCCAATTGAATTTACGCATCCGACCGTCGGAATTATCCATATCTCATTTCGGATACCCACGCGCCCGTCCGCGCGGCGATATCCCGGAAATGTCTTTGTCGCAAACGTTTCGCTCATTGCCTTGACGGGATTGTATTCATACTGTAAAAGCCCTGCAAGATTGGAGTTCACATTATGCGTGTGAACGTGCTCACCCGCCGCAATATCGCACCTTGCATGCCCGATTGGTGCCGCATATTTTATAACATCCTGCCCGCTCTTTATATCACAAAGAGCGAACTTATGTCCGCGCGGAATATCATTTAAAACCTTTATCCCGCCGCATACTTCCCCGCTTTTTATGTCGGAGAGCGCCACGCCGACGTTATCCTGCGCGCTTATTCTTACATATTTCATATAAGGCTCTCCATAACTGCTTTTGCGCCGACTTCATCAATAGCATCAATATATCCGCAAACCTTTTCTGCAAGGCCGTCAACCCCATTAAGGTCGCGTCCCCACATATCGGTGTTTGCAAGAGCTGTCTTTACAGCAAGCGCAGTATCGTTCCACGGAAGGTTTGCAAAGTAGCGGCAGACCTCCTTGTCATCGCGGATAAGATATTCCGTCTCACCTTTTCCGTAGAACTCGCCATCGCGCTCTTCTCCTTTATAAAAGCGCAAAAGCGCCGCAAGCGAGAATGAAAGAAGTGACGGAAGTTTTCCAAACTTTTCCGTGTACTCAAGAAGCGAGGGCATAACCCTTGCGCGCCATTTTGATATGGAGTTAAGGGAAATGTCGGTAAGTCTGTGGTCAATATACGGATTCTTGAAGCGATCCGCAACCGCACCGGCAAACTCTAAAAGCTCGGCTTCCGGAAGCGGAAGAATGGGAATAATCTCTTCATATATGAATTTATTTACATATGCACCGATAACGCTGTCCTTCATACAGTCGCGCACGATCTCTTCACCCGCAAGCATAGCCGCCGGAGTCATTGATGTGTGCGTGCCGTTGAGTATGCGAACCTTGCGCTTTTTATACGGTGTGTGGTCATCTGTTACGAGAACCGGAAGACCTGCCTTTGCAAACGGAAGCATCTCCGTAAGGCGTGCCGGTCCCTCAATTACCCAGAAACCGAAAATCTCGCCTGTATCGAGAAGATTGTCTTCATAGCCGTTTTCGGCGTTGAATTTGTCTGCTTCGTTTCTCGGATATCCCGTTACAATGCGATCAACAAGAGTTGAGCAGAAGATATTTTCTTCTCTTATCCACTTAAGAAATTCATCCGAAAGGCCCCAGAGCTTTATGTATTTTTCAACGCAAGAGAGAAGCTCTTTGCCGTTGTTGTCAATAAGCTCACAGCTGAGTATTACAAAGCCCGTATCCGGCTTTCCGTCAAAGGCAACAAAACGGTCATACATAAATCGGCAAAGCTTTGCCGGGAAGCTCTTTGCCGGAGCATCTGAAAACTTATCCGCATCGGAATATGCTATTCCTGCTTCAGTGGTATTGCAAACGATATATTTAAGGTCGGGATTCTTCGCACAATCCATAAATACATTAAAATCGCGATAAGGGTCAATACAGCGCGAAACGCTTGTGATAACGCGCTTTTTCATCACGGCTTCGCCGTTTTCGCTTCCACGGAGGTAGAGAGTGTAGAGTCCCTCCTGCTCATTTATCATATCGGTAAGTCCGCGCTCAATCGGCTGAACCATAGCTATTTTGCCGTTAAAGCCTTCCTTTTCATTCAGTACATCAAAAAAGTAATCAACGAACGCGCGCAGAAAATTTCCCTCTCCGAACTGGAGAACGCGCTCAGGTGCATCCGGCTGGATAAACCCCGTATACCCTGATTCAATCAAAGTCTTATGTGTAAGCCTTGCCATTTGAAATCTCTCCTTGTATTAAATGTTATTTTTATTATAATACTATTTAATACAACTTTTCACGCAAGAATACATATAAAATACAACAATACTATACAATACACTTAAGCTCAAGCGGAGATAAGGTTATATCCTCCTCTTTTTCATCCCTGATAACCTTTACGTTAATCGGCATATCGTAATCCGTGTTAAGAAGATAAA
>JAZLCV010000038.1:0-6332 GCA_045614365.1 Eubacteriales bacterium | reverse complement strand
GAGCCTGCATAAGTCGGTTGCTGTTGGCTTTGACGTATATATTCCATTGGCGGGAACTTATACAATGGAAATGACGCATAATCTTTCAGCTGACGGCACAAGTGCGGCAGTATGGTTCGGAGAAACGGATAAGGTCAAGCTCGAAAATGGGGGAAACGAGCTTGGAACACAAGTGGGAAGTTACTTGTGCTATCCGTCGGGGGATAATAAGAATTTAACTTCCGCAACCACTGATGTTCCGGGAATAACGGTAACGGAACCCGGCTGGTACACCCTTTCGTTTACGGGGGATACGGTTGCATCGGCACCTTCCGGTGTTACATGGGGAGACTATATCTACATCGGCGATTTTTGGCTCACAAGCGGCACAGGCGAAATTGTTCCGATGCAGAAAAGCATAACGGTAGATGACGATAATAAGGCCTCGGCTTCTATCCTTCTCAGCGACAAGACATATGTGGATTTATCGGGAGCAACGATAAAATGGAAAAGCTCCAACCCTGCCGTTGCGGATATCGGTGAGGATGATGCGTGGATTGATATTTACGCAGTCGGCAAAACCGAGCTTTCGGCGGAAATATATTTTGACGGCGTGCTTTATGATACCGTAACGGATACATATGAGGTAAAAGAGCTTCCGCCGCAGGTTCCCTGTGCGGATGTAGTGTATTCATATGACTTCATGAAGGTTTCTCCGGAATGGAAGCCGTTTACAAATATGGGTACGGATAAGCAGCAGACCAGCAATACGAATGTAAAGAACGACGATTATGTTCTCGACATTACGTATGACTATACCGACGGTAACTGGGAATGGTTCGGCGCCGGACCGAAAGAACTGATAAAAACAACAGGAAAGACTGCAAGGCTGTATTCTACCCACCTGAGGCTGTATCCGGGTTCGGGCAGATGGTACGGCATTGCCATAAAGGTTCCCACGGCGGGAAAATACGGAGTGAACTTAGAGTATCTTACAGCTACTGCATCTGCAGGTAATGCAAACATATACATCATTCCGAGAACGGCAACTCAGCAGCAAATGGACCCGCTTGTAAACAGAAGAAATTACATCGGGAATGTAAACTTCCTCAGCCCGTCAAAGAGCTCTACAAAGTCGGAAATAATAGGCACCGTTGATATCAAAGAGCCGGGCGAATATGTTATTGTTTTTGAGCAGGGCAATGAACCGTGGAGCTATTTCTATCTGAAAGGGCTCAAGCTTGACGGAATCAACAATATGAAATACGTTGATTTTGTGCCAGAAAGCAATGAAGTGACCTTCGGAAAAACAGTTGAGACCTCAATTTCGGCAAAGCTTCTTGATGGGACTGTTCTTGAAAAGAATGCTTACAGCGTTTTGTATGAATCGTCAAATCCCGACATCGCATCGGTTGATGAGAACGGAGTTATAACAGGCAGGGGGCACGGTGAGGTAACGATTACTGCAACTGCTTCAACTGCCGACTCGCGCATAAGCAAGAGTATAGTTATAAATGCAATAGACGATACGGAAATTTTAGATAAGAAGATACAGCTTGATGATTCTCTCTATGTTGGAGAAAAGGCACAGATTTCCTTTGTGCTTTCAATGAAGAGCGGAAATGAGATTAAGTTTCCGAGAAAAGAGGTCACCTTCACGTCAGATAATGATGATGTTCTTCGCTTTGAAGAGGCGGGATACATCTTTGCGGCAAAGGAGGAAAAGTCTGTTACCGTATCTGCAAGTGCAATCTTCCGGGGAGAAGAAGTTTCAGCAGACAAGGAAATTTCCGTCATACTTGATGAAGGAAAGACAGAGTCTACCTATTACACAACCGAGAAACGCGAAATCGCGCGTAAAAATGCCGTGACCTATGATTGGGCGAAGAGCATGAAAAAGAGCGCGGCTGAAACTGCGGATGAATATATCGATAACTTTGATATCCTCTATGATATGATTATTGCAGAGGGACTTCCGCGAAGCACTCAGAGAGGTGCGCCGTCTGCGCCGAATTATAACATCTGCCGTTATTGTGACGGCGGTGTGGATAATAAGGGAGGCGATTTTACTACAAATGTAATTTCACGTCCGTGGCAGACGCAGTGTCCGGAGTGTAAGCGCCTCTTCCCGTCGAACGATTTTGGGAGCTTCCTGCAGCTTGGACTTGACAGGGAAAAGCGTTTCAGCCGTATCCGTGCGCTCGAGGCGCACCGCGCGATGCTCATTGAAATGGGAAAGAGCTTGCCGGATGCAGGCATCACAGAGGAAAGAAAGGCAGAGATTGAAGCAGGAGATCTTATAACAGTGGCAGAGCGCGCGCACTACGGCTTTGGCGTTGAGGGAGGATATCTTGTAAACAAGCTGTATCCGGAGCTTGCAGACCCTGCAAAAATTCCGGTAACGCTTAATAACAGCCAAGGTCTTCGCCCGGGTGAGGACTGGAGAACCTGGGGTGTTGACGACGGCTGGGGATATATCCCGCTTCGTGAAGACGGTGTAACGCCGTATCAGTATGAGACTGCAACCGCTACCGGCGTCACATATGCTCTGGAGCGTCATGTTTACATCGCAGCAATAAATGACGTGATGATGAAAACGGCGATGACTGCTACCCGTGATCTTGCGGATGCATATCTGTATACCAACGATATAAAATACGGACGTGCAGGAGCAATCCTTCTTGACAGAATTGCAGATGTTTATCACACATACGATCTTTTCACGCATAATGATATAGACTATGACAAGAATAACAAGCCGGACCGCGTGTGGTATAACACGGACGGCGGAGGAACGGGTATCGGCATCTTAGCCGGCAAAATTAATGAGAACGTTCTGGCGCAGATGCTTGCGCTCAGCGCGGATGCGCTCTATCCCGCGCTTACCGATACGCAGGTTATAGATTATCTCTCCGAAAAAGCGGAATTCTTTGGCTATGATGAGCTTCCGGATGATGATAAGTATGATTATCACATGAATTATACGAATACCGGCTATTCAGCAACATGTGAAGGCAATTGCCGCGAATATGAGCATGAAATGCGCCGGAATGCAAAAAAAAGCTCGCACGATATCTGGAAGAACTGGGAAAACGGTATTATCAGAAAAATTTACTGGGGCGTAAAGTTTGGACGAATTGTCGGTAATTTCGGTCAGCGTCAGGCAACAACGGCAATAGCTGCTGTTGTTCAGGACAGATATCCGGAGACTTCTGAGATGCTCGAGTGGATTTACCGGCCGGCGAATCCGGACGGAACCTACAATAAGGGTGGCGGCGGAGTTACAAGCCAGCTTATAGACACGATTGACCGCGACGGTATGGGTGATGAGTCAAGCGTAAACTATAACCGCACTCAGATTGAAGGGCTTGGGCAAATGGCAGACTATCTTGCGGATTATAAGGATGGAGATAAATATAACCTCTATGAAAATCCGAAGTTCCGTGAGATGTTTATGGCGTTTGTCCGTCCGGTAGTGCCGGAAGGCCATCCTAAATTAGCAGACGTTGCATCGGCACTTACTCATGGCTTTTTTGCCGGAGACATCGAGATATGGAAAACCGGCTTTAAGAATCTGAAGGATACAGATATTGCAGATGAGCTTGCCCAGTATATCTGGATGCGAAACGGAAAAACAGCGGAAGGGCTTCATTACGATATCTTCACGGAAAATCCCGAAAGCTTTGAGGCTGAGGTAGAAGCGCTTGTTGATGTGAACGTAAAGCTTAAAAGCGAGCTTATGGCAGGCTGGGGCTTTGCTGTTCTTCAGGACGGAGGAATTTACACTTCAGCCTCCGCAAGCACAGAAACCAATAACCAGCGTGCCTTCTGGATAACAGCAGGCGATACTGCCGGTCACGGGCATCAGGATGCGCTCCATCTTAATGTAGACGCTTTCGGCCTTGACCTTGGTGCGGATCTCGCATACCCTGAGGATACCCTTTACCACCCGAACCGTATTCAGTGGTCGTCGCAGACGATATCTCACAACACCGTAATGGTTAACAAAAAGGACTCAAAAGCGTCGACACAGCGCGGATTCCCGCTTCACTTCAATGATTCGGGAATGGTTAAGCTTATGGATATTGATGCGTCCGGGAAGTATGACGAGACTGAAAACTACCGCAGAAGCCTTGTTATGGTAAAAATTGACGATGATACGTCATACGGTGTTGACTTCTTCCGAGTAACGGGCGGTAACCACCATATGTATATTTACCATTCTGCATCCTCAAAGGTAAATGAGGTTTCGGGGCTTTCTATGGCAACGGAGCCTGAGCTTATTCAGGTGGATAAGAACGGAACGATGGATTGGGCAACATTTGCCGGAAAGGATGCGGCATATGTAAAGAATCAGGACGGCAGCGTGCGCCGTGCGCTCCCGGGCGAAGAGGTTGATTTTGAAACGGTATTCCCCGTAACCTACGGTCAGGATCCGTGGACAGATCGAACCATCGGAACCTATGAACGTATGTTCCCGAACGGATATACGTGGCTGCGCAATATCCGCCGCGCGGCAGAACCGCAAAGCAACTTTACCGTTGATTTTGAGATTACAGATTATAAAAAAGTGCTTTCAAATCCGAAGGGAATACACTTGCGTATGACGCAGGTGAATGACTTTAAACCTTCAGGCGTTGCATTTGCGGGCGGTCACGTTCCGCAGAGAAGCACATCGATGAATGTCGGCTATAAGGATAAGTTTGATGCCGAGCGCACAACGATGCTTGAATATGTATACATTGAGCGTGAGGCACCGGAAGGGCAAGAACTCGACAGCCTTTTCACCACAGTATATGAGCCGTACCGCAACACGTCCAATATCGAGAAAATCGAGGCTGTTGATGTAAAGGTGGTTTCCGGTACGGAAGAGATTGATGATAAGGCACGCGCGGTAAAGGTAACTCACGTCGGCGGTGAGAGAATTGATTATGTTGTATATGCAACGAATAATTCCGTTAAGTACAACGTCGGCGGAATATTCGATTTCCAAGGCTTTGTGGGCGTGTACAGCACAAACAAAGAGGGCGCACCGACATACCGTTATGTTCACGACGGCAATGTAATCGGCGGCAAGGTTGAGAGCAAGGGAACTCTTACCGGTAAGGTGGAAGGTTTTGAGAGAAATCTTGCATTCAAGAACTATATTGATGTCTCTGCAGAGATTGAAGATACGGATGTACTTGCCGGAGAATACATATTCATCGCAAATGATGGCGCAGATAACGCAGTGTATAAGATAGAGGGTGCAAAGGTTCTCGAAGAACACTCCTATGGCGAAGGTAAGAACGTAATCCGTCTTGACATAGACAGAACAACGCTCATCCGCGGGCACCAGAATGCATCTGAGCCTGAAAAAGGATACATCTACAACATTGCTCCGGGGCAGAGCTTTGAAATCCCGCTGTCGTACAACGAGGACTTCGCACCTGAGTTTGCACCGGTAAATGATAGCATAACTACCAGCGCAGGCAGCACAATTTCTGTACCGATCACTGCATCCAGCCCGATTGATGCAAATGCACCGGATATCACCTATATCGGTACAACACTTCCGCGTGGAGCTTCTATCAACGCAGAAACAGGTGTGTTTACATGGAAGCCGGATTCCTCACAGATAGGAGAAAACCATGTTGCGATAACTGCGCGTGATGCTGACGGGCGCGAAAGCACAATCCATTTCACGGTAACAGTTTACGGTTCTACAACGGGCGGTTCGTCAAGTGATAATAACACCGAAACACCGTCAACCGGAGCTACCGATACACCACCCGCCGGCGGCGGTGGCGGCGGTGGTGGCGGTGCCGCACCGGACAACACGTCCGATGAAAAGGACAACGCCGATGAAGGCGAAAGCCCTCCTTGCCTAAAGGAGGGGGGGCGTCGGATGACGGTGGGAGGATACAAAACGACGAACCGAACTTTACGGATATATCCAGCCACGCATGGGCGGCTGATGCGATAAAGGAACTTGCGACAAACGGAATAATAAAGGGCACGTCTGCAAGCACGTTTAGCCCCGCAAGTAACATAACCCGCGCGGATTTTGCACTTCTCCTTGTTCGTGCATTTAACCTCACAAGTGATAACGCCGAAAACTTTGCAGACGTATCGGGCACGGATTACTTTGCATCAGAACTTGCAATAGCACGAAACAACGGAATTATTTCCGGCATCGGCGATAATAAATTCGCTCCGCGCAATACTATAACCCGTCAGGATATGATGGTGATAGTATACAGGGCACTCCAGAAGCTCAATGTAGAGCTTGGTATTGGCGGTGAACCGCAATATGAGGACTTTACCATTGTTGCGGATTACGCAAAAAATGCAGTTTCAGCCCTCATCTCCTC
>JAZLCV010000037.1:0-23578 GCA_045614365.1 Eubacteriales bacterium | reverse complement strand
TGCGATAGCAAGAAATACAGGCATTGTAAACGGAATAGGTGATAACAAGTATGCACCGAAAAACACGATAACCCGCCAGGATATGATGGTGATTGTATATCGTGCGCTGCAGACACTCGATGTAGGACTCGGCGTTTACGACGAACCGCAAAATGCGGACTACGCAACCGTCGCGGAATACGCAAAACCCGCCGTCACCGCCCTTATCGGCGCAAACCTCGTCAACGGCAAAAACGGACGTATTGCACCGACGGATTACACAACCCGCGCTGAAGTAGCGGTGCTTATCAAGCGCATACTCGACTTTATAAAATAATATAAAATAATTTTGCACTTTGCATCTCAAAACAACCTCCGGAACGGTTTTTTTCGCTTCGGAGGTTGTTTTTATAACTTTTTCTTGTATAAATCTGTTCTTTGTGCTATAATTATCTTGTGAAATTGTTTCTGCACGGACGGAGGTTTTATCGTTGGGCATTGTCGGCAGAATAAGAGAGCTGTTTTCGGGACTTAACTGGCTTATTATCCCGGCGGCTCTGCTCGCAATAATTTTTCATGAAATAAGCCATGGATATGTTGCATATCTTTTGGGAGACAGAACTGCAAAAAACAGTGGAAGATTATCGCTTAATCCTATACAGCACATGGATCCGCTCGGGCTTTTGTGTATGATAATATTCGGCTTTGGCTGGGCAAAACCCGTTCCCGTTAATCCGTATTTTTTCAAAAACAGAAAATTGGGTATGGCGCTTGTTTCAATCGCGGGCCCTGTTTCCAATCTGCTTATGGCAGTGCTGTCAATGTCGGTTATTCTCGCAGTTTCGCTGTTCGATATTGAGAGCAGGGCATTGCTTGGTGCATTAAATGTTGTTCTTGAATTTTTTCTTGTATTTGCAATTCTTAACATCGGTCTTGCAGTGTTTAACCTCATTCCGGTGCCACCGCTTGACGGATCAAAAATTTTGTTTTCGCTCCTTCCTCGTCGCGCGTACAGCTTTATTCTGAAGTATGAACGTTACGGAATGTTAATCCTTCTTGTGCTTGTTAACGTTCCGTTCTTTACCGCATTTCTTACATACATCCGTGAAACTGTATTTCGCGGCATAATAGCTGTGCTGTCGGCAATATTTTACTGATAAGGGGATTCTTATGGCAGAAATTACCTATCATCTTGATGTTTTTGACGGGCCGTTGGACCTTCTTTTGCATCTGATTTCAAAAAATAAACTGAATATTTACGACATCCCGATTGTTGAGATACTTGAGCAATACAACAAGGCTCTGGAAGAAATGCAGGAGAGAGACCTTGCCGTCACCTGCGACTTTGTTGCCATGTCGGCACATCTTCTTTACATCAAATCCAAAATGCTTCTCCCGAAGTATGACGATATAGAAGATGAAGAAGACCCGAGAGCTCGCCTTGTCGAAATGCTTCTTGAATATCAACGGATAAAAGAAGTCAGCGGAACGCTCAACGCCCGCGCCGAAAGCGGCCTTGATATGTACACCAAAATGCCGGAACAGATAACTCCGGACAAGTCGTATAAGTATGAGCATGACCGTATGGATCTGCGCCTTGCAATACTTAATATGCTCGAGCGCGCGGAAACAAAAATTCCTCCGAAAATCACAAATTTTGCGGGAATCGTCGGACGTGAGGTCTATTCGGTCGGCAAAAAAGTTGCGTATATCCTAAAAAGACTTCTCTCCACAAAAAAGACAAGCTTTATGGATTTGTTCGACAGCGTAAAAACGCGCTCAGAGGTTGTTGCAACTTTCCTTGCAGTTTTAGAGCTGTGCAAAACAAACAGAATTAAAATTTCCGATGATACCGAGGATATATCGCTTCTGGCGGAAGAAAATAAAGAAATAACACAGGGGAATTAAAAATGGAAATTGTTGAAATTGAACGCGCGGTGGAAGCTATTCTTTTTGCAACCGGTGATCCGGTAGAGCTTTCGCGCATAGCGGAAATTCTTGATGTGGATGAAATCTCACTTGAAAAAATTATCACAAATCTGCGTGACTATTATGATTTTGAGCAGCGCGGGGTGCGGATTGTAAAGCTTGATAATTCATATCAGATGTGTTCTGCACCGCAACATGCAGAGTATATAAGGAAAGCACTTGAAACAAAAAAAGCTCCGCGCCTTTCTCCTCCGCTTCTTGAGGTTTTGTCGGTCATCGCATACCGTCAGCCGGTTACCCGCGCGTATGTTGAGCAGGTAAGAGGGGTAGACTGTTCTTATTCGATAACATCGCTTACCGAAAAAGGTCTGATTAAGGAATCCGGACGCCTTGATGTTCCGGGAAAGCCTATTCTTTACAGAACGACAAAGGATTTCTTGCGCGTTTTCGGTCTTGAAAGCCTTAACGATCTGCCTGAACTTCCGGAATTTTCCGATACAGAGGACGGTCAGATTACATTCAGCGAAGCAGAGCATGAGGCGGAGCAACAATCCGCTCAGAGCGAAGAACAGGAAGCCTGAATATGTTGATTTTTGCTGTTGTGATATTAATTATTGCGCTCATCTGCCTGATTCCCGTGTTCCTCCATCTTGAATACGGCGAAAGCGGTTTTTCCGTGCAACTGAAGCTTCTCTTTTTTAAGCTTTACCCCGGCAGGAAAAAAGGCGGGAAAGAAGAAGCGCGAAAATCCCGGAAAGGGGAGAAGAGGAAAACAGAAAAAAAGCCGGGCAGTGCAAAACAGATGCTTGCCGTTATCGGTCCGGCAGTTGATGCTCTCGGATGTTTTATACGGTGGCTGGTTGTAAAAAGGCTTGTTATGAACATAACGCTCGGAAGCCGCGATGCTTATTCCACAGCAATGTTATACGGCAAAACTGCCGCGGGAATAGGAGCAATTTTTCCGTTTCTTGACCGCGGAATGAAGATAAAGAAAAAAAGCATATCGGTGAATGCTGATTTTGAGGCTGAAGATATATCGGTTTATCTGTTGGCAGATATCCGTATTTTTACCGGTCAGCTGATTGCAACAGCAGCTTGCTTTTTGTATAAATATTTAACAAAAATAATTATAAAGAAGGGAAATCAGAAAAATGGCTGAACACGCATTGAACGATGTAATGAAAACCACTATGGAAAAACTCAGAAGTATGGTTGATGTAAACACAATTATCGGGGACCAGATCACAACTCCGGACGGAACAACAATCATTCCTGTTTCGAAGGTGTCCTTCGGCTTTGCTTCCGGAGGCTCGGATTTTGACAGTAAGAAGGAAGGCGTAAATTTCGGCGGCGGAAGCGGTGCCGGAGTATCAATTAACCCGGAGGCATTCCTTGTGGTTAAGGACGGCAATGTAAGGCTTGTTCCGATGGTCGCCGCACCTAACACTACAGTAGACAGACTTGTTGAGCTTGTTCCCGAGGTTATGGACAGGGTAGACGGATATATAAAAAGAAGCAAGAAGAAAAAGGAAGACGAAGAATAATTCTGCAAAAAGGAATATCTCCGCTTTTTAAAACGTATTATTTTTAAGTGGAGGTGAAAACACGTGTACAAACGTCTTTTTGTGACAGTATTTCTGTTTTGCTCTTTATCAGGTCCGGTATTTGCATTGGATGTGTCTGCGAAGTCGGCAATTCTTTACGAACCGGAAACAAAAACGGTTCTGTTTGAAAAGGATTCGGAGACCCCGCGGCCGATGGCATCGACAACAAAGATAATGACAGCGCTCGTAACTTTAGAACACGCAGATCTTTCCGAAAAGGTTACCGTCCCTCGTACGGTTGTCGGAACGGAGGGAACGTCTATGTATCTTGAGGAAAACGAGCGTTTATCTGTTTCTGACTTGCTATACGGACTGTTGTTGCGGTCGGGTAATGATGCTGCAGCCACGCTTGCGTATCATATCGGCAAAGGGGATATAGGACGGTTTACCGATATGATGAACCATACCGCAAAAGAAATTGGAATGAAAAATTCCTGCTTTAAGAATCCAAGCGGGTTGCCGGAGGACGGACATTTTTCAACAGCATACGATATGGCACTTTTGACAGCATATGCGCTTGATAACCCGCGCTTTGCCGGGATAGTTGCAACTAAAGAAAAAACAGTTGCAGGAAGAGCTCTTTCAAATCATAACAAGATGCTCAGACTTTATGACGGAGCAAACGGGGTAAAGACCGGGTTTACAAAAGAGGCGGGAAGATGCCTTGTGTCGAGTGCTGAAAGAAACGGTATGACGCTTGTTGCCGTAACGTTGGCGGCACCTGATGACTGGGATGACCATACAAGGATGCTGGATTACGGTTTTAATAATTTCGCTTTGAAGGAATACTCGCCGGAAAACATTACGCTTCCAAAGCTTCATGTAGTCGGAGGTGTTTCAGATGAAGTCCTCGTAGATGTGTGCGGAAATCTCTCATTCCTTATGGAAAAGGGAAAAGAAAACACTGTGAAAGCAGAAATCAGCTTGCCGGGATTTGTATATGCGCCGATAAATACCGGCGATGTTGTAGGGGAGATAAAATATGTTTTAAACGGTGAGGTTTTAGGCTCACTGTCTGTGGTAAGCTGCGATACTGTGCAGGAATATGAAAATAGGTCATTTATAGAAAAAATTCTTGATTTTTTTGGGAGAAAGTAAAAAATGCTTTGTAACAGGAATTGTGAAAACGAGGAAAGTAAGGAACACAGATGGCTGTTCCATCAGGGAAAAGACATATATGCGTATAAATATTTCGGTGCGCACTTTGCAGAAGAAAACGAAGTACCGGGTGTTATGTTCAGGGTATGGGCACCGGATGCTTTGTCGGTTTCCGTTGTGGGCGATTTTAATAACTGGGATAAAAATGCGAATGTTATGAAAAATCCGGGGGATGACAAAACCGTCTGGGAAGCGTTTGTTCCATATTTGCGAGAGTACGACATATATAAATACAGCATAGATACAACATACGGAACGACGCTGCAAAAGGCTGACCCTTATGCGTTTCACGCAGAAACACGTCCGGGAACCGCATCGAAAATCTATGATATAGACGGATTCCGGTGGGGTGATGGAAACTGGCTTAAATACAGAGCAGAGCACAGTGCTTTTTCGGAAGCAATGAATATATATGAGGTACATCCGGGCTCATGGAAAAAGCACCCGGACGGCAATTTTTATTCATATACGGACCTTGCGCGTGAACTTGTTCCGTATGTAAAGAAGATGGGATATACACATATTGAACTGCTTCCTGTTTCGGAGTTTCCATATGACGGTTCGTGGGGATATCAGGTTACCGGATATTTTGCCGCAAGCTCAAGATACGGAACGCCGAAGGATTTTATGCATTTCATCAATGAATGTCATAAGTGCGGAATAGGCGTTATCATAGATTGGGTTGCAGCTCATTTTCCGAAGGATGCACACGGCCTTTATGAGTTTGACGGCAGAACGTTGTATGAATATTCTGACCCTTTAAAGTGCGAGCATCCCGATTGGGGAACGCGCATATTTGATTACGGAAGAAATGAAGTAAAGAATTTCCTTATATCAAACGCCGCTTTCTGGTGTGAATATTTTCATATAGATGGAATTCGTGTAGACGCCGTTGCAAGTATGCTTTATCTTGACTATGGAAAGTCTCAAGGTCAGTGGCGTGCGAACTGCTACGGCGGAAATGAAAATCTTGAGGCGGCGGATTTTCTGCGTGAGCTTAACTCAACTCTTTGCAGCGTGTATCCGGATATAATTATGATTGCAGAAGAATCAACCGCATGGCCGATGGTTACAAAACCGCCGTATATGAACGGGCTTGGTTTCCATTTCAAATGGAATATGGGCTGGATGAATGATACTCTGAGGTATTTTTCAACAGATCCGATTTTTAGGAAGCATAAGCATAACGAGCTTACATTCTCGCTGGCATATGCCTTTTCGGAGAATTATATACTTCCTTTCTCTCACGACGAGGTCGTTCACGGTAAATGCTCGCTTATCGGAAAACAGCCCGGTGATTATGAACAAAAATTCGCGGGACTTCGCGCAATGCTCGGGTATATAATTGCACATCCGGGGAAAAAACTCAGTTTTATGGGAAATGAATTTGCTCAGTTTTCGGAATGGAATTATGAGAAGGAACTTGATTGGAACCTGCTCGGGTTTGATATGCACCGCAAAATGCACGAATATGTCCGTGATCTGAATAAGTTTTATCTTAAAAATCCCGAGCTGTGGGAGCTTGATACCGGCTGGGAAGGCTTTGAGTGGATAACGGTTGACGATTCTGACAGAAATGTTATTGTATTTAAACGAAAAGACAGTAAAGGCAAGGAGATAATAGCTGCCCTGAATTTTTCACCCGTAACGCGGAACGGATATGCGTTCAAGGTTTCAGAAGCCGGAAGCTACAGGGTTGTATTCAACAGCGACAAGGAAAAATACGGCGGTACGGGTGTGGAATATGCACCTTATATAAAAACAAATCGTCCGGACGGGAATGACGCCTATCTTACATTGACATTGCCGTCGATGAGCGTGATTTTTATCAGGAGAAAGGGATGAGTTAAAATGTTAAAATCAAAGGAATGCATTGCCATGCTACTTGCCGGCGGGCAGGGGAGCAGACTTCACGTGCTTACAAAAAACGTGGCAAAGCCCGCTGTTCCATTTGGTGGAAAGTACAGGATTATAGACTTCCCTCTGTCCAACTGTATCAACTCGGGGATTGATACGGTGGGTGTACTTACTCAGTATCAGCCGCTTGAACTTAACACATATATCGGCAATGGTCAGCCGTGGGACCTTGACCGCTCCAACGGCGGTGTTGCCATTCTGCCACCGTATATGACAAGCACGAGCGGCGCGTGGTATAAGGGAACAGCAAATGCAATTTATCAGAACATAAACTTTATAAGAAGCTTTAATCCGAAGTATGTTCTTGTTCTTTCGGGAGACCATGTTTATAAAATGAATTATGACTGGATGCTCCGTGAGCACAAGAAAACACAGGCGGACTGCACAATCGCAGTTATTGATGTTCCAATTGAGGAAGCCTCGCGTTTCGGAATAATGAATCTCCGCGATGATAATTCCGTATATGAGTTTGAGGAAAAACCGGAAAATCCGAAAAGCACAAAGGCTTCTATGGGTGTGTATATTTTCACATGGGACGTTCTGGAAAAATACCTTATTGAAGACGAGAATAACCCCGAAAGCCAGAACGACTTTGGTAAAAATATCATTCCGGAAATGCTTGGAGACGGCAAGAAGCTTTTTGCGTATGAGTATAAAGGCTATTGGAAGGATGTCGGAACGATTGACAGTCTGTGGGAGTCAAATATGGACGCAATCACACCGGGAAGCGGGCTTGTTCTCCATGATAAAGGCTGGAGAATTTATGCGAGAAACCCCGTAAAGCCGGCTCAGTTTATTTCAACGGATGCAGTAGTGAAAAACTCCATGATCGCTGAAGGCTGTTATACCTGCGGAACGGTTGATCACTCGATTGTTTTTTATGACGTAAAAATCGGCAAGGGTGCTGTCGTGAACAACTCAATAATAATGCCCGGAAGCATAATTGAGGAGGGTGCTGTTGTTGAGTATTCAATTATCGCAGAAAATGTTACCGTCAGGGCAGGCGCAAAAATCGGAGCATCTCCGGCTGCTGTAGAAAACAAAAAAATAACAGTTGTCGGAAATTCACTGACAGTGGGAAAAAATGTCTGCATAAAACCCGGTACCATAGTGGAAGAAGACATTCCCGATATGGAGGTGGCATTATGATAAGAGATACTTTGGGGATAATTTTTGCTCACGACAAGATTGATGCGATGCGTGAGCTTACGGAAAACAGAACAGCAGCTTCCGTGCCGTTCGGCGGAAGATACCGTATGATAGACTTCACGCTTTCAAGTATGGTCAATTCCGGAATAAAGAACGTGGGTGTTGTAACAAAAAGCGATTATTATTCGCTTATGAGCCATCTCGGTACGGGTAAGGAATGGGATTTGAACCGCAAAAAGGGAGGACTTTCCATTCTGCCACCGTCGATAGGAAGCAGAGATGTGCTTTCTGAAAGAAACGGGAAAATATCCGTTCTTATGGGAATTATTGATTATATCAGAAACTGCGACTGTAAATATATACTGCTTTCAGACGGGAATCTTATCGCAAATATTGATTACACCGAGCTTTTAGAGAAGCATGTAGAAAAGCAGGCATATATGACGGCGCTGTATAAGGCAGAGGTGTATGAGCCTTCAAAGTTTAAAAACAATGCGTTCATTGATGTGGATAAAGACGGCAGAATTAAAGATATAACAATAAATCAGGATATTCAGCTCCACAGTAATATGCTTCTCGGAACGTATATTATTGAGCGCGGACTGCTTGAGTTTTTAATCTGTCAGTGTGTTGCACATAATAAGTATGATTTTGAACGTGATATCATTCAGGATATGGCACAGTCGCTTGATATCTATGCATGTGAATACAAGGGCTATGCCGAAAAAATAGATTCTGTTGAATCGTATTTCAAAGTAAACCTTGATTTGCTTAACGAAAAAACAAGAGACGAGCTGTTTGGCGGAGGAGAGATTGCAACGCATATATTTGATGAAGTTCCGTCAATGTTTGGGGAAGAAGCTGTTGTAAAGAACTGTATGCTTGCCGACGGCTGTGTGATTGAGGGTACGGTCGAAAATTCGATAATTTCACGAAATGTCCGTATCGGAAAAGGTGCATCGGTTAAAAACTGCGTCATTCTTCAGGGCGCGGATATCGGCGAGGATGCAACGCTTGAGTATTGCATCACAGACGGACAGGTAGTAATCTCAAAAGGCGTTTCTCTCCGCGGTGCGGAACTGTACCCGACAGTTTTGCCTATGGGATGTAAATTATAAACTTTTGGAGGATTTATGGAAAAGAAAAAAATACTTTTTGCAGCGTCTGAGGCTGCACCGTTTATAAAATCGGGTGGCTTGGGAGATGTTATCGGATCTCTCCCGAAAGCCGTTGCCGGTAAAGATAGTGAGGTTGCGGTTGTTATTCCGCTTTATGAGGGGATTCCGGAAGAACTCAGAAGTAAGCTTACTTATATAACAAACTTCTTCGTGCCTCTTGGCTGGAGAAGTCAGTATTGCGGAGTCTTTTCATATGAAGAGAAGGGCGTAACATGGTATTTCATTGATAATGAATACTACTTTAAGCGCGGCGGCGCGCTTTATGGCTGTTATGATGATGCAGAGCGTTTTGCTTTTTTCTCAGCTGCAGTGCTTGAAATGATGCCTCATATAAATTATTTTCCGAATTTGGTTCATTGCCATGACTGGCAAACAGCTTTGATTCCGATCTACTATAAGCTTCGGTATTATGCGTATCCGGGATATGAAGGTATCAAAACCGTGTTTACAATTCATAATATAGAATATCAGGGTGTTTTCGGCAGGGATATAGTCGAAAATGTCTTAGGTCTTTCAATTGAGGAATTCGAGAACGGATTTCTTGAATACGGCGGTGATGTAAACCTTATGAAAGCGGCAATTATCTGCTCCGATAAGGTTACAACCGTAAGTCCGTCATATGCGGAAGAGATAAAAACTCCGGAATACGGTCATGGTCTCCATAATGTTTTGCAGCAGGAAACTTCAAAGCTCTGCGGAATAATCAACGGAATTGACGGAAAGCTTTACGATCCTTCAAAGGACAAGCGCATTTTCTTTAAGTTCTCATCCAAGGATTTAAGTGGAAAAGCGAAAAACAAAGAAGAACTTCAGGCTCTTGTAAATTTGCCGAAGAATAAGGATGTTCCGGTTATCGGTATGGTAACACGTCTTGTTTCCCATAAAGGACTTGACCTGGTTTCCGCTGTTATCGATGAGCTTCTTGCAGATGATGTCCAGCTTGTCGTTGTAGGAACCGGAGACTGGAAATATGAGCAGTTCTTGCGCGATAAGCAGTGGCAGTATCCGTTTAAGCTGTCGGTGAATATCGCATTTAACAGTGAGCTTGCACAAAAGGTATACGCAGGCTCTGATATGTTCCTTATGCCGTCCAAAAGCGAGCCGTGCGGGCTTGCACAGATGATCGCTTTGCGTTACGGAACAATTCCGATCGTGCGTGAAACCGGAGGCCTTCGTGACAGCATTTTGTCATATAATGAGTTTACGGGTGAAGGAAACGGCTTCTCTTTCGTAAACTACAATGCACATGATATGTTGTTCGTAATACGCCGTGCGTGCGAATTTTATAAAAACAAAGAGGTCTGGAGTCAGATAGTCGAAAACGGAATGAGCTCGGATTTCTCGTGGAAAAAATCAGCTAAAGAATATAAGAAGCTGTATAATGCTTTGATTGGCGAATAATCTTATATCGAAGAGGTACTTTTAATGGGGATACACTTGAATGAAAAAAATTTAAAGGAGCTTATTGTCGGTAAGCTTTCAAGACATTTTGGAAAGGAAATAAAAGAAGCAAGCTATGAGGAATTGTATTCAGCCTGCTCTTTTATCGTCCGCGACATCCTGATGGAAAACTGGGCGCGTGCTCAGGATGAAATAGAAAGAAAAGAACTAAAACAGGTTTATTATCTGTCGATGGAGTTTCTTATCGGCAAGTCTTTGCACAACAATATTAACAACCTCGGTCTTTCCGATGTGTTTGCAAATACATTTGAAGACTTGGGATTGTCGCTCGACGAATTGTTCGGAGTAGAGCGGGATGCAGGTCTTGGTAACGGAGGTCTTGGCCGTCTTGCCGCATGCTATATGGATTCGCTGACCGCTATGGACTATCCGGGAATGGGGTTTTCTATACTGTATGAATACGGCATATTCAAACAGAAAATTATAGACGGAATGCAGGTCGAGCTTCCCGATAACTGGCTTGAAACAGGAAGCGTCTGGACCGTGCCGAGAATTGATGAAACTCAGGAGGTAAGGTTTGGCGGTAAGGTAGACAGCTATATGGAAGACGGCAAGCTTAAATTTTCGCATCACGATTATTATACAGTGCTTGCTGTGCCGAATGATATGCTGATATCCGGATATCCCGGCAGTAATGTCAACACATTGCGCTTGTGGAGTGCAAAGTCCACCAAAAGCATTGATATGCATCTTTTCTCAAAAGGTGAGTATGCAAAATCTATGGAGCAGAAGGCGATGAGTGAGGTTATCTCAAAGATTCTGTATCCGGAGGATAACCACGAGGAAGGAAAGTCTCTGCGTCTTAAGCAACAGTATTTCTTTGTTTCTGCAACTATTTCAAGCATTGTTAAAAAGCATAAAGCGAAATACGGAACATTGCGTAATTTTGCAGATAAAGCCATTATTCACATTAATGATACGCATCCGACACTTGCAATCCCTGAGCTTATGCGGATTCTTCTTGATGAAGAAGGCTATGGCTGGGATGAAAGCTGGGAAATCGTACCAAAATGTATGGCGTATACAAACCATACAATAATGGCAGAAGCGCTTGAGCGCTGGACGATTTCAATGTTCAGGCATCTGCTTCCGCGAATTTATATGATTGTTGAAGAAATCAACAGAAGATTCTGTGATGACTTGTGGAATGTATTTCCTGAGGACAGGGAAAAGATAGGAAAGCTTGCGATTATTGCAAACGGAGAAATTCGTATGGCAAATCTCTGCATTGCAACATGCTTCTCTGTAAACGGAGTTTCTGCGCTTCACAGTAATATTTTAAAAGAGTCTGTTTTTGCAGATTATAATTATATGTTCCCGGGGAAATTTACCAATGTAACTAACGGTATAGCTCACAGAAGATGGCTTTGTCAGGCAAATCCCGAGCTGACCTCGCTTCTTTCCGAGCTTATTGGAAACGACTTCCGCTACGATGCATCGGCACTTAAAAAGCTTGAAAGGTATTCCGATGACAAGGCTGTTCTGGAGCGGCTTTCCGAGATAAAGCATAATAACAAAGTAAGATTTGTCAATGCAATGAACTTTGACGCGGCGATAAATCCTGATTCGATTTTTGATGTCCAGTCCAAAAGACTGCACGAATATAAGCGCCAACTTCTCAATGTTCTGCATATTCTTTATGAATACCATATGCTGCTTGACAATCCGGGAATGGATTTCACACCGAAAACATATTTCTTTGGTGCAAAGTCGGCAGCAGGATATGCTATGGCGAAAAATATAATCAGGCTGATTAACTCTGTTGCATCTGAGATAAACTCAGACAAGAGGGTGTCGGATAAGCTGAAGGTAGTGTTTGTTGAGGATTATAATGTCTCAATAGCAGAGCTTATGATTCCCGCGGCAGAAATTTCCGAACAGATATCAATTGCCGGAAAAGAAGCATCGGGAACGGGAAATATGAAGTTTATGCTCAACGGTGCGCTCACTATCGGCACGCTTGACGGTGCAAACGTCGAGATATGCGAAGCGGTAGGTGAGGAGAATATCTATATATTCGGTATGAAGGCACACGAAGTTGCCGCTCTTGCAGCTTCCGGAGCGTATTCACCGATAGATTATTATCACAACGACCCGAAGCTCCGCAGAGTTCTTGACCATATCCGCGACGGTATAGGTGTCGGTGTTCTCCGTAATTCATATCCCGATATCGTAAATTCGCTCTTGTTCAATGATCAGTATATGCTTCTTGCAGACTTTGCATCTTATTGTGAAGCGCATAACAAAATTTACCGTGAATATGGGAATAAGGAGTTGTTTAACGGAAAATCCCTTATTAACATCGCAAATGCCGGACGCTTTGCCGCGGACCGCAGCATAACGGAATATGCGGAAAACATCTGGAATTTAAAGAAGATAAGCGAATAAGACGGGGTAAATATGGAAAAACTTTTTATTTTTGATCCTCAGTCAGAAAAAGATAAAAAGCCTTTTGGTGCGATAAAGTGCGGAGAGAGTGTTAACCTCTCCGCATCTGCGCTATGCACGGAGATTGCGTCTGTAAAGCTTATAACCTTTTCGGAATACAGCAGGGAAAGAAAAGAGAAAGATATGCTGTGGGAGAGCAGAAACGGTATTTACGACACATATTCCGTAGATTGGGCAGAATTTACAAGTTCAGGAATATTCTGGTATTGGTTTGTTTTTCGCACAGTTGACGGTACAGTTCTCTATTTTGGAAAAAACGGTATTGTTGATAACGAAAATAACATATCAAGCTTTCAGCTTACGGTTGCGTCACTGGATTATACCACGCCGTCGTGGTTTTCTGATGGTGTGACCTATCACGTTTTTGTTGACCGTTTTTACCGTGCGGCAACATCTCCGGAGCTTTCTGAAGATGCTTTCTTTGCGGTACATAAAGATAAAGCCGAGATGCCGTATTTTAAGCCGAACAGTAAAGGTGTTGTAGAAAACCGCGATATATACGGAGGAAACCTTGAGGGAGTTATTGAAAAGCTGCCTTATCTTGAATCGCTGGGCGTAAAAACGATATATTTAAGCCCGGTATTTGAAGCGTGGTCAAATCACAAATATAACACTGCCGACTACAAAAAGATAGACTCGCATTTCGGCAATGAAAAAATCCTTTCGGATTTATGCCGCGAGGCAAAGCGATACGAGATGAGAATTATCCTCGACGGAGTTTTTAGTCACACAGGCTCGGATAGTATTTATTTTAACCGTGAAGGAAGATATGGAGAAAATACCGGTGCGTGGAAAGATAAAAGCTCTCCGTTCCGCAACTGGTTTGATATTGATGAACGCGGGAATTACCCGTCGTGGTGGGGGATTGATACCCTGCCTCAGGTAAACGAGCTAAACCGCGACTATACCGATTACATTATCAACGGCGAAGACAGCGTAATCGCGCACTGGATGCGGGCGGGTGTTTCCGGCTGGCGTCTCGATGTTGCCGATGAACTTCCTGATGAGTTTATAGAACAGTTAAAGAACAGAGCGCGAAAAGAGAACAAAGAAGCTCTTGTTATAGGCGAGGTATGGGAAGATGCCTCTACAAAGAAAGCATATGGTGTAAATAAAAGATACTTTACAGATGGCATCCTTGACGGAGTGATGAACTATCCTCTCAAAAACTGTATTCTTGACTTTTTGTGCGGCAGAATACCGGCAGAGCAGGCAAAAGCGGCGCTTATGTCAATTGTTGAGAACTATCCGGATATATCTCAGTGTTGCCTTATGAACATCATAGGTACGCATGATACAGTCCGTGTCGTAAACGAGCTTTCGGTCGGAAATCTTGCGTATGAATCAAAAGAGTTCCGCGCATCACGCACCCTTGACGAAAAGGAGCTGAACCTCGGTAAATCACGTCTGCGCCGGGCGGCAATTCTTCAGTATATGTTCCCGGGTTCACCGTGCATATATTACGGTGATGAAATCGGAATGCAGGGGTTTGAAGACCCGTTCAACAGACAGTTTTACACATGGGATAACGTCGATGAGGACTTGCTTGAGTTTTACCGGTCTTTAGGAAAAATAAAAACGGGCAATGGTTGTATGGCTGTCGCACCGTTCCGTGTGGAATATGCCAAGGGTGACTTTCTGGTTGTGTCCCGCGGACAGGTAAAAGCATTCGTAAACCGCGGAGAAAAAAGCAGATTGTTCAGGCTTTCAGACAGTATGAAAATTGACCTTGCCTGCGGTAACTGTCGGATAAAAGCAGGAAAGCTGCTTCTCGGAAGCAACTCCTCCTGCATTTTGTCGGAAAATTCGACGAAAATTTAAATTTACCATTGACTTGACGGCAGAATGATGTTAAAATAAATCATCATATGTTTATATATAATAACGCGATGATGAAATTCAGTACGTGTGCAACGTAATCTTCAGAGAGCTGTCGGTTGCTGCAAGGCAGTGATGCGTGTGCGCGGAATTACCTTTCGGAGCGGCTTTGCCGAACAAGCGCTTCCAGTAGGCAAAGACGGGTTTGCCCGATACAGCTTGACCAATGAGGCCGCGCTTTTGCACGGTAAACTGAGGTGGTACCACGATTTTAAATCGTCCTCTGCTTTGCGGCAGAGGACGTTGCTGTTTTTTGCCGAAAATCAAAAAAGGGAGAATTAAAATGGTTATTACTGATTTTCTTGAAAGAAATGCGCGTCTTTACGGTGCGGAAACAAGCCTTGTTGAGCTTAATCCTTCGGAAGAGCGCGATAAGGTAACAACGTGGTGGGATTTTAATCTCATCGAAAGCGCGGGAGAGGACGCTCCGTATCGCCGCGAGATAACATGGAAGGATTTTGACAGACGTGCAAACCGCTTTGCAAACCTTCTTTTAAGCCGTGGAATAGCACGCGGTGCAAAGGTCGGTATCCTTCTTATGAACTGCATAGAGTGGCTTCCGATTTACTTTGGTATTCTCAAAGCAGGATGTATTGCCGTGCCGATGAACTTCCGCTACTCAAGCGATGAAATAAAATACTGCCTTGACCTTGCAGATGTCGAGGTTCTTGCTTTCGGACCTGAATTTATAAGCCGTATGGACGTTATTGCGGATGACCTTGCAGGAGTACATACGCTGTTCTTTGTTGGTGATAACGGTCCCGGATATTCGGAAAATTGCTTATCTCTTATGAACTTCTGTTCATCAAGTGCACCGCCTGTTGCACTGTGCGAAGATGATTACGCGGCAATTTACTTTTCATCCGGTACAACCGGATTCCCGAAGGCGATTTTACACGACCACCGCTCGCTTGTGTGCGCGTGCAAAACAGAACAGAATCACCACAGCCAGACTCGTGACGATGTGTTCCTCTGTATACCGCCGCTTTACCATACCGGTGCAAAGATGCACTGGTTCGGTTCGCTTCTTTCAGGAAGCCGTGCCGTTCTTTTGCGCGGCGTAAAGCCGGAGTGGATTCTTCGCGCAGTTACGGAAGAAAAGTGCTCAATCGTATGTCTTCTCGTTCCGGGGGCGCAGGACCTTCGCGACGCGATTGAGTCCGGTAGGGTAGATATATCAAAATATCTCCTTTCACGGTGGCGTCTTATGCATATCGGTGCACAGCCCGTTCCGCCAAGCCTTATAAAACGCTGGCTTGAGGTTTTCCCGCATCATCAGTATGACACAAACTACGGTCTTTCCGAGTCTATCGGTCCCGGTTGTGTCCATCTCGGTGTTGAAAACGTACATAAGGTCGGGGCAATCGGCAAGCCCGGATACAACTGGGAAGCAAAAATCGTTGACGAAAAAGGAAATGCTGTATCCCGCGGTGATGTCGGTGAACTTATTGTCCGTGGCGATGGCGTAATGCTTTGCTATTACAAAAACGAAGAAGCAACCAACGAGGTTTTAAAGAACGGCTGGCTGTATACAGGTGATATGGCACGTGAGGATGAAGATGGATTCATCTACCTTGTTGATCGAAAAAAAGACGTTGTCATTTCCGGAGGTGAAAACCTTTATCCGGTACAGATAGAAGATTTCCTTCGTTCAAACGAAAAGATAAAGGACGTTGCCGTTATCGGTCTTCCGGATGCACGTCTCGGCGAGATTTGTGCAGCGATAATCGAAATTAAAGACGGAATGTCCTGCACGGAGGATGAGATAAATTCCTTCTGTGATCAGCTTCCGAGATACAAGCGTCCTCGTAAGATATTCTTTGACAAAATTCCGCGTAACCCTACCGGAAAAATCGAAAAGCCGGTACTGCGTGAAAAATACTGCAAAGGTCGTCTTGTCGAGGCACAGATTACCGGTTGATGCTTTTGTTATGGTTTAGTTTAAATTCTGAAGGAAGGAAAAAATATGGATTTGTTTATTAAATCAGCGATGCTTGTTGTATTTTTCGGTGTTATGATAGGCGTCGGAGTTTATTGCAGAAAGCACTCGACTAATGTTGACGGCTTTGTTCTCGGCGGCAGAAGTGTAGGTCCTTGGCTTACTGCATTTTCGTACGGAACATCATATTTTTCTGCAGTTGTGTTTGTCGGTTATGCAGGTCAGTTTGGCTGGAAATACGGCATTGCCGCAACATGGGCAGGTATCGGCAACGCTCTTTTAGGCTCGCTTCTTGCGTGGGCTGTGCTTGGCAGAAGAACGCGCGTTATGACTCAGCATCTTGACAGTGCAACTATGCCGCAGTTTTTTGCCGCACGTTTTGACAGCAAGGCGTTAAAGGTTGCGGCATCTGCAGTAATCTTCATATTCCTGATTCCCTATACTGCATCTCTTTATAACGGTCTTTCCCGCCTTTTCGGTATGGCGTTTAATATTGACTATTCAGTCTGCGTTATCGCAATGGCGGTTCTTACGGCTGTTTATGTTATTGTCGGCGGATATATGGCAGCCGCGATAAACGACTTTATACAAGGCATCATTATGCTTGTCGGTATTATCGCAGTCATAGGGGCGGTGCTTAACAGTCAGGGAGGTTTCCTTGCCGCACTTGACGGACTGGGAAAAGTTACTGATCCGTCGGTATCTTCAACTCCCGGTGTTTTTAATTCATTCTTTGGACCTGATCCGATAAATCTTTTCGGTGTTGTTCTGCTTACATCCCTTGGAACATGGGGCCTTCCGCAGATGATTCAGAAATTCTATGCGATAAAGAGTGAAAAGTCAATCAATAAGGGAATGATTATCTCAACTGTTTTTGCGCTTGTCGTTGCCGGCGGATGTTACTTCCTCGGTGGCTTTGGACGTCTTTTCTCCGATAAGATCGACATTGCGGCAAACGGTTATGACTCCGTTATCCCGACGATGCTTGAGGGACTGCCCACAATTCTTATTGCTGTTGTGGTTGTGCTTGTTCTCTCCGCATCAATGTCAACTCTTTCCTCACTTGTTCTTACATCAAGCTCAACCCTTACCCTTGATTTCTTAAAGGGAACGGTCGTGAAGAATATGGGTGAAAAGGCACAGCTTCTTATTATGCGTATCCTTATCGCTGTATTTATCGGAATTTCCGTTGTTATCGCAATTTTGCAGTACAAGTCAAGCGTAACCTTCATAGCTCAGCTTATGGGGATCTCGTGGGGCGCGCTTGCCGGTGCTTTTCTTGCTCCGTTCCTTTATGGTCTGTGCTGGAAACGTACCACGAAGGCATCCGTCTGGATATGCTTTGTTTTCTCAACGGTGTTTATGATTGCAAACATCCTTTTTAAATCGTATTTCCCGAATATTCTGCAGTCACCAATTAACGCAGGCGCATTCTGTATGATTGCCGGTCTTGTGATTGTTCCGATAGTAAGTCTTGTAACAAAAGTTCCGTCAAAGGAGCATATTGATAACGTTTTCTTATGCTATGATAAAAAAGTGGTTGTTTCTCAGAAGGATGCCATTGGCGATCCGATTGAACATTAATTAAGGAGGTATATTGCAAATGAAAAAGTTAATGCTTGGTAACGAAGCAGTTGCCCGCGGCCTTTTTGAAGCAGGTTGCAGCTTTGTTTCCAGTTACCCCGGTACACCGAGTACCGAAATCACTGAGATGGTTGCAAAATATAAAGAGGTGTATGCCGAGTGGGCACCGAATGAAAAGGTTGCTATGGAAGCAGCGTTTGGTGCGTGTATGGCAGGGAAGAGAAGCTTTTGCGGAATGAAGCACGTCGGTCTCAATGTTGCTGCAGATCCGCTTTTCACCATTTCTTACACCGGTGTTAATGCGGGTATGGTTATCGCAGTTGCAGATGATCCGGGAATGCACAGTTCGCAGAACGAGCAGGATTCCCGCCATTATGCACGGGCATCGAAAATTCCGATGCTTGAGCCGGCAGATTCAATGGAAGCGATAGAGTTTACGAAGCTTGCATATGAAATTTCCGAGAAGTTCGACACACCGGTGCTTCTTAAAATGTGCACGCGCGTTGCTCACTCACAAAGCGTTGTGGAAACCTCCGATCGTGTTGAGGTTTCAAAAACATATGAAAAAACACCTGCAAAGTACATTATGATGCCGGGCAACGCAAAGCGCCGCCATCCGGTTGTAGAGGAGCGCACAGCGGCACTCTCTCAGTTTGCTGAAACTGCATCTGTAAACCGCGTTGAAGAGGGAAGCGATAAGAGCATAGGTATTATCACTTCATCAACCTCATATCAGTATGTAAAGGAAGTATGCGGTGATAAGTATCCTGTCCTGAAGCTCGGTATGATATGGCCGCTTCCGGCAAAGCTTATAAATGATTTTGCGGCAGGCGTTGATAAGCTCATAGTTGTCGAAGAACTTGACAGCTTTGTTGAAGAATATTGCAGAGATCTCGGTATCGAGGTCTCCGGAAAGGATATCTTCTCCTGCATCGGGGAATTCAGCCAGAATCTCGTTGCTGAAAAGCTTGGAAAGGAAACTCTTTGTGGTGTAAAGCTTTCCGATGATATCCCACAGCGTCCTCCGGTTATGTGTGCCGGATGCCCGCACAGAGGTCTGTTCTATACTCTCGCAAAGAACAAAATCACCGTTCACGGCGACATCGGTTGCTATACGCTTGGCGCTGTTCCGCCTCTTTCTGCACTTGACAGTACAATTTGTATGGGTGCATCAATCTCAGGTCTTCACGGCTTTAATAAAGCGAATGAAGGTGCAAGCGACGGAAAAACCGTTGCAGTCATCGGTGACTCTACGTTTATGCACTCCGGTATGACAGGCCTTGTCAATATCGCATATAACGCATCTAATTCAACTGTTATTATTCTTGATAACTCAATCACCGGTATGACAGGTCATCAGCAGAACCCGACCACCGGCTATAACCTGAAAGGCGATCCTGCATCAAAGATTGATCTTGAAGCACTTTGCCGTGCGATGGGAATTAACCGCGTCCGCGTTGTTGACCCGTATAACCTTAAAGAATGTGAAACAGTAATAAAAGAAGAGCTTGCAGCAGAAGAGCCGTCGGTTATTATTTCCCGCCGTCCTTGTGCATTGCTCAAATATGTAAAACATAATAAACCGCTTGTTGTTGAATCAGATAAATGCAAGAGCTGTAAGATGTGCATGAAGATTGGCTGTCCGGCAATCAGTATGGAAAACGGCAAGGCGAAGATTGACAATACGCTTTGCACAGGTTGCGGTGTCTGCGAACAGCTTTGCAAGTTTGATGCACTTCACGCCCCGAAGGAGGACTAAGCCATGGAAACAAAAAATGTAATGATAGTAGGCGTCGGCGGCCAGGGAAGCCTTCTCGCTTCAAAACTTTTGGGACGTCTTTTGCTCACAAAGGGATATGACATCAAGGTCTCCGAGGTTCACGGTATGAGCCAGCGCGGAGGAAGTGTCGTAACATATGTTCGCTACGGTGAAAAGGTTTATTCTCCGATTATAGATCGCGGCGAGGCAGATTTCATCGTATCCTTCGAGCTTTTAGAGGCAGCTCGTTGGACGGAGTTTTTAAAGCCCGGCGGAAAAATTGTAACAAACACTCAGCAGATAAATCCGATGCCCGTTATAACGGGAGCAGCAGAGTATCCGGCTGACCTTGCCGGAAAAATGAAGGATGCAGGTGTTGATATTGATGCGTTTGATGCTCTTTCTCTTGCAGAAGAGGCAGGCTCGTCAAAGGCAGTAAACATCGTTCTTATGGGTCGGTTGTCAAACTACTTCGATGCAACCGTGGATGAATGGATGAAGGCGATTGAGGAAAGCGTTCCGGAAAAGTTCCTCGAAATGAATAAAAAGGCATTTAATCTCGGAAGAAATTCTAAATAAAAGAAAGCGTGAATCTAATGGAAAAAAGATATTATCAGCCGGAAATTGAAACTGCTTCATATGAGCAGATTCGTGCTTGGCAGAGCGAGCGCCTTGTAAATCAGGTAAAGCATGCGTGGGATAATGTTCCGTATTATCGCAAAAAGATGGAGGAAAAAGGGGTAACCCCCGATGATATCAAGGGTGTTGATGATCTCCACAAGCTCCCGTTCATAACAAAGGCAGATCTTCGCGATGCTTATCCTTACGGACTTGTAGGAAAGCCTTTGTCTGAATGCGTAAGAATTCATTCCACATCCGGAACAACCGGAAAGCGCGTTATGGCGTTTTACACTCAGCACGACGTTGACCTTTGGGAAGATTGCTGCGCACGTGCAATCGTTGCAGTGGGGGGAACAAAAGAGGACGTGTGCCACGTTGCTTACGGTTACGGTCTCTTTACCGGAGGTGCCGGTCTCCACGGCGGCTCTCATAAGGTTGGATGTCTAACGCTTCCGATGTCTTCGGGAAATACCGACCGCCAGCTTCAGTTTATGGAAGATCTCGGTTCAACGATTCTTTGCTGCACTCCTTCGTATGCCGCTTATCTTGCAGAATCTATCAAAGAACGCGGAATAAAGGATAAAATAAAGCTTAAGGCAGGCATCTTCGGCGCAGAGGCATGGAGTGAAGAAATGCGCCGCGATATTGAGCGTGAGCTTGGCATCCGCGCATATGATATTTACGGTCTTACGGAAATTTCCGGACCCGGTGTTGCTTTTGAATGTGAGGCACAGACCGGTATGCACATTAACGAAGACCACTTTATTGCAGAAATTATTGATCCCGAAACAGGTGAAGTGCTTCCGGAGGGAAGTAAGGGCGAGCTTGTTTTCTCGTGCATTACGAAAGAAGCATTTCCGCTTCTCCGTTACCGCACTCGTGATATCTGTGTTCTCACCCGTGAGCCTTGCTCCTGCGGAAGAACTCACGTTAAAATGTGTAAGCCGATGGGAAGAAGTGATGATATGCTTATCATCCGCGGCGTAAACGTGTTCCCGTCGCAGATTGAGACAGTCCTTCTCGAACAGGGATATCAGGCGAATTACCAGATTATCGTTGACCGCGTAAATAACTCCGACACCTTTGAGGTTATGGTTGAAATGACGCCGGAAAACTTCTCCGATTCTCTTGCGAAAATTTCTGCAATGGAAAAAAGTCTCGTTTCCGCGCTTAAGGCAATGCTCGGTATCGCGGCAAAGGTAAAGCTTGTCGCTCCAAAAACGATTGCCCGAAGTGAAGGCAAAGCCGTCCGCGTTATTGATAAGCGCAAAATTTAAGGAGGTATAAGAAAATGAATATTTATCAGATTTCTGTTTTTCTTGAAAACCGCGCAGGTCAGCTTGCAGAGGTTACCGGTCTCCTTGCTGAAAACGGCATAAATCTCCGTGCAATATCTATTGCGGAAACTACCGATTACGGCGTTTTGCGTATGATTGTTGACGATGCAGAGCGTGCATCATCCATTCTTCTCGCACAGGGAAATATTCTTACAATGACACCGGTCTGTGTTGTTGCGGTGCCGGATCGTCCGGCAGGTCTTTCTGAGGTTCTTTCTGTTATTTCGGATGCAGGAATTGACATTGAATATATGTATTCAATCCTTGGTCGCGGTGATGAAAAAGCCTATATGGTTTTCCGGGCAAATGATGAAGAAAAGCTTGTAGAAACCTTTAAGGGCAAGAAAATAGCAATCGCATCCAGATCCGACCTCGGCTTAAAGTAAAATAAGGTAAAAAGATGTACCGACGGAGCGTAAAATCTCCACACGGTACATCTTTTTTGTTTGTTGGTTAGTTTTTGTATCAGAGTCATTCGTTATAATCTTCAAGCCAGCTCCAATAATGGTCTATATAATATTTGCTTTTAAATTCTTTTGGTCGGTTTTGTTTTCTGTATTCGGTTGTGGTTATGCCAAAAACCTCTTGGAAAGCCGTGCAAAACCGTGCTTTGTTGGTGAGTCCCACCTGTTTCGCTATTTCAGAAAGAGACATCTCGGTTAAAAGAAGCATACCTGCCGCTTTACTTATTCTTCGTAGAAAAATAAACCTTGAAACGGGCATCTTGCAAATTAATTCAAAATTTCTGATAAATGTAGCGCGTGACATAGCGGAAAGCTGAGCAAGTTTTTCTATAGTAAGTTTTTCGTTAAAGTTATTTGCAATGTATTTTACCGCAAGGGTGATAGCTCCTGTCCTGTCACGAAGGCTTTCGCTTATGCGGATTTTTTCTTTATGCTCGCTCTCGCATAAAAGGCTGAGAAAATCTGCAAGAAGGTCTGCAAGCGTTTTTAAAGACATATCCTGCTTACGCTGAAATTCTGCGGAAATGCTTTTTACAATCGAATTTGCAAGTTCAAGCTTTTTACCGGCAAACTTGCTGAAAATTCTGATTTTTCTTCCTTCAAGGTTTACCATATCTCTGATATATGAAAAGTAGTCGTAGCCATATGAGGTCAGAAAACTGTCAAAGAAGGATGCGGAGATTATTATAGGGGTATCGTCTGAATCAAGAGAGCTTGACATATGCGGAGTAAACGGTGGAATAAAAACACAGCTTCCGGATGTAAGTGTAAAGTCCTGTCCGTCAACCGTGAAGGTCAGCGAACCGGAAAGAACATAATATAAATCAGTATAGTTGTGCAGATGCATGTTATGCTGCTCTCTCTTGCAGTCTGTCAGAATGTTGATAGGAAGATCGCCTTTTAGTAATTCCGAAGATCGGATTTGCGGAAGTATCATAAAATATTCACCGCCTTCTTTTGTTTGATATGATTTTACCATAAATTTGTCATACTTGCAATGGAAAAATGATACGATTTTGTAACGATGTTGTTTGAATTGGGTTTTGCGTAGTTGTATAATTGTATTACAAATTCTATTTAAAGGAGAAACGATTATGAAAAAGTTTTTAGCAACAGTATTATCTCTGGCAATGATTGTATCACTGATTCCTGCGGCTTTTGCATCGGGAGAGG